>JBBRVB010000293.1:0-5689 GCA_038247275.1 Chroococcales cyanobacterium
AAGAAAGTAATCAAGTTCTTGGGAACAGGGAGAGGTGAAGGAGTGATTCAGACTCAAGCGCAATCCCTAAAAATGATCGAACAGGCGGATGCGATCGATGATATCATTAGTAATACAGAGTTACCATTACCTAGTGCAAGTTCAGGCATCTCTGATTTTGCTAGTGTATTAGATCCCGATGAGAAAGTTGAGGAGCCAGTCATGGAAATTTTGCCAAAAGACACTACTAGTGCCAAGAGCAAAACCAAAAATTCAAAAGCCAAAACAGAAGCAAAGCCAAAAAGTTCAGAACGAACGGTAGCTGGTAAGTCTAAATCAAAACCTGCCGAGAGCAAAAACGAAAACCCTGATCCTGACTCAAAATCACAAAATCCAGATGAAATCGATCGATCGAATTTATCGGTGAATAGAGAGACAGAACAACAGTTACCTCAAGCAAAGCAGTCTCAGGGGTATGTGGGATTACCTAATTGGAACCCCCCTTCGCGTCAATAATTATTTGTTGTGATGATATGAGTAAAACTTATTTAAGGACTTAATGTAGCGTCTGATAATACCCAATCTAAAACAGTTACAGAAAAAATAGTAATTGCCAACCAAGTTTATGCCACCTATCCATTATTCGATTTGGTACTAGCGGATATCGATGAATGCCACTATAGTCCAAAAATCAAGGGAAAGGACGATCCGGATTGTCTTCTGCTAGTTGGCAATACAGGATCGGGGAAAACGACAATCCTCAAAACTTATTTGCAACTATATCCCAGAAAAGATACAGATGAGGGTAGCACTGTACCAATTATTTACACCTTAATTCCTCCGCCAGCTTCGGTCAAGGGACTTGTAGAAGCCATGTTGAAGAAACTAGGAGATCCCTTGTTTGATAAGGGTACAACCACGAAGCAAACTAGTAGATTATATGATTTACTAGCGGCTTGTCAGGTTGAACTGATAATTTTAGATGAATTTCACCATTTTATAGATCGTGAGTCTAACAAGGTTCTTGTAAATGTTTGTGATTGGCTGAAAAGTCTAATTATCAATACAAAAATACCTATTATTTTGATTGGACTACCTGTATCTGAAGATATATTAGAGGTCGATAATTGGCAATTAAGTCGTAGATTTAACCATCGATATGATTTAGCCCCTTTTCCGAGAACGGATGATGGACTTGAATTATTCAGAGAATTTCTTAGCGAGATCGAGGGACAGCTACCGCTAACAGAAAAGTCAAATTTATCTGAAAAGTCACTGTCTGAGCGCATCTATTATGCAACTGATGGCACGATTGGTCATATAATGACGCTAATTCGGAAGGGGGCGACCTTCGCGATAGAGCATGATTACAATCGAATCGATCTAGAGATTCTGAATACTACTTATTGGAAATATCTCAAACATGAAAAACCTTCCAAAAAGACCGATCCCTTTTTGGTAGATAAGTTCGATCTCGAAGCTAGTTATGCCCAAGATCCGAAAGCCATTCCAGATCGACAAAATGGCAAGGGAAAGAGAAAGAAAAAGAGTGCCGCAGATATAAATAAAATGCTTACCCCTTAAACGGTCAAATAATATGCAGTTTTTGCGTAGACCAAGACCTGCTGATAATGAACTATTATCTAGCTTTTTGCTGAGGCTCACTCAGGCAAACGGTTATACCAATTACCAAGCAATCTTGGACTATGTGGACATTCAATCGGATTTACATAAGTTCAACTATTTGTCGAAACCAACTACCAGTCTAGAGATGCTGAGTCGAGCGACAGATGTTGAGGAGTCGCGATTATGGGAAATGGTATTTCCGGCGATCGACGGTCGATCCGTCCGAGCTTACAACTCAACTTTGCAATATGAGTGGTTAGAGCGCGAAAAAATCAAGATTTGTCCAGCGTGTTTCGCTGAGGAGGGATATTGTCATAAACACTGGTCTTTATGGTGCTATACCAGTTGTCATATTCACCAATGTTTATTGGCTGATACCTGTCCTCAATGTCAATCGGTATGGTACTGGGATGACTTGAAAGATGACTGGAAATGCAAATGTGGGTGGAATTTCCGTGACACACCGATCGCCAAGCTAGAGCAAGGAGACAATGATTTAAGTAGATTGGTGGCTCATTCTTGTGGATTATCTGAAGGAGAATCAGTCGCGCTCAAGATCGGATCTCCACTTTCTGCCCTCAGTTTGTCACAAATATCTCTGTTAATGATGTCTACTGCGCTTTCCTTACATAATTCAGGTGGTAGTTTACATCAGCTTAAGCTACCATCCAGCAATCTAGAGCTACATGGATTGCTAGAGAGATGTGCGATCGTCTATAAATCTGAGTCTAGCAATTTGGCATACTTCTTGCAGTGGGTCGATCGAGTTTATCGAGTTGAATACAAGCGGGCTGGGCAAAGGAAAAATCACTTACAGAGGTTGAGTCTAATTTCGACGTTCCGCAACAAGCTAGAGGATCTCCGTTTGGTACCGAGATAATTCGATGGTCTAGATCTCCATTAACTAAATGCTTCTGCTATGAGATCGCGTCAATGAATGGTTAATGGCTGTAACACCTGCCGTGCGGCTAAAGTCTCGAATTGACTGCTCAGTGCTTTTGCTGCTGACTTATCTCTGAACATTACTCCAGCTTCAATATTCCGCTCGTGGGCGGCTTCAGTAAAATTTGCGGATGTCACCAATAGGTATTCTTCATCAATGACCACACACTTAGCATGGAGACAAGCTCTAGTGCGACCGCCTATTTCTAACGATCGCGGGTCGTAGAATACTTCGGGGAGTCTCTGTCCTGGCCAAATCTCGGTACTAAATCGACGCGCATATTCCCTCACTAAAGTAGCCGTTGGGGTGGTGTCTTTGAATTCTCGCTTGATGTTGAGAAACATCCTGACTTGGAGGTGGGCATCTCGATCCATCTTCGTTGCTAGTTCTCCAAAGAGTGTTATGGCATTTTCCCCTTTATCGATCGCGTAGGTAGAGATCAGCACCGATTGTTTTGCGGCACGAAAGAGTTCTTGGACGACTACTTTAGTATCGCGTCCACTGGCTCCTAAAATTTCATCGCCCGTCCAGACTAAATCGATCGCATCACGTTGGATCTGTTGGGACTGGCGTTCGGCTAATAACGATCGGAGGAGATAGACAACATGCTCTGTACTCATCCCCTGTGAGTACAGCAGATTTAACTCCCGCGCTATCGTCGGCGAATGTACTGACGAGATCGTACTGGTGAGCGCGGCGGGAGAAACAGGGAAACTAACCCGCCCAGACTCGATCGCTTTGAGGAGGCTTTCTAGGGATGGATGGCTGAGATCTAGAAATGGAGAACTCATAGCAAGTCAGGAAAGAATGCTGCACCTTGGTTTTCCACGGTGTTAATCACCAAGGCTCGATCGAGAAATTCATTCCCTTTCTCACAAGAGGTTTCAGCAATGAGTAGACAGCCGTGACAGGCAGCCCCATGCAAGAATCTCTCTTCATGTGCATCCCCTGGCTTATGTTGGGCACAAACGGGATCGTTCGAGCAGAGTCTACCGAATTCTAGGGCATTAGCCAGGATAGATTCAATCCTTTTACCCACTTGCACTAGTCCGCCCAAGGTACCTTCGGAGCCAGAAGAACCTGTATAGAGCAAGATTCCATAGCCATAATCTTCGCTTGCATATACCCGTTCTTTAATCGCACTGGCTGAGTAGCCGCATTCTAGCGATACGGTGGTGATGAGGAGATGGGAAAGGGAATGCAGCATCACATAGGGTACACCTGGAAAGGGAAAATCATCGGCTTTGCGTCCCGTTCTAGTCAGCCAGATTTGATGACCATTTAAGAGTTCTTTACCCCGCTTTTTGACAGCTTCAGTATCCTTCCATGTCTCGATCGCTGCTTTACTGAAGGAAATAAATACCCCTTCACCTTTGTTTTCGATCGCGGGGAACCAACGTGGTTCTCGATCGAGGGCAGCAGATTGGACATTGAGGTTGAGTTCGCCATCGATGTCGGCATAGTTTGGCTCGAATCGGGTAAAGCCAACTTGAGCGACGACTTCGCGGAGCCGATGTACTAAGACAATTCGATCGATCCGCTCTCTCAGAGTCGGACTCAATTTAGTTAGAGGACGATTGCAGGCATAGAAATTACTCTCTGGAGTATTTTCCCCAATGTCAGCAGTTTGGGACAGCAGGGTTTCAATTTCTACTTCTTTGATACTTTTTTCTGGCGGTGTAACATTACTGCGCCGCCGTTCGATTTCACCAAAGACCGATTCATCGCTAAATCCCAATAGACTACTGGCGATCGCAGGCATTTGTCGCAATATTTTGAGAGTCGCCAGACTGTCTACTATTTGCAGATAGCCATCATAGACAGCATTTACAGCATCGCGGAGGTTTTGACCTGAATCTGGCAGCGATATCACACTGATGACTTGGGGGAAATAGGCATTACTCGCCGATCGCACTAGGAGCCGATTGGGGTAGGGTAGATTACTCTCAGGATTGAGACATTCTTCGCTAGCGTTAGCTCCCAGCCACGGTCGCTTGCCTTGACACGAACCCAGAGCTACCTGAGTGGGCAATCGGGCTTCCGAGAAAGGACGACGTTCGCCACAGGTTTGACAGCGGACGAAGATATCCGCGAAATCACTACTGGAGCCGCCTTCATCCAACCATAAGGAAAATCGATTATTGCATCCGTCTTTGTGTCTGGCAAAACTCAACCAATCGATATCACTGATATGACCATTAGGACAAGCTTGGACAAATCGCACGGGGACGACGGGAAATTTTTTATTATTTACATAGTTGCCTTTTACTAATTGACCAAAAGGCACTAGAGGGCGAGTACGATAGACCTTACCTTTGGGTGATGTCCAACTATCTTCAGTTTGGGCGACAAACCAAATCGGAAATTGGAAAGCCTTAACACCCACATTGGGGATTAGACTATCGCTGTTACTGCTAGGTGGCTCATAGAGTTTGAGATTGCTGAGATCGGGATATTTATAGCGAAGCTTGTCACAGATCTTGTTACTCAGCCGCTCTTCCAAAATTTCTCGCCGTTCGCGATCGAATTTCCAATAGTTCAATCCGCCAATTAAGACTGAAGCACCTGGTAGATCGACCATCGAACCAGGGCCAAATGATGATAGAAGTTGACTTTGGCGAATTTCTCCATCTGGGGGTCGGTTTTGTTTAGACTTCATGATTCACCTCCAAAATCTTTACCATCTGGACGCTCGATCCATAAGTTGACTGACTTTTCGACATCGCGCAAACTGCGTTGTGCTTTAAACTTTTGCGCTCGGAAGCTTTGTTTGAATAGTTCGGGATCGAGGCAATCATACAGCAATGGCGGCGCATCCCCGACTTCCTGTTGGTATTGCAATTTGCCTTGTTTTTCAGCCGCTAGAAACTCCCAATCATCGAGCAGATCGATTACCGCTGTGCGGAGATGCAGCCGTTCGGCTTCCGCCTCTTCCTTACTCAACTCGATATTATGGTGTGCCGCCCGTTGAGAAATGGTATCGACGACAAACTGAATATTTTGACGTTCTTGGCTAATGGCGATCGCTTGTTTGGGTGCAGTGAGTCGATCGCAGCCTAGACGAGCGAGTGCGACAGTAATTCCGGCTAGACCTCGATCGATGGCACGAGCTGAAAATGGTGTGACACTAGTGGCTTCGAC
>JBBRVB010000294.1:0-5686 GCA_038247275.1 Chroococcales cyanobacterium
AATTAGCGAACCGATTGTAATGGTTACTAAAGTCAACGATACTGCCGAAAATAAACTTAGGCCGAGCAGACTACCAATAGTGCTAGCTAAGGCTTGCTTAATAAATTGACGCATACGAAATATTTAAGTAAAAGTGAGGTAGCGAGTTTCAATAATTAATACTTGATAATCGATCGTTAATAATGAATAATTACCGATCCCTGAAGGATAGAGGATTGAATCTATAAATAATCTTATTTGATTTTCCCGCGTCACTACATCTCGGTATAACTGAGATGTAGTGACGCGAAACGCCATAGAGAGGGAGGCTTTACACCTATCGATCTCGTTAGAAATAAAATTTTAGGCAGAAGCGATCGAGCAGATGGACTAAACTCGATCGAGTGGTTATAGTATTTTTTAGATTATTTACGCATCATGATAGTTTGTGGTACTCTCGCTATTTAGATTGTAGATCGAGTGGATCGAGATGACGATGGTATCGTCAAGGTTTTTAAAAAGTAAGTTCTAAATATTTAAGATGAGTCTTCATTATGCCCAGATCCCTATTGAATCATCTCTATTTCCCGATCGATGCCACTAAATTCTGGGCAGGTAAACTCAATTTGGCGATCGCCTTTGCAAACAGTCAGCTTGCCGGAGTGCCGATAGATTTTGATTGCCGGTACAAAATAATACTGTTTGAATTTCTGCCATTAAGATTTGGGCGAGTTCGGCGACGGCGGTAGTCGAGGTATCTGCCGCTTGCAGAAAGGGTAAAGCTAGCCCAACCAGATCCGCACCGAGGGCGATGGCTTTGGCAACATCCAAGCCATTTCGCAAGCCGCCAGAGGCAATCAAGGGGATAGTGGGTGCGATTTGCCGAATCGAGGTGATACAGGTAGCTGTCGGAATTCCCCAATCGGCGAAAGTTTCACCGAGCCGACGTTGGAGGGCGGTTTTAGCGCGTTCGCTCTCTACCTTCGCCCACGAAGTTCCCCCCGCCCCCGCAACATCGATCCCCGTAGCTCCAGCGGCGATTAATTGCTGCGCCAGATCCGCCGAAATCCCATTCCCGACTTCTTTGATAATTACCGGTACAGGTAGCCGCTGACAGACGGTAGCAATCCGATCGAGTAATCCCTTAAAATTTGTATCCCCCTGGGGTTGAATGCACTCCTGAAGGGGATTGAGATGTAAAATTAAGGCATCTGCACCGAGTAATTCTACCGCCCGCAAACATTCATCGATCCCATAGCGATAATTGAGTTGGACGGCACCAAGATTGGCAAGTAGTAAAATATCTGGAGCGACTTGTCGGACTTGGAAGGTATCTGCTACTTGGGGTTGCTCGATCGCGACGCGCTGAGAACCGACACCCATTGCCAACTGATATGCTTGCGCCACTTCTGCCAATCGATAATTGATCTCTTTGGCTTGAGGTGTACCCCCAGTCATCGATGAGATCAAAATCGGTGCGCCCAGCTCTTTGCCCAAAAATTTGGTACTGAGGTCGATATCTTGGTAATCTAATTCTGGCAGACAACTGTGGGTAAAGTGATAGCGATCGAATCCACTCCCCTGAGTTTGAAACTGGACATCTGATTCCAGACAGATCCGAATATGTTCGGCTTTGCGTTGAACTGTAGACATAGGTGGTAACTGCTGGGTAAATCCTGCTGCGCTCCTCGATCGCGTCTGCCTCAACACCGATGGTACCGCAGGTAATCCCATCTTAAGTACTCAATCCCATCTTTGGTAAAGACGATCGTGGAACCCCCTATAAATAACATTAAACTGTCCCAAACGGCTAAAGACCAATTAGTAAAGCTCAAACGATCGACTAAAATCGAGCAGTGGAATATTTTGTGTCGGTGGGCTTTTTTTCGCTCCTTGGCAGAAGTTGCACCACCCTCTGTGGTGCCGATTCCCGCCGATAGTAATCTGGAGATGACGTGGCGGGTATTTGGTGGCGAACTAGCAGATATCTCGATCCTCGCGCTCAGACAGCGGTGCGCTCAGGATGGATTGGAACTAACGCCAGAAATTTTGGCGGCTCAGTTTCGATTGCATCTACACCGTGGGATCGGTTATCTAGCGGGCGATTCGAGCCTCCGAAAAATCGAAGATTTGGTGGGTTTGGCGCAGAGTGCTACAGATCCCCCAAATCCTGCTTGAGGTTAGAACGCTCAATTAGTGATTTTACCAATTCAAAGAGTTCGGGAAATAGTTCTTTTATCCAAGCGCAGGGGTTTAGAGCCTCCCACCTTTAGGTGGATTGTTTTTAGGCAGGGGATTTGAGCAACTGCCTAAAAACTTCGCTGTCAACTGCCAACTGTTAACCACATTTTCACACCATGAGTGAGGAAATAGTGACTGTAAGACCAGCATGAGGCACGGGAGTTACCGCAACACCATCTACTAAGATGCCCCCACCAGTGAAGGTAGGGGCATCGATCGTCAGCCGCTGCTATGGGGCTAAGTAGGTATACTGCGAGAGGCTGTGCTCGTAATTTTGTAACAAGCGTTGAGCCTCGGAGATCTCGATCCGATTTTCTAGGAGAGCTTGTTCGGCTTTTTGACGGATGCTCTCGATGAGATCCTCGACATCATACTGGACGTAGCCAACGACTTCTTTCATCGTGTCACCCTTGACGACGTGTTCGATTTTGTAGCCTTTGGGGGTGAGTTTGATGTGAACGGCATTGGTATCGCCAAAGAGGTTATGGAGATTGCCCATGATCTCTTGATAGGCACCGCCGAGGAATAGCCCCAGGTAATAGGGTTGATTAGCTTCGAGGGGATGCAGTTCGAGGACGTGTTTAATGTCTTTGAGATCGATAAATTGGTCGATTTTGCCATCGCTGTCACAGGTGAGATCGGCGAGGATACCGCGTCGGGTGGGTTCTTCGTCCAATCGATGAATCGGCATGATCGGAAAGAGTTGATCGATCGCCCAGCTATCTGGTGCGGACTGAAACACTGATAGATTGATGTAGTAAATCGATGCCATGATTTGTTCGAGTTCTTCCAAATCTTCAGGCATGTACTCCTCTAACTTGGCGATATTGAGGATCTTCTGGCAGCAAGCCCAGTAGAGTTGTTCGGCACGCGATCGCTCGGTGAGAGTGAGGTAGCCAAGTTTAAAGCGGCTCAAAGCTTCATCTTTAAATTGGTTGGCATCATAGAAGGCTTCGCGAAAGTTTTCGGGATTGATGCTCTCGTAGGTTTCCCAGAGATTGCGGACGATCTGATGTTCGGTAGTGGTACTTGGCGATGGTAAGTCGGTGCGGACTTCACAGGTACTCAAGACATCAAAAATTAGGACAGATTGGTGCGACGCGATCGCTCGGCCGCTTTCACTGATCAGGGTGGGAACGGGAATATTTTTCTCGTTACAAGTCTCGCGGACTTCAGCAACGATATCGTTGGCGTAGTTTTGGAGATCGTAATTTTTGGAGGCGTGAAAGTTGGTCTGGGAACCATCATAGTCGATGCCTAGACCTCCACCCACGTCGAGATATTGCATATTTGCGCCCAGTTGGACGAGTTCGACGTAGATTTTGCTAGCTTCCCCGATCGCATCTTTGATCACGGAGATCGACGAAATTTGCGAACCGATGTGAAAGTGGAGCAGTTGCAAGGAGTCGAGCATATCGACAGCTTTGAGCTTGTCTACTACCATGATGATTTCTGGTACCGTCAGCCCAAATTTAGCGCGATCTCCGCTCGATACGCCCCAGCGTCCGATCCCTTTGGCGTTGAGCTTGGCACGGACTCCCAGACTGGGTTTGATCCCCAGGGATTGAGCTACAGCGATCGCCATATCCACTTCTTCGATTTGTTCGAGGACGATGATCGGTGTTTGACCCAGTTTTTGGGCTAACATCGCCATTTCGATGTATTCGCGATCTTTGTAGCCATTGCAGATCAACAATGAACCGGGATTGTCCAACATCGCGATCGCGATCGTCAGTTCGGGTTTGGAGCCTGCTTCCAAGCCAAATTGATAAGGCTTGCCAAATTTGACCAAATCTTCGATCAGGTGCTTTTGTTGGTTGCACTTGACAGGGAATACCCCCTTGTAGACACCGCCATAATTGTAACGCGCGATCGCTTTAGCAAAACAGGCATTAAGCCGCTCGATCCGGTGCTCTAGGATGTCCGAAAATCGAATTAGGAGGGGGAGTGCCAAATTGCGTTGTTGCAGGGATGTGACCAGCTCATAGAGGTCGAGAGAGCCACCGCGATCTCCTTGGGGAGCGACAGTAACGTGTCCTGCTGTATCGATCGAAAAGTAGGGTTCGCCCCAACCCTGAATCCGGTAGAGATCTTCGCTATCCTCGATCGTCCAAGGTGCTTTTGGCTCCTCAACCTGGTGCGGCTGTTTTTTACCCACTTGCGCTAGATCCTGAGGAGTGAGAGTACTCTTCAATAGTTGATTCAATTCCGCAGCTACGTTTGCATCTGGTAGCTCTAATTCCATGTTTTTTTCTGACACTGCCTATCCTGTTTTTCCTATCGGACGAATTCCCGTTTGCAATTTTAACGCATGATTCAAGGATCTCTCGATCGTTTCCATGCACCTGATTGGATCTAAGATACCCACAGACCGAGCGAAACTAGAACGTTTGCCCATTCATATTATAGATACTTATCCGACCGATACTTTCTCTCAAATGGCGGATTTCAGAGTTTAATCCCCAATGCTTTTAATGTCATCGGTCCGACGGTGCCATCGGCACTCAAACCCTTTTTGGTTTGAAATTTGACGACCGCCGCTTGGGTGTCTCGATCGAACACGCCAGTAATGGGAGTCGGAAATCCGGCTTGAGTCAGATTCTGCTGAATCCGACCGATCGTCGCGCCCGTGTCACCGAGCCGAAAGACAGTCTTAGTGACAAACCCGGCGATCGGGCAGCGATCCATTTTTGCTGCGGTTTGGTCGCCAAAGTTGCCATCGATAGTTATCAGATCGGTGGGATTATATTTATTCCACAGCGTCTGAAAAGCCTTCACTCCCAAGTTGTTGACATCATCGCGACCGTTATTTTCAAAAAAATGGACGGGATCGCTGCCGCCCAGCCATTGCCATCCATGCGCCAATAGGTAAGGTTTCCACACTTGGTAATTGCTGACATCGATCGCGAGTCCATTTTCATGATTGCTATTTCCGGGCTTGGCAGCAAGGGGAATCAATTTGGGATCGCGCCGAAAAGCTTGGTAGAGAACGTGTTGCTGGGCGACAGTCCGATAAGCAGAATTAATCGTCATTTTGAGATTGGACTGTTTGCTGGTACCGGCTCTTAATGCTGCCCGTAAGGTTTCTCTAGCACCAGCTTGGAGATAGAGGTTCAGGTGAGCTTCGCCAGCACTACTAATCCCCCGTAGACTCTCAAAGTTAATCAAAATCCCGGTTTGCAAGGTATTCATCTGGGCGATAATTTGGCGACTCAAGCCACTAACGCGTCCGGTATCGACGTTTCGGGCTTGAATCATGGTCGCGATCGCGTCTTTTACGGTGGTCATTGGGGATGGGGAATAGGGGTAATGTTTGGCTGGGAATTAAATATTTAATTTCGTCCTGATAGCGTCGGGGAGAGAGTGGATATAGGAGTGGTAGATGCACCCTGATTATTCGTCCCTGACTTGCCATAGGTAAGTTGGGGCTTTTTATTAAATCAACTAAATATTTAATTTCGTCCTG
>JBBRVB010000295.1:0-5685 GCA_038247275.1 Chroococcales cyanobacterium
GCATCCGTCGCCACCCAATCCACCACCCGCGCCACGGATCGCCCTGACAAACGTTTGCCATAAGACCGCCCATCCAGAGCGATAAAGATCGGTTCGGTTGCCGCTCCCGCCCTCACCGTCAACCACTCCTCCAGAGCCGCTAAAGTACGCGGAGCCAAGTCGATCGATTGGGCTTGAGTCTTTCCCTTGCCAATAATCCACAACTTCCCCTCCCGCAAATCCCCCACATTCGTCGCCACCAATTCCCCCCGCCGCAAAGCGTTATCCCACAGTAGGCGCAGGATTGCGTAATCTCGCTGACCCTTAAAACTCGAACGATCCACCTCATTTAAGATCGATCGATAATCCTCCACCCCCACCCCCGAAGTATCCCGATACTTTTCGACATGAACGTGAGTGACATCTTCGAGGCTAAAACTACACTGTCCTAACTTCCGCGCATGGTTAGCCAGAGACTTCACCGCCGACAACCGCGTGTTAATCGTCGAAGGTGCCAAACCCAGATCCAGCAGTAACCCCTTATATTTCAACACCACCCCCACCGCTTCAAATTGAGACAGCCGGAGAAATTCTTGAATCTGCTGCGGATTAGCAGCATGTCCCGTCAGTTGCGTAAAAAAATCATCCAAAGCCGAGGCGTAAGTTCGCTTGGTATTGGCTGAAATTTGCAGCTTCAAAAAATCATCCCAAACATCAATTGTGGTAGTTTGGGCAGCAAGTTTAATCGAACTAAGAAAAGAGCCGGACACCTTTGGTACAATTGCACTCATAAAAAATACCTTGACAGTTTTGAGTCCGAAAATTGGCATTATCGGACTCAAATATTCTATCCCGAAATCGACTGATAATTTAGTAAATTTATACTTATGCAAGTATCTTAGTATAAATAATTACTTTGATGTTTAAGTGCTAAAGGTCGAACTGTGAATTTCAAATTTACTACTATAAAATGTCGATTTTCACAACATATATTTTCAAACCTCCTTGGCAGTGACAATATTTTTGAGATGCGAAATATGCGATCTCAACTTTGCCCAGTTTTTAAAAACCTGAAGCTTGGATTTTTCTAATTGCTCTTTGCGGTTCAGATAGGTATTTGTATCGCCATCACCAGCGGCATAAGTGACGCTATAGATCTTGAACGATCGCTTTTGACTGATGACGATCGCTTGTTCGGCTTGGAACTCCCGCGCAGCCGCATCAAAATCTAAAACTAGTTGCTGGATCTTCTCCTTAGTCTTAGTAGCTACCTCGATCTTCGCCCGTTCGATTTCGGCAACTTTCACCGTCAACTCGCTAATGGCGATCGTTTTACTCTGCTGGGCATCGTTACCACCAAAACTACCTCTGAGAATCGGTATTCCTACCGCACCCAACAGGTCGTTCAACACAGCCCCAGGATTGGTAAATAGTTGTCCGATCCGCTCGAAAAAACCCACGTTACGGGTTTGACCATTTTCAACTACAGTTTTTTGCTGTAGTAATGCCTGTAGTCCAGGTTCAAAGACCGATAGATCGATCGACTTCTTATTATTGGTTTTTGCCTCTTCGATCCGCGTGTTAATCTCTTGGATCTTCGCCTCGATTCCTTTGATGATTTGATTGTTTTGAACTGCTTCATTTTGGAGAGCTTGGACGCATTCGACTGAAGTATCGAGACAACTTAATGGTTGATACATCAACGCCCACTCATCAGCAGTCATCCTGGTTGAGAGGATCTTGTCGATATCTTGTGGCGGGTCGAGCGGATTATTGGGAATTTCGGTAGATTTCTTCGGTGGAGGCGGAGGCGGAGGTGGTGGAATGACCACCTGAGAACTAGGGGATGCAGTCGGGGTTGGTTTGGGCGATCCGCCAGGAGTCGGGTTTGTTACTGGGCTTGGTTTTGAGTTGGGTATTGGGAGTGAAGCTGGAACGGTTGCAGCGGGTAGGATGGTTGCGGGAGTGGGATTTGTGCGTTGGGCGGACGCGGTAGATGCCATCAGCGTCCAGGTGGCGATCGTTAGAATTACCTGTTTGACTCGATCGAATCGAACAGCCCCTCGCTCCCGCACTGCTAGCCAATAATTTACTACTGATTCAGCCGACGATCGTTCAAGATAACTCGACGGTTCTAAAAACTCTCCTCATTCATGCCGAATCTGGCGAACAGCTCGAATCAGAACTAATGATTCCCGTAATTGCCGATCCTCAAAAACTCGGCGCAGCGATGACATATTATCGTCGCTTTAGTATCTGCTCGTTACTAGCCATCGCCCCCGATGATGATGATGATGATGATGATGATGATGGCACTACCGCCAAAGCCACCATCACAGTTAAAACTACCTCACCGCTACCCAGAGCTGGCGAGTCGTCCGGCAATGAGCGTTCGACAGTTAACCGTGAGGTTGAATTGCGAGAGCTGATGACAGAGTTAAAATTAGATTAGTGCCGATCTTAATGCCGATGTTTTAGAGGTAGTTCGACGATCTTCCCGATCCAGAATCAGGATCGCGTTCGATTCTCAACTAATAACTTGCACGACTACTTTCCACTCCCCAGATGCAGTTCTCATCAGCGGAACTAGATAATATCTCTTCCCCTGAGAAAGCGAAAACTGAATATAATTCTCGGCTGATTCCCGTTCGCTCGTCCAGTTTTCTGGGTGCAAGACTGGTTCTGTTGGGATTGTATGCACGATTGCATAAATTAGCTCCAACCCCGCATCGGGCTTATCGGTTCTAATCTTCAATCGTTTCCTAACGGTATATTTATAAAACGCCGTCTTCGCCCAGTGCGACTTATAACCAAGTTTGGCTCCGATATATTGCCAATGAGTAAAGCCAAAATCTTCAGTCATGGGCAGTTGACCGATCGCCTCTACGGCAATCTTACTACTCTCACTCCCCTCAATTATATTAGTAATAATTTTGAGCATGTCGGCATGAATAGAGCCAACCGTCTGCTTGACGATCGTTTGTTCGATCTGCTTGGGCTTACCTGCGGTCAATTTGGGCTGATTTTTAGTACTCAGTTCGACAATTGCCGTATCAGCCACCTCAGTCACGATCCGTTGGGGAATCCCCGCATTAAATAATAGTCCGCTGCGCTCGATTAAGAACTCAAATCGCGTCTGACAACAGGGGCAAATTGTCATCCCATAATTTCTGGGTACTCCAGTCCGCGTTTGACGGGTAGCTTTGCTCTCACTCTTAGCACACCGAAAAATATGGTCGCAGCGGGGACATTTCTGTACCCACCGACTCGACGGGGCGGGTGTCGGTTCAAGACTCCATTGATGTGGGTGGTCGGGAAGTCCGAATAGAGCGATATTCGGTGTATGGTCGATAATGGTCGCGTAAGGTTTATCGGGATGAGTTCGCAAGACTCGCCCAATCATCTGAAGGTAGAGAGCAAGGCTGGCGGTCGGACGCACGATTTGGACAGTCTGAATATCATCTAAATCGAAACCTTCGAGGATCAGTTCGCAATTAGTCAGGACTTGGGTTTCACCAGAGCGAAACCTGTCGAGGATAGCTTTACGTTCCTTGTAATCTACTTCCCCATCGATATGTTCGGCGGAAATTCCCGCAGCAAGGTAGGCGGCGGCAGTCTGCTCGGAGTGGGCGATATCGACGCAGAAGACCACCGTTTTGGTATTTGGGGCATATTTTTGGTAAGCCGCAACTAAATCGCCGTAGACCAAGGAGCGGTCGATCTCGTCGATGAGACTTTGACGATCGTAATCGCCGTAGCGAATTTTGGTGTCTTTAATCTGAATCAGTTTGGCACCAAAGATTTTAAATGGAGCCAGATAGCCGAGTTTAATTAATTCGGCGACGCTAGCACCGACAATGAGTTCGTCGAATTGGTCGTCGAAGCCGCGTCCATCGCTACGGACTGGGGTAGCCGTCATCCCCAGGACGTAACTAGTGGGGAATTTAGCAAGCAGAGCGCGATAGGAGTCACTAGCGGCATGGTGAACTTCATCGATGATTATTAGTCGCGGGTTAATTTCAATCCCTTCAAGGTTACGGGAGAGGGATTGAATCGAGGCAATTTGAATCGGGGCATCGAGGTTGGGGGGGTAGCCATATTTGATAATCCCGATGGGAATATCGGTGAGACTGGCGATTTTAGCCTGGGCTTGGAGGATTAATTCTTCGCGGTGGGCGACGACGAGGACTTGTTTGTTGTTTTTCCTTAGGTACCGTTCGATTAGTTTGGCGAAAACGACTGTTTTCCCAGAGCCAGTCGGGGCGACGGCGATGACGCGGCGTTTTTTGCGTTGCCAAGCATCGACGATCTTGGCAATGAGGGCTAATTGGTATGTTCTGAGTTGGTATGACATATTTTAGTGATTCGATTTAAACCAGTAATTTCTCTTTTTTTCTTTTACTACCACTCCGAATCCTCAGTACGATCTCGATCGATGCCGCTCTGCCGCGAGGCTTGCGTGTTTTTTGCCTACCTCAAGTAGTCCCAGGTACAATCGGTATTTACTAGCGGTCGCTACAGCAAAAAACGCGCTGATTTTGTAACTTGTTAGTTGGATAAATAAACCTGTAACAAGATTAATCGGAGAACTTGACAAACCTGTTACGAGTTAATAGAATTAGCCAATACTGGCTGACCTGTCTGCACCACTCGCTCTACAATATCGGCTGCTCGACTTGCTCCTCCAGCACAGCGGATTGCCGCTTGTAGCTTAACTGCGTTCTGTTTATAGGTATCTTCTGTTAACACCCGCTGCACTGCTGTCTGTAATCTGGAACCAGTTAATTTGCCAAGAGTTATTACTTCTCCAGTCCCCGTCCAAGCAATCCTCGCTGCCACGGCTGGCTGGTCGTTAGCAATGGGAATCGCTACCATCGGTACCCCATTACTCAAAGATTCCATCGCAGTATTCATGCCTGCGTGGGTGATGGTGAGGGTAGCTCTTTGGAGCAATTCTAACTGAGGTGCATAGCCCACAACGAGCGGGGCACCGGGTAACTCCGGCAGAGATTCTGGACTACTGCCGCCACCGAGGGCAATGACTAACTGAGCATCCAACCCCACACACGCCTGGGCAATATTTTCAAACACCTCACTCAGGCGGTTTTGGAGAGTCCCCATCGAGGCATAAATCAGTGGTTGCCCAGTTAACTTCTCAAATGGAAACGGAGCTGGTTCTCGACTGGCAAGATGATGATAAGATCCGTTGAAATGGAAATGCGGGGGTAAATGCTGGCGAGGGAATTCAAATTGGGCGGGTTGTTGGCAGAGCTGGGCAAGTTGCGAATAAGCATCATTTGAATGGACGTGTGGGGGCAAATTCCATTGTTGACGATACTGGGCTACTATTTCAAAGATCGGTCGAGCAATGCGATTTATTAGCCGATAACCGAATTGGTTACGCCGCTGCGCCCACCACGCTGGGCTGTAAGACCAATTTGTATTTATCGGCGGCACACCTAGTTCTTGATTCAACATGAGGGCACAACTGACGCTGATAAAGGGGATCTCCAGAAAATCCGCAACTGTCCCGCCACCAAATGAAGTTTGATCCACCAGCAGTAATTCAACACCTGCGGCTGAGATTGCTGCTGGATCTTCCAGCAGGATCGTGGCTGTTAACTGCTGGAATAGGATAATCGTGTATTTTAGGGCAGCTAACCCACTTAACTTCCCTAATTCGGCAAAAGATACCGCTGACGATCC
>JBBRVB010000296.1:0-5662 GCA_038247275.1 Chroococcales cyanobacterium
AGGTTGTATAGGCTTTCAAACTATATAGTTGTCTAGGTTCAGGGTGAAGAGTTTGGCTCTAGGAGCGGCTTTCGCCGGTTCCGTGTCGCTGCTGCTCTCGACCGCTTTACTAATATAGCTTGCCCTCATTGGTCTTGTCAATAGGTTGCAGGAAATTTCTTTTTCTGAGGGTGCGTAACGATTTGAATGCTGTTCTATGTGTCTTATCGTAGAAATCCTCCAAAATTCTTTTTCGATCTGCTCAATTTCCCTTCAAACAAATCGCCAGTAAGTCATGTGAGCAAAGACTTTTGGGCGATTATTATCTTTAAAATGTTTTTTGAGATATGTTTGCCGATCGAGTGCAAACCCCCAAATCTGTTCAAATAGCCTTTCTAGCTAAGATATAGGAAGAGCTGGCTGACATTCCTCGCGTCGTTGAGACATCGATCGCGGCTGGAAATGTGGGAGCTGTATCTACTTGAGATTGGGTAATCGAGGTTAATTGCTTACAGAAGTCGGTGAGGATGGGGTGGCGGATGGGTTTGATGAAGGTTTGGAATTCATCAACGATCGAAAGTGTCTCTCGATCGACCATGACTGCGCCGATTTCGATGATTTCCATCTGGTGGCGGGGGATAGTTTGGAGATCGCAGCAGGTAGCTTCGAGATCGACTCCTAGCCCACATTCCGCACTTCACTTTTTACGACACATTTTAGCTTACCTAGAGTGATAGAAGAGGGATAACTAAAAGTGCTGACAAGTATTACCCATCAGCACTTTTAGTTAATATTCGATATCTTCCACAAACTTCGGCACAGCAGCAGTCAAAACCTCATTTCCTGTCGCCGTAACCAACACATCATCCTCAATTCTCACCCCAATCCCTTTCCAACAATCATCGATTTTCGGTTGTCCTTCCGCTGCTTCGATATCGGGAGAGATATAGATCCCCGGTTCGACGGTGATGACGTTGCCAGGTTGGAATTGGTACCAAGTATCAGCTCCGAGCATATAGGTGCCCATATCGTGAACATCTAAGCCCAGCCAGTGTCCAGTGCCGTGCATATAGAAGTTTTTGTATTTGCCTTCTTCGATCAGGGTGGCGACATCACCACAGAGGAGTTCGAGTTGAACTAAGCCTTCGGTGATGATTTGGACGGAGGTATGGTGGAAGTCTTTCCATGTAGTGCCCGGTTTGACTTGCTCGATACTCGCCATTTGCGCGTCGAGGACTAGTTCGTAGATGATTTTTTGTTCGGTGGTGAATTTGCCGTTGACGGGGAAGGTGCGGGTGACATCGGAGTTGTAGTAACCCACCGAGCAACCTGCATCGATTAGTAGGAGATCGCCGTCTTTGAGGACGCTGTTGTTCTCGATATAATGGAGGACACAAGCGTTGGCTCCAGTGGCGACGATCGAGGGGTAAGCTACGCCTTGTGCGCCGTTTTTGTTAAAAATGTATTCGATTTCGGCGGCGATTTGGTATTCGTTGATGCCTGCTTTGGCAAATTTGCGGGCGTGGTTGTGGGCGATCGCCGCGATGTCGGCAGCTTTTCGCATTAGTTCTAATTCGGCTTCGCTCTTGATCATCCGTAGGGGGTGAAGGGTGAGGAAGGGATCTTCGATCGCGATCGGCCCGGTACCGCGCTTGCCGTAGGAGCGGAGGAGGCGTTGCCAGTGGGTGACTACTTTATCGTTGAGGGATTTATCTCGTCCCATGTGATAGTAGATTTTGTCGGATTTCTCTAAGTATTGGGGAAGTTTTTCGTCGAGTTCGCTAATTAGATAAGCTTCGTCTGCGCCGTATTGAGATTTTGCTGCCTCGACACCAACGCGATAGCCCGTCCAGATTTCTTTTTCGCGTTCTTTGGGTTGGACGAAGAGGATGAATTTGTGTTCGGGGTGACTGGGTGAGAGAACGATGACGGCGTTGGGTTCGTTGAATCCGGTGAGGTAGTAGAAATCGCTGTCTTGGCGGTAGGTATATTCGACATCATTGTGCATGACAGCCATTGGTGCACTACCGACAATCGCGGTGCCATTGCCAATTTTGGACATGAACTGTTCCCGACGGTGGCGGTATTCTGATTGCATGAACTTCTAACCTATGCTGAGTATATTGTTAATATAACAATCCTAGAGAATAGAACCCACCTCTAGCCCCTCGGTTCGCAAAGCGTCTCCCTTACTAGCAACTGAGCCGACGTAAACGTCTAATGGGTGAAAGAAACTTTGGTCGATCGTGTTGGGTTTCATTCTTCAACCCAACCTACAGATCCTTGCTGTGAGCTGATTACAGATTAAGTTCCTTAGAAGAGGAGGAGAGTAATTATGAGAAATCCCAAGATTAGTGCGGCACGGGCTGAATATCGTCAAAAGCTGAAGAGGTTAGCTTTTGGAGCTAGTCTTTTCGGTAATAGTCGATCGCGATCCATTGAAGATGATTTTACCACTACCAAAATTTTTCTATGATGGGTGGTAGGTTGATGTTGTTACACCCGATCGATAGAATTAATTGCTTAGTAAATTATGTTTCAAGTTTCTAAAAATCTGAGTATTCCAGTTAGCGAAATCGATATTAGTGCGATTCGATCGCAGGGTGCTGGCGGTCAAAATGTCAATAAGGTGGCGACGGCGATTCATTTGCGATTCGATATTACGGCTTCGTCTTTGCCTGATTGGTATAAGGAACGGCTGTTGCAATTGCGCGATCGACGGATTACGACAGAAGGGGTGATTGTGATTAAATCCCAAGAACATCGGAGTCAAGAACGCAACCGGGATGAGGCTTTCGACAGATTAAGATCGCTGATTTTGAGTGTGGCGGTGGTGGTATTGCCTCGGAAGTTGACGAAGCCGAGTAAGGGACAGCATCGACGACGTTTGGAGGAAAAGAAAAAGCGATCGCAGATGAAGGCGTTGCGGAAGGTTGTGGAATAAATGGTGGTTGATTTGTGGGGGGCGCAGATCTACCCACCCCGCCCGGAGCACATCCGCAAACCGCTACGAGGATGGAATTTCTGATGGAGGTGGTGTGCGATCGATTTGAAATGAGGTGCACGATTCTAGTTGGAGTTGTCGCCATCTTTCGGTGCGGCTGGCGCGTTGTTCGGGGGTAATTGAGGAGTAGCAGTGAGGACAACAGATGCCAGGTTCGTAGTGGGGGGCGGTGAGATCTGCTGGTGAGAGCGGATTGCCACAGCCCCAGCAGAGTTTATGTGTCCCTGGTGCTAGTCCGTGGGTGACGGCGACGCGATCGTCGAATACGAAGCATTCGCCTTCCCATTGGCTGTCGGTGGCGGGAATTTCTGCGAGGTATTTGAGGATGCCGCCTTGGAGGTGATAAACGTTCTCAAAGCCTTGGGAGAGGAGGTAGGAGGTGGCTTTTTCGCAGCGGATGCCACCCGTGCAGAAGAGAGCAACTTGCTTGTGCTGGTGGGGATTTAAGTGGGTGGCGACGTATGCGGGAAATTCGGTAAAGGAATTGGTATGGGGATCGATCGCGCCAGCAAAGGTGCCGATTTCGACTTCGTATTGGTTACGGGTATCAATGACAACTACGTCGGGATTGGCGATGAGTTGGTTCCAGTCTTGGGGTTTGACGTAGGTACCGACGAGATTAGTGGGATCGATCGTCGGGATACCAAAGGTGACGATTTCTTGTTTGAGTCGAACTTTAAGCCTGTCGAATGGTGATTTTGTAGCGATCGATTCTTTGTGTGCTAAGTCAGTAAAACAGGGATCGGCTTTGAGATAAGCGAGGATGGCATCGATACTCGATCGCGTACCAGAAATTGTGCCATTAATACCTTCAGCCGCCAGTAAAATTGTGCCTTTAATGTGGTGATGATGGCATAAGTTTAGGAGGGATTGACGACGATCTGCATAGTCATCTAAGGTGACAAATTTATAAAAGGCGGCAATAACTTGATTCATAACTGTTGCTTATCGTTCGCATTCTTTAATTAAATCTCGATCGGTTGTGGAGATCTATCTAACTGCCAAAGCTTTACAGCTATAGTCCGATTGCTGTGGTTAACCGATCGTCCAATTTGGTCAACAATAATTGTCTCACAGCATACAGTTTCGGTCAGCGATATCGACGATTATATACACCCAGAAGTTTAATAGCAATTTGTGCTCACTCCAGCCCATGAATATCGTCGTGGATGGTCGCTACCAAATTATCAAGCGACTTGGTAGAGGTGGCTTTGCCCACACTTATCTAGCAAAAAATCTGGCTGCTCCGGGCGAACCGAAGTGTGTGGTCAAACAATTGCGTCCGCAAGTGGAGCATCCTCGGATGTTGCAGCTATTTTACTTGGAAGCAGCAACCCTAGCGCGGTTCAAGCACAGTCAGATCCCCAAGCAGGTGGAATGTTTCGAGCATCAGGGCGATTTTTTCTTGGTTCAGGATTTTGTGGCTGGGGACGATCTGAGCAAAGAATTTACGATCGGGCATCAATGGAGCGAGGCGAAGGTTGTGAGGTTTTTGCGAGAGATGCTCAAGGTATTGGGTTATGTGCATCAGAAGCAGCTAATTCATCGCGATATCAAACCTGCTAATATTATTCGCCGGTGGGACAGTGGACAATTATATTTGATCGATTTTGGGGCGGTACAGGATTTGGAGGGAGATGTAGCTACTCCAACCACAGGGATTGGAACTCCAGGCTATCATGCTCCAGAGCAATCTGAGGGCATAGCTAGTTTTGGTAGTGATATTTACGCGCTGGGGATGACAGCAATTCAATTTCTGACAGGTTATTATCCGTTGCACTTGCCAAAGAATGAGGCAAAAGAAGTAGTATGGCGAGATTTGACGGCAGTGAGCGATCGATTGGCAACGATTTTGGAGCAGATGACGCGGGTAGATTGTCTCGATCGATATGATTGCACGGCAGCCGTGTTGACAGATCTAGCAACATTACCACTCGATGTTGAGGCGGATAACCCCGGATCTAAAGTTCGATCGATCGATATCGAATCAAATCATCAGCGATTAACTAGTAAAATTATGGCTGTAGCTGTCCTCATCGGCTTGGGTACGATCGGTACTACCACGATCGTCAGTCGTGTTCAATCTTCCCAAGCCAATATCGGTGGCGAATCGGTCGATCGATAAGCAAATTTAGATGCAGTGTGGATGGCATTTGAGGTAGGATTGGGCGAGAATTGAATATCTCGTCTGTCAGACCTAAACCTCAACTCTTTATCTATGACTACTCCGTTGCACACCTTCCAAGTTGATGCATTACAGATTGAAGTATACCGTCATCAGGCAGATTTAGTTGGTAGTGTTGTCAAAAAAACCCAGTCTTACCTGAGTGAAGTCATAGCTTGGCAGGGAACGGCGGCGGCGATTTTGGCTTCTGGGGCTTCGCAGCTAAAGTTGTTAGAGCAATTGACAACAGTGGGCGAGATTGACTGGGGACAGCTCACCCTGTTTCATTTAGATGAGTATTTGGGAATTGGCGGAAATCATCCAGCAAGTTTTCAGCTATTTATGCGAAAAATGGTAGCCCAGCAAGTGGCTGTGCGCCAGTTTCATTATCTAGCTGGCGATACCTTGGAACCGATCGCGGAATGCGATCGTTACGGGCAGTTACTCGCAGCACAACCGATCGATTTATGCTTTTTAGGGATCGGTGAAACCGGACATATTGCCTTTAACGATCC
>JBBRVB010000297.1:0-5653 GCA_038247275.1 Chroococcales cyanobacterium
CAATAGCGTTCGTTAGTTGTCGGGCTACCTGTAATCTCGAAGACGAGATGCTTTCTAAAATTCGGTACATAATGTTTTTCCACCACATCGAGGATCGCATCTAAGATCTCTTGCTTTTTCTGCCTGTAGGCTTTGGGATCGCTCTCCCGTAGTTGCTTGAAATAGTCGTAGTTAGCAACAGTGAGGAATTCAACGATTTGACAGTCTGCGGGACAATCCCGACTCGCATCGGTGAGTAAGGTGGGCGTGGTAATGGCAAAACTCGGATTGGAGAAGTCATTCAAGTTGTACATGCGATCGAATGCTACATTTAGATCCAGATCGCCGGTATGGGAAAGATTCCACTTGCCAAACCCATAGTCGCGGAGGTCGAGATCTTTAACGACACAATAAACCATGTAGTTAGATGCCGAATACTCATAGTCGAGCTTGCGGCGCACTTTTGTGGAGAACTTTTCCACCCCAATCATCTTGGCGGCTCGTTGGGGGTCGATGTTGCAAATCACCGTGTCGCCTGTAAATTCCTGAGTTTGATGGGTGGTGAGATCCATTGCCTCAACGCCGACAACAGATCGATCTACGAGTCTAAAATTAGCGACTTCATGGTTGAGTAATACTTGTCCACCGTTGGATTCAATAACTTTGACGAGTGAATTGATGACCTGCTCGAAGTGCTGAGTTGGGTAAAATGCCCCAGCTTGATAACCGCGAAATAAGGCAACCCAGGCATAGAAGGAGAGTTGATTCGGCGGTAGCAAAAAATCCAACCATTGCAAAGCTAGCAAGGTTTGAGCGGCTTGTGGTAGTTGGAATTTGTCGAATACGTCCTGAAGGGTACTATTGAGATATTGAGCCGCACACAGCACTTCACCTGCGTGTTTGAGTAATTCGAGCGGTTTGACTGGTGGCGCGAGTTTTTTTAATCCTGCACCAGTTTTTTCGACTTCATTCACAAATCGGCGAATATTATCACTAGATTCAGGAAACAGCTTTGACAACCGCTGAATTAGTTCTTCTGGTGATGACGGGATATCTACTGCATAACCGGGCATTCGCATGTGGTCGAAGCCATTGGGGTCATATTGCTCAAAGGTGACATCTCGATCGAGTCCCAACTTCTTGAGGACTAAATTTACTAGTTGTCCTTCACCGCAATCCCAAACATAGTGGAATTGGGCATTAAAAGTATATTTTTTAGCCATCGTAAACGTGTGCCCAAAGCCGCCTGGATGCTCGTGAGCTTCAAGAACTTGGACGGTCTTACCGGAGTTTGCCATCAGTGCGCCAAAGACTAATGCTGATAAGCCACTGCCAACAATTAGATAATCTGGTTTCATAGGTATCACCTGTTGTCTGAAAGCTGTAGGTATTGAATTAAAAAACTCCACCTACCTATCTACTTTGAGCAACTACCGTTTGATTTATTGTATGAATTGATTGATTACGATATAAATGTTCATGAAAACGATCGAATGTTAATCGGGGAATCGATATTTCATAACTTCCCCAAGAGAATCCTTACCGTCAGAATGCGCTGGATTTGTTGGGGAATTTAAAGGTTATATTAGAAGCTAGAGAGACGATAGAGCCAGAAGAGCAGGAGTTGATTATGCAGTTATCACCTTTGTATTTGGAAAAGATTCAAGCAGCGGAGCGGATTGGCGAGGAACGTGGCCGTCAGGAGGGTGAAATGATTGGTGAAGCCAGAGGGAAGGCTGAAGGTGAAGCTGGATTGATTATGCGGCAACTGACTCGGAGATTGGGTTCGTTACCTGATGGTGTATTAGTCCGAATTCAGCAATTAAGCATATCGCAGTTGGATGAATTGGGCGAGGCTTTGCTCGATTTTACCAGTTTGACTGATTTGGAAGCTTGGTTGAATCAGAATCAGTAGGGATTTGACAGAACCGATGCTGCACGATCGAGAGGGTAGTCTTTCAGTCGATCGAGTATGCCGTTCGGCTTTGGAGATCGCATCGAAGCCCGATCGAGTATTTCTTGGCTGGTGTGGCTGATATGCTATGTAGAGATTTTTTCTGGATGTTATAATTCTTAGTAACATGATAGTATACTGATGCTGCTACCAGTATCTATTAACCAAACTTATGCTGATAAATAGCATAATTCATGCGTGCAATCTGTTCGGCATGAAAAGATGGTGGCATTAGGCTATGTATGCGATGGTCTAATCCATCATGCATCACATCTGTTGGTAATGTCGAATGATCTAGACCTAATGTATGCCCAATTTCATGGGCGATCGTATTTGCAATCAGATTTGACAATTGACTCGGCGACAAATTAACTCGATCGGAAATACCAATAATCTGGTCTAAGCGAACAATTGCTCGATCTGTTACTACTCCTTGTCTAAAACTAGCAATTCCCAAATAATCAACATCTTCTCGATCTATAATCAAGCCAAGATAAGTAAAATTTCCACCCCACTTTTTTTCATCAGGCCGATCGGAAGTCAAAAAAACATGAATACTTCTAAATGCGCTAAAAACTTTAGCAAATGAATCTTCCAATGCTTCAATCAGCATAGATTTATCGATCGAGTCCGAACCTAATGCGTCAGCATTAATCCAGATACAATGATAATTTTCAGTTTTTGCCAAGCTCAATTTTAAGCCACATTGCGGACAAATTCGCCAGTTAGATTCAATTAACAATCTACACCCTTTACAGCGAGGATGATGCGAACGCTGCGGACGATCGAGATTAATTCTTTCCCAAATTGGTATGGGATGATTTCGCTGGTTTGGTTTAGTGAAATTTAATCGCTCGAAAAGACTCATATTATTGATAAAGCCAAGCCAATTTATAATAATTGACTTGGCTAGAATACCGTAATGTATAATTAGTTCATGTAATCTTTAAGGATTTCCCCAAGTCCATTTACCCGAACTGGGTTGCCGATCGCACCCATTTTCCACTCTCCATTGTGGCGATATACTTCAGCTAAAATCAGCCCAGTTGCACCAGCATAATCTTTACCTGATAGATTAAATCTTGCCAGTTCTAGATTGTTTGACACATTAACTAGTCGCACAAAAGAGTTCTCAACCTGACTAAAATCTTGATTGCGGGCGACACAATCATAGATATTAACCGTAAAGAGTAGTTTACTAATTTGAGCGGGAATCTTGGCGAGATCGATGATAATTACTTCATCATCGCCATCACCTTCTCCGGTTAAATTATCACCCAGGTGGATAATTGCCCCCGACTGATGGCTGAGATTCGCAAAATAGATTAGATCTTGCATATCTCTAAGTTTACCAGCCTCATCAAGACAAATCACCGCCGCATCTAGATCGTAATCTTGGGTTGCTTTACCAAAGTTACTAAAAAATCCACCGCCGGATTTTTTAGCAATATCCCAGCCTAATCCACAGATGATTTTGGTTAACCCAGGGGCTTCTTTTGTCAGCGAAATTCGCTGTCCTTTTTGCAGATTAATTGCCATATACTATTCTTCCTCGTAAGATTCGATCGGGTTAATTAACGCTATATCGATCGAGTAAGGGTTTTAAGCCACCTTGATAGCCCGAACCAACGGCATTTACGCGCCATTCACCGTCCTTACGATAAAGTTCAGCCATGATCAAAGCTGTTTCTGTAGAATAATCTTCTTCTAAGTCATAACGCGCGACTTCTTGCTCATTTTGAAGATTGACAATTCGCACGAATGCATTAGTAACTTGACCGAAATTTTGACTCCGTTCCAGAGCTTCATGAATAGTTACAGCTACGACGATTTTCTGAACATCGGCTGGTACTTGTGCGAGATTAACTTTAATTACTTCATCATCTCCATCGCCAGCCCCAGTCAGATTATCACCCATGTGTTCGACTGCTTTAGCGGAGTCGGGACTAGTGAGATTATTATAAAAAATGAAATGCTTGTCGGAAATTAATTTGTCATTACTACCCAGTAGAAATACGGAAGCATCGAGATCGAAATCAAGTCCCGTATCTACTTTCTTCGTGTCCCAACCCAGCCCTACAAAGGCTTCGCTCATGCCGGGAGCGATTTTGTCGAGAGATACGCGCTGTCCTTTGGCTAATGAAATTGTCATGGTAGATTATTTCCTGGATACTAATGATAGTGTTCCCAATGTCAAACCAGATAATCAACACACGGTATAGACAATTTCTTGAGAGATGGCTGTTCTTTGTGCTCAGTCAGTCTCCCAGCGAAAAAGAATCTAGCTGATGGGGTGAGAATATCCTCGATCGAGGGCACACTAGAATGAGTTATACAATGAAATACGATCCGATTGCCAATGCTAGATAATCTGCCTGATTTCCTCATCAATATTGATTTCTCTACCCCAATTCTCCTGCTCGTCCTCGTCGCGCTCGAAGCTGTATTATCAGCAGATAACGCGATCGCCCTCGCCTCGATTTCCCAAAGCTTAGTTGATGAAAAACTCCGCCCTAAAGCATTAAACATCGGCTTGATCTTTGCCTATATCTTGCGAATGACATTAATCGTCGCTGCAACTTGGGTAGTCCGCTACTGGCAATTTCAAGTGGCTGGAGCGGCTTATTTGCTCTGGCTGGTGTTTCAATATTTTATGGCAGGGAAAGATGAAGATGGTGAACCAAACCGCCCTCAGTACACTTCTTTGTGGCAAGTAATTCCGCTAATTGCCATTACCGATCTAGCATTTTCCTTAGATAGTGTGGCTACAGCCATTGCCGTATCGAGTGATACTTGGTTAGTCATCAGTGGTGCCACAATCGGGATCGTGCTCCTCCGATTTATGGCAGAATTATTCATTCGGTGGTTGGATGAATATACTCATCTAGAAGATGCTGGATATGTTGCGGTTGGTTTGGTTGGCGTAAAGTTATTAGCGCGCGCGCTCATGCCCGATGTGGAGATTCCTGAAGCCATCACGGTGGGGATGGTTGCACTAATATTTACCTGGGGGTTCTCTCAGCGGAAGGAATTAGTCGCAAAATAAGCGATGAAAGTGATAACGTCAGTAACTGGTAAGGCTTCACCGGCAGCCAGTTCATTGGCGTTATCGTAATGCCAGGTATAATAAGACGATAAGCGATTGTCGCTTTACGACGAGTAAGCTGCGGGAGGTAGGCTATAAGATGCAATCCTTAGAAATCAAACCAGTACTAGTTGATATCAGCCAGATCACGCTGCGGATCACCCATGAAGAGTTCGAGCAACTGTGCCAAGATAATCCAGACCTGCGACTGGAGCTAACAGAAGCAGGAGAATTAGTAACGATGGCACCAGCCGGATATGAGAGCGCAGAGAAAAATGGAGACTTATTTGGATATGTCTGGGCTTGGAATTTGAAAGCCAAACAAGGCAGAGTTTTCGATTCTTCTGGCGGCTTTACTCTGCCCAATGGTGCAGTCAAATCGCCGGATGTGACTTGGATTGAAAAGTCTAAACTCGCTGATATTCCGGCTGGTGTTAAATTTCCGGTGGTAGTCCCTGATTTTGTGATTGAGCTGAGATCTCAAACTGACGTATTAAAAACTCTCCAAGCAAAGATGCTGGAGTATCGCACCAATGGGGTGCGCTTAGGGTGGCTAGTTGACCCGCAACAGCAGCAGGTGGAAATCTACAGATCGGGGCAAGAAGTAGAAGTTCTACAGTCTCCTACTACTCTCA
>JBBRVB010000298.1:0-5648 GCA_038247275.1 Chroococcales cyanobacterium
AGCTATTTGCCGGACATCGATCGTGGTAAGTATTCACGATCCGCTCCGCTGTTTTTAGATCGATCGTCTCTGCTGAAAACCGGATTAATTAGCCCCCACATTGGGGGCTTTGGCGATCGATCCGCGATCGGACTGAGCCAGACTCGATCGCCCGAACACTTCTCCGTAATCATACTGAAGCCAGACTCGATCGAGCGGTCTGAAATTTTAGCGATCGAGTCAGCAAAACACCAGCTAGAGCGGATCGAGTGGTGATTTGTCCGGTTGTCAGCGATCTTCAGATCGCGCTGGAACCCCGGCGGCGATTCTGTCCGTCTACAGGGATAGATCGGCAACCGAGTCAGTGAATCCTCGGATGGACTACTAAATCTTGCTTGGTATACTCAACTACATCCCAATCGGATTGCAACATCCAAATGAGACTGGAATGCGATTCACAGTTGTAGCTAAGTCGATGATGATTTTACCTGTAGACATCGCCCAAGAACGCACTTTTCGCTGTCAACTGTCAACTGTCAACTGTTACCTCGCTCATCAATTGCCATCCAATTTAGTCAGTATCGCCATCGCGAGTCCAAATCTTGCCTTCCCCCGATCCCACATCGATTGTTATGAACAGACTTTTAATGGTTACGACGGTTCCGAGTACTCTGCGGAGTTTCCTGCTCCCATTTGCGGCGCATTTTCGAGCGCAAGGATGGCAAGTAGACGCGATGGCTTGCGGAGTTTCTAGCTCGGATGAATGTCGCCAAGGATTCGATCGCGTGTGGGAGGTAGAATGGTCGCGCAATCCCCTCGATCCGCGTAATTTATTGGCAGCACCACGGGTGATTGGCGATCTCATCACCCGCGAAAAATATGACATCATCCACGTCCATACGCCAGTGGCGGCGTTTGTCACTCGCTACGCGCTCAAAGATCTGCGCCAACAGCTAGGCGCGAAGGTGATTTATACAGCGCATGGATTTCATTTCTATGCGGGGGGCAATCCGCTCAAAAACTTCGTGTTTATCAATTTAGAAAAATTAGCTGGTAAATGGACAGACTATCTGGTGACGATCAATCATGAGGATCGGGATGCCGCGATCGCGTATCAGTTATTAGCAGCCGAGCGGTGTCGCTACATGCCAGGGATCGGTGTGGACTTAAAATATTACAATCGGCATGAAGTCTCCGAATCAGCAATTCTCCAGGTGCGTCAGGAGTTGGGCATCGATGAAGATACTCACTTATTGCTATCTGTCGCCGAATTCACCGCCCGCAAGCACCATGCCGATGCGATCGCGGCATTTGCCAAACTCGATCGGGCTAATGTCCATTTAGCTTTTGCTGGGAGTGGGCCGCTCATGGCCAAAATGAAGCAGTTGGCAGTAACATTAGGCGTTGCCGATCGCCTCCACTTTTTAGGCAACAGGCAAGATATTCCTGTCCTGATGAGGGCTGCAACCGCAAATATCCTAGTTTCAGCCCAAGAAGGACTACCCAGATGCGTCCTCGAATCCCTCGCGTTAGAAACACCAACAATTGGCACGCGGATTCGGGGGACTCAAGATCTACTTGAAGGTGGTTGTGGACGACTAGTTGATGTGGGCGATGTGGATGGATTGGCGGCAGAGATGGCTTGGGTACTCGATCGACCGCCAGCGGCTACCAATATGAGTAGACTAGGCTTCGAGCGGATCGCTACCTACGATCTCGAATCGATCGTCAAGCTTCACGAACAATTATATGCTGAAGCGTTGACAGTTGACAGTTGACAGTTGACAGTTGACAGTTGACAGTTGACAGTTGCGCCCTGGAGGTTCCCTCCAGATTGAGCCAAACAGCGGCTCGCATAATCCGGGAGGAAACCTCCCGGATTATGCGGATGCGCGCTCGTCGGGTTTCCCGACGTAAAAAGCGGATGCAATCACGCGGAGGTTCCCGACCCATGTCGTTGCACCAAGCAGCGCACCAAGCAGCGAGACAAGACAAGACACAGAGTTACCCGATCGGATTATTTGAAAATATTAAGCCCCATCACCTGGTGATGGGGCTTAATGCGAGTAATAGGTCGATGGTGGGCATTGCCCACCCTACTTTTACCTCTAGCTGTCAACTGTCAACTGTCAACTATCAACTATCTAACCCATTTCTCACCAACGATTTCGGCGAGATCGACAACCCGCTGACTGTAGCCCCACTCGTTGTCATACCAGGCGATGACTTTGACCATATCATCACCCATGACCATCGTCAGCTTAGAATCAATGGTACAAGAGGCATCAGTACCCTTGAAATCGCTCGAAACTAGTGGTAGCTCACAGTAGTCCAAAATTCCTTTCATCGAACCTTCTGCGGCAGCTTTGAGGGTAGCATTGACTTCTTCGGCGAAGGTTTTCTTCTCGACGTTGACGACTAAATCTACGACTGAGACATTCGGTGTTGGTACCCGCAGGGCAATCCCATTGAGTTTACCGTTGAGTTCTGGTAGCACCAAGGCTACAGCTTTAGCCGCGCCGGTGGAGGTCGGCACGATATTCATCGCCGCCGCCCGCGCCCGCCGCAAGTCCCGGTGGGAGGCATCTAGTAACCGTTGGTCGCCAGTGTAGCTGTGTGTCGTCGTCATCGTCCCTTTGACGATGCCAAAATTGTCATTGAGGACTTTGGCCAAAGGTGCGAGACAATTGGTGGTACAACTAGCGTTACTAATGATGAAATGCTTGTTGTGATCGTAGTCTTTTTCATTGACTCCGACGACAAATGTCCCGTCTTCATCTTTACCCGGTGCGGTAATTAGCACTTTTTTGGCACCAGCATTGATGTGTCGGGAAGCACCAGCATGACTGATGAAGACACCTGTAGACTCAATTACCAGATCGATTTCCCAGTCTTTCCAAGGTAAGTTGTCAGGATTGCGATCGGATACGCATTTAATTGTCTTGCCATTGACCGTAATCGTGTTGTCATCAGCACTGATTTCGGCATCGAACTTGCCTAACATGGTGTCGTATCGGAGCAAGTGTGCGTTGGTACGCGGATCGGAAGTATCATTGATCCCCACCACTTCGATGTGGCTATTCTTTCTCCCCAGCCAACACCGCATAAAATTCCGTCCGATCCGCCCAAACCCATTGATCGCTACTCTAATCACAGCCTCATGCCCTCTTTTTCTAAATCTCAGTTATATATCCAGTGCTAGAACCAGATCATATCGCAAACCATACACCTCGATAACTTTATCTCTAAGTTTATCGATGTTCGCACTGGGAGTTTCGATCTGGATCGGTACTACAATCGATCGAGTCCCCCAAATTTTGGCACTATCCTGAAGCTCTGCACGCCACCAAAAAATATTAACATATGAACAGGCATTCATCTGTTAATCGAGATCGGGTAATTAAAAATCTAGACATCGGTGGTATCTTGTTCGGCGACTTTACCAAATAAGTATCGATCGCCGATATATTTGAGAATCACCCTGCCAAGCTTTGGATCGTCCCTTTCTACCATCGGTTTGACAACCACACCTTCCCTACCATGAGTACCACCAACTAGCGAATCACCATCAGAACATTCACGAATCACATCTAGTGAAAAAGCACCTTCATATACTAATGGTACCTGCTCTACTTGATAGCGATCGCACAGAGCTTTAAAGACCAGATAATCGACATATTTACCATCCAGCATCAGATCGAAAGCTCGAAAACTCATCCGCTTCGCACCATAGGTATAAGCCTGAATTCCTTGCCCGTAAACTTCCCCATACAAAACCGCTTGTTTGTGACCTTTGTGTAAGTCTGACAAGAGATTTTTGATGCCGACTAAGGTATGTGGAAACCAGTAAGTATTTGTCATCATATTGTTCGGATCTTCCGGTTCTTTGCGGCGCAAAGTTCTCGAACCAGCCATCATCGTCGGCTGTTCTTCATCTGAATGCCAGACAAAACCCACCCGGCAATTGGTGCCGTGAATTTTTTCAGTTGCAATAACTGCTTCCCCGACTGCTAATAAATAGGGGTAACTCCGCATATTTTCCAGATTAGTATATTTGGGGAAATCTGGATCGTCACTGGCACTGTCGCCAGCAGCACCTTTAACTGGTGGAAAGTATTTTGTGGCACTATAAAACTCCGCCACATCTTCACCTAAGTTCATTTCTGGTTCGGGCTGAACTACCAATCCAAATGATGGTTCTCCCCGTAGTTTAATCCGGTGAACTATCAACACTCGATCGCCATTAATATCAGTTTTTTCAGATAAGTATGCACTCACATTCAATCGTTCGGCAACTTCTTTGGTGAGCACGGTGCCCTGCTCGAAGTAGATAACTAAATCCCCCGCTTGATACACGCCTTTTTTAACACACATTTGCCAACCTTGAACGGTAGCTAATTCTAATGCATCAGCATTGGTATGGGGTTTTAACTCCAAAATTTGGCAGACTTCTACTTTAATCGTGCTCATAGCTAATTTTCAAGGTGCGGTGATAGTTGACAGTTGACAGTTGACAGTTGACAGTTGACAGTTAAATCACCCACCGTTTAGGTAGATTGTTTTTTAGACCCCAACTTAAAAACCCAATTATCTGCTTGGTGCAACACATGCGGAGGAAACCTCCGCGTGATTGCATCCGCAATTATCAATTATCGATTAATTTAATACTAATCCGCGATGTAAGACTCGATCGCCAATTACTGCCGAATGATCGGCACGGTGCATCGTACACCGATTGTCCCAGATAATCAGATCGTGCGGTTGCCACTGATGATGGTACAGCCGATAGTGGCGAATAGAATGCTGATACAGCAGCCGAATCATCCGGCTGGCTTCCGCCGCAGCGATGCCTGAAATGGCTTGACATCGTGCTGGTGTAGACAAAAATAGTGCCAATCGACCCGAAAGCGGGTGCCGCTTAAATAAGGGGTGCCAGCATTGAGTTTCCCCCTCATTCAATGTCAAACCGGACACGACATGCAGCACTCGCGCGTCTGCAAGTCGCTCTCTCACCGCGCTTGGCAATGTTTCATAAGCACGATATTGATCCGAAAATAACGTCCCCCCACCAGATGCTGGAATTGTCACAGCACGCAAAGCTGTGTATGCCGGAGGTTGAGTGATGTAGCTAGTATCGGTATGGAACACACTCCGGGGTGGGGTTGCTCGTCCAATATTACTGACAATATTTAGTTCCGGTTGATGCGATACTGGCGTTTCACCAATGGTAAAAGTTAATTGCCCCAACCGATCGAGAAAAGTCACAAAATCCGCATCATTCGCCGACTGGTTGCGGAAGACGACAAATCCATGAGTGGCGAGGGCATCCTTGAGAGCATCGATATCTTGAGCTTGGAGCTGGGTAATTTCGACCCCATTTAGCTCGACTCCAAACGGTGACAGTGCGCGAAAATCCATGTTTACTCCGATCGTGACTATCTCTATTTTAAACAGATCGATTTTCAATGGGATCGCGATCGCACTTTTTGCTCTCTTGAAAAGGTGCTTCACTTGCGGCGCACTTCGGACGGGTGACCCGATTCGTGACAAGTTAAGAAAATCCGAGAGATAGCAAGGGTAGAGAGAAAAGATGTCAAACTGAGACTAGCAAAGAGTTAGAACCCACCGTGTGAGCCATGCCCAAAAAGCGGACAACGAATCGCGACCAT
>JBBRVB010000299.1:0-5638 GCA_038247275.1 Chroococcales cyanobacterium
CGGCTCTTCATTACTTAGTATGCTGATTTACGCTCAGAATGATTGCTGGCAAGGGCTTGAGCCTAAAATCTATTATCGTTAGATTTTTTAGTCATTTTTGGCTTAATAGCAAGGGTTTGAGAGTGACAATCCGAGATTAGCATACCAGGTAATGAAGAGCCGTAATTTATTACCAATATTTTTTGCCGATCGCGGGGTGAATCGAGCGTTCAAATCTTGGATTAGCAATTGTTGTAAGTCAGGCGTAGTGGCGATCTCATTGGATGATTCCGCCAATTTTTACTATGCCATTTTGATGTCTGTAGATGTCACCACAACGCCAATCCGATCGATCGAACTAGCGGATGCGCCGACAACCTCATCTTCAAAACTCAAGAGTCAATACTCAAACTCAATTATCGAGTCTGAGTACTAATTGATTACTTGGTAGGAATCAGTACGGTATCGATCGCGTGAATGACACCGTTACTAGCTTTGACATCAGCGAGGATGACTTTAGCATTATTAACCATGACATTTTTGCCTTTAATCTTGACATTGACGTTACCACCTTCGACTGTGGCAACTGCTCCTGATTTGAGCATGTTGGAAGTTACCGCACCAGGAACAACATGATAAGTGAGGACTTTGACAAGTTGAGCTTTGTTTGCTGGTTTGAGCAGGTTTGCCAGAGTAGCTTTAGGTAATTTGGCAAAGGCAGCATTCGTCGGTGCAAATACTGTGAAAGGGCCTTCACCAGAGAGAGTTGCTACTAGATCTGCGGCTTTAAGAGCTTTAACTAAAGTAGTAAAGTTTTTGTTGCCAGCAGCAATACTAACGATCGTTTTGCTACTAGCCGCCGGAGCTGCTGCGGGGGTGGTGCTGGGGTTGGACATCCCACCAGGAGTTGTCGCTGGTTGGGTCATCCCACCACCGCTAGGTGCTGGACTACTAGTGGGGCTGGGAGTCGTTGTCATGCCACCTTGGGCGTAGCTGGAAATACCGGCAAATAGACCTGTGGAAACGATCGCCGCACCTAAAGTCGCCGCGATCGTTATTTGGAAGATGGATCTAGACATGGAGATAAAACCTAACTAAAATTACGGACACTGATAGTACCCAAGGACTTTCAATTAAGTTTTGTGTTCCCCATATCTGGATAGGGTAATGGGTAAGGGGTAGTGGGTAATGGGTGCGATCGAGGATTTAGACTTTACCGCGTAACATCATTGCCATTTCATTGGCTGTGGGCGAGAGTTCGAGGGCAGTTTCTTCGGTGATGCGACCTTCTTGGTAGAGAGCGAATAAGGATTTATTCATGGTGATCATCCCGTCAAATTCGCCATCAGTCATCAGTGGGGCGATCTCATCGTATTTACCATCGCGAACATAGTCTTTGACGGTTTCGGTATTGATCAAGATATCGTGATAAGCGGCGCGTTTGCCATCGGTAGTCCGACACAAACCTTGCGAGATCACTGCGACTAGCGATTCTGCCAGCGATACCCGCATGACGGCTTGTTCTTCTGGTTTAAACAGATTGAGAATCCGCTCGATGGTTTTGATCGCACTATTGGTGTGGAGAGTTCCGATCACCAAGTGCCCGGTTTGAGCAGCTTTGAGGGCGGTATTGACCGTCTCGCGATCGCGCATTTCTCCAACTAGGATCACATCTGGATCTTCGCGCAGAGCTGCTTTGAGGGCAGTATCAAACATCAGCGTATTGGCACCAACTTCGCGGTGCTTGATCAATGCGCGTTTGCTCTTGTGAATAAATTCGATCGGGTCTTCGATCGTGATAATATGGCGCGGCATTTCCTTGTTCATATAATCGACCATCGCTGCCATCGATGTCGATTTACCCGAACCTGTCGGCCCAGTGACGAGAATTAAACCCTTATGCTGATGGCAAACATCCCTAAATACAGGCGGTAATCGTAATTCTTCGATCGTGGCAATCTGCATCGGAATCAGTCGCATCACCATCGCATAACCATAGAGCGAATCAAAAACATTGATCCGCACCCGCGCGAATTCATACTGGGTGGCACCATCAAAGTCTAGATTGGTCTGAAATGTCCGAATTTCAGTTTCATTTAATACTTCATGCAGCCAGGACATGAAGGTGGCGAGATCTGTCTCCGGGTAATTAGTGGTCTCGATCTCACCCCGGTTGCGAAATCTGGGGATTTCACCAACCCCGACGTGGATATCCGAATAGCCAGCATCAAAAGCTTCGGTTACCAATGCCCCAATCGTGGGCTGTCCTGGTGGTAATGGATGACTGCTAGCAGTCTGAACGATAGTTGAGTGGTTCGTCGGTGTTAGCGGTGGAAAATTAGTCGATAGACTGGGGGTTGGTGGCGGTGGTGCTGGAAAGTGACGAGAGTTTACCATAAATCGGCGGGCTAGATAATTTTGTGCGACTACTCTTGCTTAGGTTGCCCAAATTTTGACTAGTAATCGATGGTTTGCTGGCAATTCGCTCGATGGAAAATCTCGTTACTTCGCGGGAATAGGTAGCTAAATCGAGATCTCTACCGAATCAGTAAATTCACGTAAGATTTTTAGTGTTGAAAGAACCTTCGCTGAAATACTCGAAGTTTGGTAAGATAGAACGCATATATACATTATTCTTGTACATTATTATGCTAATTGTTACATCTTTGCTGATGAAGTTGAGGCAAAATTAAAGTTCTCGATCTACGTTCGTTAGCTGACTCTTTGATGGTTGTTTTACTTTTGAGCGAACCGATCGCCAAGTGGTATCCAGCCAAATCGTTAAATTCTATATCTTTAAATTAACTAGCTAAATTTAGCAACCTCGATCGGATCTAGGGATGTTTGGATATCTAGGGTTGGGTAAATCCCGATCTGAGTTTGTGCCCAGCTAATTTGGCTCAACTAGATTGCCAAGATCTCGATCGAAGCTCTACTCTGGCTGCGCTTAGTACAACTAAGAGCTGTAGCGAGGGGATCGATTTAAATTAACTTATAACTATAATTAGGTACTATTTATAATGTTTTCAGCGGCTAACCGTCTCTCCATCTTTGTGGACGGCAATAATATGTTTTATGCCCAACAAAAAAATGGGTGGTTTTTCGATCCTCGGCGCGTGCTAGAGTATTTTACGAAAGAACCAGAGTTAATGTTAATTAACGCTTTTTGGTATACGGGACTCAAAGATGCTCAAGATCAACGCGGCTTTCGCGACGCGCTAATCAGTCTAGGCTATACAGTCCGCACCAAAATTCTCAAAGAGTACTATGATGATACCTCCGGTCGCTACTCCCAGAAAGCGAATTTGGATATTGAAATTGTGGTCGATATGTTTAATACTGTAGATCAGTACAATCGCGTCGTACTATTTAGTGGTGATGGCGATTTCGAGCGAGCGATCGAGTTACTCCGCTCCAAGAATACCCATATCACCGTGATCTCCACCGAAGGGATGATCGCCCGCGAATTGCGAAATGTCACCGATCGCTATATCGATCTCAATGATATTCGCGATCGAATTGAAAAAGTTGATTCTTTATAGGAATATCAATTCAAATGTTAGCACAAGGAAAAATAATAATTCAGGTCACTTTATTTGAGTTGCTAGTGCTTATTTAGGTGACAGATAAGTCTTGGATTATTAAATCTGTCACCTAAAATATATGCTCGATACAGATACTCGACTTCTACAGCAAGTCAGGGATCTAGTAGCCGATCTGGTAACTCCACCAATTATTATTTTTAGAACTACCTAACGTTATGACTCAACAGCACGAACCAGATCGCGTAATTATTTTTGATACTACTTTACGCGATGGCGAACAATCTCCAGGTGCAACCCTTAACTCCGATGAAAAACTTACAATTGCTCGTCAATTAGCCCGCTTGGGTGTCGATGTCATCGAAGCTGGTTTTCCCTACTCCAGTCGGGGTGATTTTGAAGCAGTCCACCAGATTGCCGATCTGGTCGGGACACCATCGGGACCGATTATCTGCGGGTTAGCACGCGCGAGTGAAAAAGACATCAAAGCCGCCGCCGATGCCCTTAAACCTGCGGCAAAACCGCGCATTCATACATTTATTGCCACCTCAGATATTCACCTAGAATACAAACTTAAAAAGACCCGTAAAGAAGTCTTACAAATTGCGGGAGATATGGTCGCTTATGCCAAAACATTTGTCGATGATGTGGAGTTCTCGCCGGAAGATGCCGGACGGAGTGAGCCAGCCTTTTTGTATGAAGTATTAGAACGGGCAATCGCCAATGGCGCGACGACTGTGAATATTCCCGATACCGTCGGTTATACAACTCCTGCCGAATTTGGCGCGTTAATTAAAGGCATCACCGAAAATGTCCCAAATATCGATCGAGCGATTATTTCCGTCCACGGACACGATGATTTGGGATTGGCTGTAGCGAACTTTTTAGAAGCTGTCAAAAATGGTGCGCGGCAACTAGAATGTACGATTAATGGTATTGGGGAACGTGCAGGCAATGCTTCACTAGAAGAACTGGTAATGGCTCTACATGTGCGCCGTCAGTACTTCAATCCCTTCTTGGGTCGTCCCGTCGATTCGGCGACATCTTTAACCAATGTCGATACCCGCCAAATCTATAAAACTTCCCGCTTAGTATCGAGCCTCACCGGGATGATCGTGCAACCGAATAAAGCGATCGTCGGAGCCAATGCCTTTGCCCATGAATCAGGTATTCACCAAGATGGAGTCTTAAAAAATAAGCTCACCTACGAGATTATGGATGCTCGATCGATCGGATTGACTGATAATCTCATTACGCTCGGTAAATTGTCCGGTCGCAATGCTTTTCGCACGCGCTTGTCAGAATTGGGGATCGAATTATCCGAAAACGACCTCAACAAAGCCTTCTTGAGATTTAAAGATGTCGCTGATAAGAAAAAAGAAATTACCGATCGCGATTTAGAAGCAATTGTCAACGACGAAATCAAACAAAGTCCCGAAATCTTCATCCTCGATCGCGTTCAAGTCGCTTGTGGCGATCGCGCTCAACCCACCGCAACTGTCACCATCAGAATGCCCAACGGCGAAGAATTGACCGATGCGGCGATCGGGACTGGTCCCGTAGATGCCATCTACAAGGCAATCAACCGCGTCATCGATGTTCCCAACCAATTAATCGAATTCTCCGTCCAATCGGTCACAGCGGGCATTGATGCCATCGGCGAAGTCACAATTCGACTCAAATATCAAGACTACACTTACTCTGGTTATGCCGCGAATACCGACATCATCGTCGCCTCGGCGCAAGCCTATATCAACGCCCTCAACCGGCTATATGCTGCCAAAACTAAACTAGAAGAAGCAGCTCAATTGATAGTTAATTAACTCACATCTTGCATCAAAACAAAGTTACTAGTTTTTTAGTGGATAGTGGATAGCGAAAAGTGCTTCACTCGGGGAAACCCCGAGTGAAGCACTTTTTCAAGACAGTGGATAGTTACCCTTGAGTCAACCGTTAGTTTCAGCCATCAATCGATCGTTAAATAAGTACTGGTGCAAGATGTGAGTTAACCTTTAGGAATTTTCAAACCTAAATTACTATGAAAGTCCTGTTGAACCTTATGAGTCAACTGTCGCGATACGCGATTGACAATTTGTTTTAACAGCTTATCCCCAGTC
>JBBRVB010000300.1:0-5627 GCA_038247275.1 Chroococcales cyanobacterium
AGGGAGTCGGTGTGTGTTAGTCCGACTGATGTTCCGGCGAGGGGGTTGAAGGTGGTGGTGTCTATTAGTGCGACTTCAAAGGCATCGTTGGCGGTTTTGGTGGTGTCTCCGGTAACTAGATGGTTGTCGAGGATGGTGAATTGGAGGGTTTTGGCTCCGGTGGGGATGGTGAAGGCTTGGGTGAGTTCGGAGAGTTTTTGGGACTGCTCGGAGAGGGTGGCGGTGTCGTTGATGATGTTGGTTGCGCCTTCACGGTTCCAGGTGGTGGGGGTGGTGAAGTCGCCGTTGGTGATACCAATGAGGGCACCTGCTGTGAGGTGGGCGGGGTTAATTCCGACACCCGACACCCAACCCCTAACACCCGAATTAATCGCGTCAATCATCGCTAGATTCAACGCCGATGGAAGTTTACGAACGCCAGGTTTGAGGCTGGTGTTCATTAAGTCGTAGGGGTGGAAGGTGGGATTTAGGTGAGAGCCATCGGGGGTGAGGGTGGCAGTTATTCCGCCATTGATGAAGGTGGGGATGCCGTTGATGTTTTGGACGTAGATATCGAAGGCGGTGTTACCACGAATGATGCCGTTGAGGTGTCCGAGTTCGTGGAGGATGGTGGTGAGGAGGTCATATTTACCGTAGGCGGCACTATCAGCAGTTGCTTTGTAGGCGGTGTCTGCTAGTTGGGTGGTAAATTCGCTATTGTCGTGGGGGGTGGTGTCGATGAACCAGCCGAGGCTGTTGCCGTCGGTGTCGAGGGTGAGGGTGCCGGAGTTGGGGCGATTGTTGGTGTCGTATCCGGTGATGGTGGCTTCGGCTAGTTGTCCGGTGGGGAGATCTGTGACCTCAATTTTGAGGTTAAATGGTGTTGGGGATTGAAGGAATTCTGTCCATGTGGGTACTGTTGTATTTTGGATGTTGGGGTTATGACTTTTTTCAGAAGTATCGATGTTGAGGAGTTGTTGGAGCGTTATGCTGCTGGGGAGAGAGATTTTTCCGAAATTACTATCAATGGATCTGATGAGTTGTATCGAGCCAATTTGATTGGAATCAATTTGAGTAAATCGTCCGTCGGCGAGATCTTTATGGAGGGAAGCAACTTGAGTGGAGCTAATCTTAGAGGTACTCAGTTGGGGCAGACTTGTCTCCGAGACACCAATTTGCGAGGTGCCGATTTGACTGGTGCCGATCTTAGACATGCCAACCTGGATGGTGCTGATTTGACTAGTGCTAATTTGACTGGTGCTTGTCTCCAAGGTGCTACTATGCGGCGTGTGAATTTGACCGATGCCAACTTGACTGGTGCCGAGATCGAGTTCATTCAGGAAATTGTTAAAGATTCTATTTTCTGTAGAACTATCATGCCAAATGCCAGTATTAAGGATGGAACTATTTGAACTAAATATCGAATAATCTGGTTCTGCCGATAAAAATGCTGTGGAAGGATTAGATCCATTTGGAATATTAACTGGAGTCGTTTTAAGTGAATTCTTTACTGTTGCATTGAGTGTTGATAAAAAGTCATAATGAATTCCTCTTGCAAGGTTACTGGGATCTGCGTTGAGTCTGTTCTCTAATTGTTCAACACTAATTACTTCCATCCCTCCATCATTCCAACGAGTATATTTTGGTGAATTACCAAGCGGATTCAATTCTGGTAATTTATTCTCAGTCCATACAGCAAAAGCAGTTGCATTAGTTGAATTAATATCTTGAACTCCTAAACCTGGCTTTTGAAGTATGAGCAATACTTTCCATAAATAGTCTGGAACATGAATATCGTAAGATCCATAGGTACTATCACCTGTTATGGCGATGCTTGCCTTATCTTGAGTAGGATCTTTTTGACCTACACCACCTGCGTAGACATATACTTCTCTATTTTGATTTACTACAAGTGGGATATCTCCCTGTAGGTTGGGTTGAGCCTCGAAACCCAACAACCCCAGCGTCAAAGGAACGGTCGGTAAATATGCTCGGGCATCTCTTCAACGTCCCGATGCTCAAGATTTTAAATATTCAATCCATATTCGATTGCGTAGATATTGATGATGCTGGGTTTCATTCTTCAACCCAACCTACAAATTTCTCATTTCGGTGGAAACCCAACAACCCCAGTGTCAAAGGAACGATCGGTTAAAAGTATCAGGTATCTACATCTTCCCAATCGAGAAGATTTCACAGCATTCAATCTCGCGCGATCGCTTGGAGGATCAGAAGTATTCGACATTTGTGTTGTTGGGTTTCGCTTCACTCTACCCAACCTACAAGAAAATTTGTCGAGCAGCGGTGGTTTCACTTTGCACCAAGCCGATCTTCGATCCCTAAGATTGTTGGTTTTATCGAACTTAACCCAACCGACGGATAGTGTCGGCTGAAATTCAGCAATTATGCCCTTTTAGATGAAGCTCGATCGATCTAAATTAGAGTAGAAGTAGATCGATCTCCTGCATGCAGTATCGAAGGGCCAAAGTAGCGGGCGGGACTTATTTTTTTACAGTTGTCACCCACAATCGCCGACCATTTCTGTGCGAATTAGAAAATATCGAGCTATTGCGTGCCGCCTTTCGATATGTAATGACTTCTCATCCTTTTATTATCGATGCGATTGCTATTTTACCAGAACATATTCACTGTATTTGGACATTGCCATTAGCAGACAATGACTTTTCAACTCGGTGGAGACTGCTAAAAAGTTATTTTACTCGCCGCTGCCAACAACACTATCATGGCGAACTATCTGCTTCTAGATTTGACAAACGCGAGCAAGCAATTTGGCAACGTCGCTTTTGGGAGCATCAGATTCAAAATGAGCGAGATTTTACCCATCATTTTGATTATATTCATTACAATCCAGTCAAGCACAATTTAGTTCGATCGCCACAAGATTGGCAATTTTCTAGCTTTCATTATCATGTTCGTCAGGGTATTTACAAATTAGACTGGGGTTCTGAAAAATCGTAGCGATCGATTGTGGTGATGTTGGGTTTCGCTCCACTCTACCCAACCTACAACTTTCGGTACGTTTGGCGATCGAGCTTTGTGGAGCGGACTATTCCCAGTTAAGATACCGATGATGCGGTTTAAGCTATAGACTAAATCCATCATCGAAAATATATAAATACTGATGTTAGACCGTAGTGCCGTATTAGAAGTGCTCAAGCCAGTCCAAGATCCAGAACTACAGAAGAGTCTGGTCGAACTGAATATGATCCGCAACATCGAGGTCGATGGCGGATTGGTCAAGTTTACCGTCGTCTTGACGACACCAGCTTGTCCGTTGCGTGAATTTATCGTCGATGAGTGCAAACAGGCAGTAAAAACGCTCCCAGGCGTGACCGATGTAGAAGTCGAAGTAACTGCCGAAATCCCTCAACAAAAGGGCTTACCCGACCGTGTAGGCATCGATCGCATTAAAAATATCATCGCTATCTCCAGCGGTAAAGGCGGTGTCGGTAAAAGTACCGTAGCGGCAAATGTCGCCGTCGCGCTGGCTCAGTTGGGCACGAAAGTCGGGTTGTTGGATGCCGATATCTATGGCCCCAATGCACCATTAATGTTCGGGTTGAGCGATATTCGGCTGGTACCGACCGCAGATGGTAGCCTCGAACCAGCTTTCAATCATGGGGTCAAACTGGTATCGATGGCATTTTTGATCGATCGCGATCAACCCGTGATCTGGCGCGGGCCGATGTTAAATGGGATTATCCGCCAATTTTTGTATCAAGTTAATTGGGGCGAACTGGATTATCTGATCGTCGATCTGCCACCTGGAACTGGCGACGCACAACTCACCCTCGCCCAAGCTGTCCCGATGGCTGGAGCCGTAATCGTAACCACCCCCCAAACTGTCGCCCTCGCCGATGCCCGCAAAGGCTTGCGGATGTTTGAGAAATTTACGACAGTTTTGGGTGTTGTCGAAAATATGAGCTATTTCATACCACCAGATCTGCCCGACCGACAGTATGATATCTTCGGTTCTGATGGTGGCGAAAAATTTGCCGCCGAAGTCGGAGTACCCTTACTCGGTCGCATCCCGCTGGAAATCCCCGTCCGCACCAGCGGCGACAATGGCATCCCGATCGTTTTAGCCGAACCAGAATCAGCCTCAGCTCAAGCCCTCATCGCCATCGCCAAATCGATCGCTGGCAAAGTCTCAATCGCAGCCTTGGGATAGTTTTAGGCTTTAGGTTTTAGGTTTTAGGCTTTAGGCTTTAGGTTTTAGGCTTTAGGCTTTAGGCTTTAGGTTTTGTACCCATTACCCATTACCCATTACCCACTACCCATTACCCACTACCCACTACCCATTACCCATTACCCCTCCCCCATCTCCAATGTACAAATCCTCATCACATCGATCGCCCTGGCGAGATCTGTTTATTCATTGGCAACAGATGGACTGGCTGCTGTTATTTCTAGTTGTAGGCTTAACCTTTTTCGGTGGTGTGATGATTCGCTCCACCGAGCTAAATCAGCCCGTAACTGATTGGATGCAGCATTGGGTCTTTGGTGGGATTGGTTTAATCTTGGTCTTGGCAATTGCGCGGATCTCTTACAATCATCTGCTGCGCTGGCACTGGGTAACGTATGGAATGACCAATGGCTTGCTACTTGCGGTAATTGCCCTGGGAAATAGTGCCAAAGGCTCACAGCGGTGGATTAATGTTGCCGGCTTCAATGTCCAGCCTTCCGAATTTGCCAAGGTGGGACTAATTATTACTTTGGCGGCAATTTTGCACCGTCGTCCAGCTAATACGCTCCCGACATTTGTACGCGCCCTGGCAATTACCGTCCCACCCTGGCTATTAGTATTTGTGCAACCAGATTTGGGCACATCGGTAGTATTTGGCGCGATCGCCTTGGGAATGTTGTACTGGGCAAATGCCAATCCCGGCTGGCTAGTGCTGCTAGTATCGCCGCTAGTCGCCGCAATCGTCTATAGCCTCAGCCCACCCCTGTGGGTAGCTTGGGCGGTGTTGATGGGCGTAATTGGCTGGCTGACGCTGCCGTGGCGGTGGGTGAGTTCGGTGGTGGCGATCGGGGTAAATGTGGGGGCTGGGTTCCTCGGACAGGTCTTGTGGCATGTGCTCAAAGACTATCAAAAATACCGTTTGATCGTCTTTCTCAATCCCGATAAATATCCCCTGGGAGCGGGTTATCACCTGATTCAGTCGCGAATTGCGATCGGTGCGGGAGAACTATGGGGACAGGGACTCAACCAAGGCACTCAAACCCAATTAAATTTTGTCCCCGAACAACATACCGACTTTATCTTTGCAGCGATCGGGGAAGAACTGGGATTTGTCGGTGCGATCTGTGTGCTTTTGACCTTCTTATTTTTGTTCTGGCGGTTGCTCAAGATTGCCTGTCAAGCTCCCAATAATTTTGGCTCGCTCCTGGCGATCGGAGTCCTGTCCATGGTTGTCTTTCAAACGATCGTCAATATCAGCATGACGATCGGGATGGCGCCTGTAAAAGGAATTCCCTTACCTTGGCTCAGCTATGGTCGATCGTCACTACTTACCAATTTCATCGCGATCGGGTTGGTAGAATCTGTCGCTAATTACCGTCGTCGGTTTAATTGATAGGGCGACATGGTAAAATATTCTGCCTGCGGCAATGCACGATGAGCG
>JBBRVB010000301.1:0-5621 GCA_038247275.1 Chroococcales cyanobacterium
AATCAACGGCAAACGATCGTCATCGGCGATCGCCAAATGTTGGTCTATGATGAAGTCGCCCAAACGGTGACTATCCATGACAAGAGTATCGATGCCGACTTAAACCATCACGATCGTGGCACCCAGATCGTACCTATTGCCGCAACAGATCCGCTGAAGTTGGAGTGTCAGCACTTTCTTGATTGTCTCGTTTCCCGCCAACGTCCCAAAACCGATGGTTGGAATGGCGTAGCCGTGGTTGAGGTGTTGGAAAGGGCACAGCAAGCGATGAATCGCACTAATTTGGTTCAGTCGGAGATCTTCGCAACCCCGCTCAACAAAGCGGATTTAGGGGGATATATGACAACTCAAACTGATTATTTCGCCCATCCATCGGCAGCGATCGATCCGGGTGCCGAGATTGGAGCAGACACAAAAATCTGGCATTTTTGCCATGTATTTGGTGAGGCTAAGATCGGCAAGAATACAATCGTCGGTCAAAATGTGTCGATCGCCGATCGAGTAGTAGTCGGTGATTTCTGCAAGATTCAAAATAACGTGTCCCTATACGAAGGCGTAATCCTCGAAGACTACGTATTTTGTGGGCCGAGCATGGTATTTACCAATGTCAAAACACCGCGATGTGAATACCCACGCAATACTAGTACCGATTATCGTCAAACGCTGGTGAAACGGGGTGCGAGTATTGGCGCAAATGCCACGATTGTCTGTGGGGTGACATTACACGAATGCGCTTTTATTGCTGCTGGCGCGGTGGTAACTAAGGATGTTCCAGCTTATGCGATGGTGACTGGGGTACCAGCAAAGATTATTGGTTGGATGAGTGCCTATGGCGATGTCTTGGAATTTGACGATCGCGGGATCGCGGTAGATACCCAGGGTGTTAGGTATCAACAGAAATCGGCTTCAGAAATTTGCCGACTAGAGTAAAGATCGACAACGTAAACACTAGCTAAATAGAGGTAATCGAGCCGTGAACATCACATCATTAGGACATGCAGGATTCTTAGTGGAAACGCCATGTTGTTTATTTTTAATGGATCCTTGGTTAAGCTCAACCGGAGCATATGATGCGGCTTGGTTTCAGTATCCCTGCAACCACCATCTCGAACAACCTCTTTTAGCTCGGTTAAGAAATACCAATAAGTCTTTATATGTTTACCTTTCCCACGAACATCAAGATCATTACGATCTCGAATTTTTAAGCAAAATATCGGACTTTAACCTAAATTTTATCTTACCTCAGTTTTCTACCAAGGCTTTTGAATCGATCGCTCATTTCTATCCGGCGGATAACATTACCTGCTTATCCGATCGGCAAACTCTAGCAAGAGAAGACTTCTCGGTAACTATTTTTCTAGAGGAATCAGGACTTAATCGGGATTCCGCTATTCTATTTCAAACTCAAAAATTCTCTTTTTTAAATTTCAATGATTGTAAGATATTCGATCGGCTTAATGAGCTAAAAAGTATAAAAATTGATGTTTTTACTACTCAATTTTCTGGAGCTACTTGGCATCCTATTTGTTACAAATATAATGTTAATGAGTATCGATCTATTTCCGCAGATAAACGCTTAAAAAAATTCAATAATGTTGCTAGGGCGATTAATATTTTACAACCAGCGATATTTATCCCATCTGCGGGACCGTGTTGCTTTTTAGGTAACGATCTCTTCTATTTAAACTTTGATAATAATGGAATATTTCCGACTTCAGAAGAGTTTTTAGATTGGCTAAACGAAAATAAAAAGCTGTACGATACTCGGAGTGTTCATCTTTTGCCTGGAGATCGATTAACACTGCCTAATGGTCAAATAGAAATTACCGAACAGCCTTATGGCTATCGCCATCGATCGAAGCAAGAGTATCTATTATCTTATGAAAGAAAAATTGCTAGTTCTAGGCAGTCTTTATTCAATCGATACACCGTAACCGATCCAACAATTGTTTTTCAGCAGCTTCAACATGAATTGCAACTGAAATGCCGAGAAATTGGCATAGTTACAGTCGAGGATCGTTGTCTTTATTTTGGATTAAACGAGCTACCCAATCTGTTTTGGAAAGTCGATTTACAACAGCAAATAGTTTCAGAAACTCAGAAAATTGACGAACAAGACTTTTATTCGATTGTTGCTCCAGCTTGGCAGGTAGCAAGAGTGCTAAATCGTGAAATGTATTGGGAAGACTTTTGTTTGAGTTTTCGATCGCAGTTACAACGAGTTCCAGATACTTATTCCATAATTTGGAACCTGTTTCTCTTTCGTAACCCAGATGAACTAGCATGGGCTATAGCATCACTTAAAACACTCGATCGAAAGAATCATACTTGTATTTCTGTTACCTGTCCTACTACAGCTAAGGAATGGAAAATTAATCGCTATTGCCCTCATCAAGGTGCCGATTTAATAAATGCCTGTATCGAAGATAGTCGGTATCTGATCTGTCCTCGTCATGGTTGGAAGTTCGATTTAGAAAATGAAGGAAGATTAACTCCCAATGGAAATTTTTCAGTAAATGCAAAACGATTACTTTCAGTGGGTAGAACTCGATCGCAAACATCACTATCTAGATTGAATAACTTAATAGAAAAATAAAATAATGATTGCTATTCAAAAAAATATTCCGATTCTAGACTTAAAACCTCAATATCATAGTATTAAAGCTGAAATTCATACGGCGATCGATCGCGTGTTAGAATCTGGTGCTTTTATTATGGGACCGGATGTGAAGTTATTCGAGCAAGAAGTTGCCGAGTATCTCGGCGTTAAACACGCGATCGGGGTAAACTCTGGTACAGATGCGTTAGTAATTGGCTTGCGGGCATTGGGGATTGGGGCTGGGGATGAGGTAATTACTACGCCTTTTTCCTTTTTTGCTACGGCTGAATCGATTAGTAATGTGGGTGCGAAGCCAATATTTGTAGATATTGATGCTAATACTTTTAATATCGATGCCAGTCAAATCGAGTCCCAGATTACCCCACGTACTAAGGCGATCGTGCCAGTCCATCTTTATGGTCGTCCGGCAAATATGGGCGAGATTAGGGCGATCGCGACTAAATATCAGCTCAAGATCGTTGAGGATTGTGCCCAATCTTTTGGGGCAAAGTATGCGGGAAAACAGACAGGCTCGATCGGCGATGTGGGCGCGTTTTCCTTTTTCCCTTCCAAAAACTTGGGAGCATATGGGGATGGGGGATTAATTGCGACAAATGACGATCGAGTTGCCGAATTAGCGCGGATGCTCCGCGCTCATGGTGCCCAGAAGAAATATCACAACGAAATTATCGGTTATAACTCCCGCCTCGACACTTTACAAGCAGCGATTTTGCGAGTGAAGTTACCGCATATCGACAAGTGGAATCAGGGAAGGCAACGAGTAGCCACAGCTTATCAAGAATTACTGGCAAATATACCAGGGATAATTGTGCCAGAAGTGGCTGATGGTCATGTGTTCCACCAGTATACGATTCGCGTAACTGATGGTCGACGCGATCGAGTGCAAGCAGATCTTGCTACCCAAGGAATTGGCTCAATGGTTTACTACCCCATTCCCCAGGATTGTTTACCAGTCTACCAAGGGCATTACCCAGCAAATGTAGTTAGTAAGTTAATGGCTCAAGAAGTATTGAGTTTGCCAATTTGGGCAGAGATGCCCCAATCAACTATCGAGCTAGTTGCCCAAACAGCCAGACAAGTATTATCTTGAGCAAGTTTCCAATGGCTAATTTAATTCAATCCTTAAGACATTTTTTTCTCAAAGGAGAATTTATATCCAATGTCCTCATACTGGTCGGCGGAACTGCCTTCAGCCAAGCTTTATTATTTCTGGCTTTGCCCTTTGTGACCAGACTATATCAGCCTGCCGATTTTGGGGCTTGGGCTGTAATCAAAAGTCTAGGATCGATCTTTTCGGTAGTGGCCTGTTTGAGGTATGAACTATCGATCGTCATTCCTAAGCAGGATCGGGATGCTGCCAACTTATTTGCTGGCTCTGTACTGATAACCTTAGCCATGTCTGGCTTATTACTATCGATCGTCAGCTTATTTGGTACTCAGATTGCTCAAATATTAGGCGAAGAGTCGATCCTACCTTGGCTATGGGTGTTACCACTCATACTACTGTTAACAGGTATTTATCAATCAAGTAACTACTGGTCTACACGCAAAGGGCATTTTAAGCGACTATCAATTTCCCGGATCGCCCAATCGCTCGTCACGATCGGGATGTGGCTGGGGCTACCCTTCATTACTGGGGTTGGTTCATCAAACTTGATCGTGGGGACACTGTTTGGTCAAATAGCGGCTACTGGAGCATTAGTAATCCAAATTTGGCTAGAAGACGGCAAATTTTTGATTCAGTCTTTAGCTTGGAAGTCGATCGAAGAGGGGATTTATAGCAATAAAAATTTTCCGTTGTATGTCACACCTTATAGCTTTATTGGCAATCTGCAAAATCAGCTAGTTTTGATTCTGTTAGCCACGTTTAGTACTACTAAAATTGTGGGATTTTACAGTTTCACCAATAGTATTGTCATGATGCCAATGAGCTTGATCGTTTCTTCACTCAATCAAGTATTTTTTCCAAAAGCATCTCAGGAATTAGAGTCGGGAAATTTAGGATACTTTGTAACTAAAGTTCTTACTTCTTTAGTGGCGATCGCAACTCCTATCTTTGCATTTTTTATCTTTAATACAGAGTGGATATTTACGATCTTGTTTGGTGATAAATGGATTGAGGCTAGTGCTTATGGATTTTGGTTGGGTCTGATGGCATTTATGATGTTATTTACCTCATGGCTAGACAGAATATATGATGTCTTAGGTAAACAACGTACCGCAATGTTGATGGCAATCGGTATTAGTGTACTTTCAGTCTCTTGTTTTGGGATTGTACTTGACTGGTCAAACAAGCCGATATTAGCAGTTGCTATTTATAGTTCGCTGATCGTTGCTTGTGAGTATTTATGGCTAGTCATAACTTTTAAACTAGCTAGATTCTCGATACTAGGTATTTGGGATGCCAGTAAAAAGTTTGGAGTTATTTTTACTGGTTGCTTTTTAGTACATTGGATTGGAAAAAATAGTCTAGATACTAATTTAAGTAAAGTTTTCGACGAGGTTGCATTAGCAATATATTATATCTATCTTGGTTGGACTTATTCTACTAAAATAACTACAAGTTAAAATCATTAATATTATTTAATTTGATAAACCTAGCAGCTATAAATAAATATGAACTTACAATCACCAATTATTAAAAGTACTCCCTATGTAAACTGTATTTTTCAAGAACCTTGGTGGCTAGATGCAGTAGCCCCAAATCAATGGGATGCCGTTATCGTCACAAGAAATGAAGAAGTAATTGCTAGATTACCGTATTCGACCAAAATCAAATATGGCTTAAAGATAATCACTACTCCACCACTGACTCAAACTTTGGGACCATGGTTAAAGCCGTCAACTGCTAGATATGGCAAGCAGCTAGCAGAGCAAAAAAAATTAATGACTTCCCTGATCGAGCAACTGCCTGAATATGATTATTTCATTGCTCAGTTTCATTATTCTATTAATAATTGGTTACCATTTTACTGGCATGGTTTTAGCCAAACTACTTACT
>JBBRVB010000302.1:0-5590 GCA_038247275.1 Chroococcales cyanobacterium
GTAGTTGCTCACCATAAGTGGATTTCTGCATGGGTATCCTCATCACTACATTGATAAGCTAAGAGTACCCAAGATGAGACTAGATAATTGAGGTAAAATCGGCATGTGGAGTTTATTTACTTCGACTTCCGAAAAATACATTCGCCTGTTCGATCGCCAGAGCTTCTAAATTCGATCGGATACTTCTTCAAGCAATGAACTGAAGTTTCAGATAGTAATCTCACTGAAGTTACATGAGTCAATCGTTCATAACAAAGTATTTTATGAATTACGATAGTCATCGCTAGAGCGATCGAACCAGTGTCCATTCATCCTTGTGACCCAATTTCGGTGTATTGTATGGACGAATATCCATCGAAGTTACCCGATCGAGTGACACTAGCTTGAGCTAGACTCAATCGCAGATAATTAATTAGCACTACCCCCAGAGAACGCGCTTGCAGTACGAAAAGATTACTCTCTCCCAACTTGAAAACTTTCTATTCAAAGCCGCTGATATTTTGCGCGGCAAGATGGAAGCGTCGGAGTACAAGGAATTCATCTTTGGGATGTTGTTCCTCAAGCGGTTGTCGGATGAGTTTGACCTCAAGCAGGAGCAGGTCAAAAAGGACTTTGCCCATCTTGCGCCGGAGAAGTTGGCGGTGTTACTGGAAGATCCGACATCTTATGGGGATACTTTCTTTGTGCCGCGCCGTGCCCGATGACATGAGCCTTGGGTGGATGTGGATCGGGATGATAATGATGTGCAGGTGCCTGCATTGAAGCATCTGAAGCAAGACATCGGCAACATGCTGAATAAGGCTCTAGCAGCGATCGAGGATGGTAATGATTCGCTCGATGGGGTACTCAAGAGCAACATTGATTTCAACGCAGTTAAGGGTAAAACCAAGATCCCAGATCAGAAGTGGAAAGACCCGATCGACCATTTCAATCAGCCAAATTTCCGGCTGGTGAATGAAAACTTTGAGTTCCCGGATTTGTTGGGTGCGGCGTATGAGTATCTGATTAAGTATTTTGCTGACAGTACGGGGATTCCGGCGTGTGTGCTGGTGGTGAATAAGAATAAGCCGGATGAATTGCAGGATAAAATTCTGTTTATTAATGCCGATCGCGAGTATGGAGAGGGCAAGGCACAGAACAAGCTCCGCTTTGCTGGGCGAGAGTCCCCCCCGCAAAGGTGGCAGCCCAGGGAACAGAGTACGATCGATTCAAGGTAGACCCCGATTGTTACGCCCTGGTTCTTTGACCTTTCGGGAGTCGATCGGGGCAAAGTCGGCGATTAAGACTACGCTGGAGGCGGATCGTCATCTGTAAAGTACTCACCCCAACATAGCTGCCAATTCCTGCAATCCAAGCTGTAAATCCGCTTGATAACCGATCGATAGCACCGAGTAACCGACTACATATTGTAAATTATCCCGATCGATCTTATCTTGTCGTTTTCGCTCTGGTGCATCGTGAACAGAACCGTCGCAGAAGATCGCAATTTTGACACTATTGTTGTAAACAAAATCTGGTTTGCAGTTGGCTTCGGGAATATACATTTGAGCGGTATCTGGTAACTTTAATCCTCGATCGAACATGGCTGTTAATACCACCCGTTCAAACTCAGAATTGGGATCGGTTTGGGCGAAAAGGTGTTGATATTGCTCTTCGCGAGACAATCCGATCTCATGACGCTCCAAATTACTCCCGCGCAATCGATTCAAGAAATCCCCAATTGTATGGCGATTTAACAGGGGATGATCCCATTGATTGCCGTAGGAGAGCAGGCATTCATAACAAGCTTGAGCGCAACTGTCTTTGTGTTCGATAAAATGGCAGATTTCTAATGCTGATACTGCTAACTTTTGGAAAGATTGGGGATCTTCGAGGATTTGGGAAAGGACTCCCGCGCCACCTTCAGCGGCTTCCCAGAATAATAGGCGGTCGCTATTTTGCCCTAGTCGTTCGGAATCTAGTTCCGATTGTTCGAGCTTATAGACTGTTTGAATCGATCGCTCTAAGGCATATTGGAAGGTGGTAATGAATGATTCTCGATCTTGTTCTGGTAGATCTAGTGGTTCGATCGAGAGTAGATTGGTAGTCGCTTTGACGGTGAGATGAATATCGGCTTGAATATTCGTTTGAGGATCGGTTGTATTGGCTGGTGGTTCCCATTGTCCGCTAGTCGGATCGAGTTTGAAACCATTACCTTGTTCGCTTCGCAAACCGCGATTGATTCGCATGATATTGGCAGTTTCGCCATAGGTAAGCCGGAGTAACGGTGTGCCATCAGCGGCGATGACAGTAGCTACTTCTTTTCGTCCGTCTGCAAACTGAAAACAGGTGCTAATTTGATAACCATTTTTGAGGCGATCTTCCTCATCGCAGGTAATGCGCTCCTTCCGTCTGGCGAACATTGTGTCCATTTCCAGAGCCTTCATGATAACAGCGGGTTTGCCACTGCGATCGCTAGTTGGTTTATGACCACAGTTTTCGCAAACATCGATTAATTTAGTGTGAAAATATCCACAGCGATCGCAAATAACTAGTGTTTGATAACGGCTGTCAATGCCTTGGGTATAACGTTTGGTGCGATCGACTTTAAATTTATTCCCCTCGTAATAGAGGATATTTTGAGGAGCCATTTCCCGAATGGCTAGATGACGGGGGCGAGAAATATATTCGCCGCGATTTTTGCCAGTGGGAAGGTAGGTGTAAATTGGGAGGCGAGGGAAATTAAATCCAGGGAGGAATCCTTGAGATGCAAAGTAGCGATAGGGATAGAATTCAAACTGACTGTTATTTTTACCCGCACCCTGTCCGACGAGAAGATCGATCTGATTTTTAGCTTCCTGAAAAGATCGTTCTGCCCGATTTTTCTCCTCTTTAGCTTCATTTCCAGCCGTAACTTGCTTGAGAACTCGTTGTGCCTCAACCATTTGGGTGACAGCATCATCATAGAGCTTGCGCCAGCGATCGCATGAATTGTTTAACTCATTTAGAGCATTGCTGATCGTTCGCTCTAACCACTCTGGACTGTACCAAGAGACGCGAGACAGGTCTGTTTGACAGAAAGTGTCGGCAAGGATCGATCGAGTGGCACTGACGCAATTTTGGTGGAATAATGGCTGCGCCATCATTTCTAACTGAGCGCGAAGATCTACCTTGAGTGGGTATTTGGGTTGTTCGAGATCGAGGATCTGATTCATCGAATCGCCAAATTGCACCCCCGCTAAACCCAGCCAGACAGAGTAGATGTGGGATTTAATCAGATCTTGATTGGCTAGTTCTAACTTGGGTGGTGCAACCGCTCCAGCGACCATTGCGGCTTGGTGGCGATAGAAATATTGGTCGTGTCCGCTCCCTGCTGCGGCGTAAGTGATTACCATTGCTTCTTGCCCACTTCTTCCGGCTCTACCGCTGCGTTGGGCATAGTTTGCGGGTGATGGCGGGACGTTTCGCAGATGCACTACGCTCAAATCGGCAATATCGATGCCTAGTTCCATTGTGGGGGAACAGAACAGGGTGGCGAGTTTACCTTGGCGGAACTCTTCTTCCCGTTCTTGGCGGAGGGAATTGGGGACTTGTCCGGTATGTTCGCGCCCGCACATGTGGCGAATTTGGGCAGCAGTTTCGATATAGAATTTTTGGAAGAATTTGTTAACTGGGCGAGATTCAACCTGTTCTGTTGCTGAATATCTATTCTCTAGTAAATCTGGTGCGATCGCATCGATCTTACAGCCTTGCCATACGAGCGAATCACTCCGTAATTGGACATCAGTTCCGGCTTGAGTGAGATAACCTGAATCGCACAGAGCGTTAATTAAATTGTGGATTAGTCGATCGTAAGCATCAGTTTTAAGTGTCTCATTCAACCACGACCAAGCAGCGGGAGAGCGCAGGAATTTACCAATTTTACTGGTGGCTGTGAGCTTGACTTTATTTTTAGTTCGATCTCTCGGTTCGCCTTTAGTCAGACTCGCCCAAGCTGCTGAGGGGAGATTTTCTGTTTCACCGATCGTCCACGGTTCTTTGAGAGCTTGATTGACCTTGCGTTTGAGTTCTTCAATCCCGTCAGCTTGGAGAAATTTAGCATCGATCGCTAGTTCTTTGCGGAGTAAATTGAGTAAGGGTAAGATTGCTCGATACCGTTCTTCCGGTGTAGCTTTGAGCAAGATTGGATCGCTATGTTTCAACCATAGATCTGTTTCGGCGCAAGCTAAATCCAGATCTAAATAATTAATCTGCAATAACCCACACTGTTCTAAATTGGGTTGAACTATTCGCCAACCGCGACGTAAATCTTCGTATAATCGATATTCAATTAATTGAGTGAAAGCCTCTTCATTTCGCTTCTTCCCAACTCCAAATTCAGCAGGCTGTTCGGCATAATCTGTTTGGGCTAAACCCATCTGCTTGACTACCGCCGTAGCTAATTGGCTCTGATCTAACGAACCTGCGGTTTTTAATGATCCATACAAACTCGCTCTGAGAAAGGAAGTTTGGACGAAATCATTAAAATGTCCAGCTTGGAGGGAAGCATCTTGACGGTTATCGGTAAAGCTGAGAACTTTGGCGGCGGTTGAGTCTGAAGGGAGGGAAGCTTTTAGTTTGCTGACGGTGGAGATTGATAATAGGGTAGTTGCGGTACTTCTACCTTCACTACTCAGACGAGAAAGCTTGGTAAATTCATTCTTGCGTCCATTGTGAACGACTTTACAGTTTAAACAAATCTTAAATGGACGGGGAATAAACCAGCAGGGTGTGGGCTGTTCGATACCATTCCCGATGCCAGTTAGCGCAATCGTCCCATTCGGATAGACAAATAATTCCAGGGGGTTATATTTTTCGTGTTCTTTCTTTAATACTCGCCCATCTCTTTTTGTCTCCTTGAACCAACTATCTGGCAAACTGTCTAGATGATTTACACTCCACATTTCTGGCTCGTCAAGAGTGAGATAACCTTCTGAAATACTTTCTGAATCATTATCAGCATCGATCGAGTTGGGTAATAATGGCGTAATTAATTCTCTGTCGCGATCGAATTTCACCACATAATAATCTTGACCACATTCCCGACAGAATACCAATGGATAGAGCAATCGATCGTTAGTCGTCGTATATTGCCCTTCTAAAGTTAGGAAGCGGGGTTCGGCACGTTCGAGGGTGGAATAGACACTACCCCCTTGGGCGATAAATTGATGCAGCCGGAAGGCTAATCCCTTGGTTTTACTACCCCACAGAAACATCTCTTGGAGCACCTTTTCGCATTTATCGATCGATAGCTCTGTAATTTCTGCTAACTGTCGCGCTCCGTCTTTGAGGGTAATTGGTTTGCGACGCACTAATCCAGAAGCCTCTTCCAGTAGTCCAAAATTCATCTCTATCCAGGCACTAAGGGGATAGACTTGGAATTTGTCCAGAGTGCGCTCTTTGGCTACTGGTAAGCCAGCTAGGATGCAATCCCGCAACTCTTCAGTTGTCGGAGTAGGGCGTTTAATTGCTCGTACTAAGGTTTCATCGATGACATTTTCCGTTGTCACCTCGACTCCAAATAACTTACTCGCCACACCCGCCACAGTTTGACGGCGATGCTCTCTGTCAC
>JBBRVB010000303.1:0-5586 GCA_038247275.1 Chroococcales cyanobacterium
AGTTTACTCCAACTTTATCCAAGGCTTGCGCGAGCAAACTCAAGCATCCTTTTCCCGGAGCCTCGCCCGCCAGCAAATCGGGCTAGAAGACACCCAAAAATTCCTGGACTTCATCGGTACCAAAACTAGCGAATACGCCATTGCTGGAGAAGATTTGCGCCAACAGCAGCACCAAATCGACAAGCAGCTTCAGAGTCTCCGCCGCCAACTGGAGGAAGTGGAAACCCCGGATAGTCAGGAAAGTTTTGAGATTACTGTCGCGATTTCCATTCTGGAAGGCTACGCCAACGAACCTGCGGGTGCGGGTGACTTTCAATTAGAGTTAAGTTATGTAGTCGAGCGCGCCCAGTGGATACCACTCTACGATCTGCGCGTACAAAGTACTAATAGAAGTATTCAGCTCGATTACCTCGCCGAAATCGTCCAAACCACCGGTGAGGATTGGGCGAATGTCAACCTGACACTCTCTACCGCCAAGCCGGGATTGGGCACCCTCCCACCACAATTAGCACCTTGGTACATCGACATTACCGCACCGATACTACGCCAAAGCAAGATGGCAGGATCGGCGCGGATGATGGAAGTATCAGCGGCTGCATCCATGTCCGTAGGGGCTAGTTTCGATCGACTGGCGGAATCAGACGAACCGATCGACGAATATCTAGCCGAGACAGTGATTGCCGAAATGTCTCAACAGGGAAGTGTGGTGACATTTCAAATTGGCGGTGGTGGGAATATTCCTAGTGATGGCAATCCGCATAAAGCGACCATTTTTAATGATAATTTTCCGTGCCAATTCGAGTATATTGCCATGCCGAGATTGGTAAGTTTTGCTTATTTACAAGCCAAAGCCAAAAATCGTACCGACGGGGCGACATTATTATCAGGGAAGGCAAATATTTTCCGCGATGATGTGTTTGTCGGTACTAGCAACTTAGAAAATACCGCGCCGGGACAAGAGTTTAAGCTTAATTTAGGGATCGACGAAGGGATTAAGATCGATCGAGAATTGAGCGAACGTCAAGTCGATAAAACTTTTCTGGCTGGCAATCGCCGGATTACTTATGCGTATCGGCTCAAAATAACTAACTTACTCAATAGCATCAACCACATTCAAATTAATGACCAAATTCCCCACAGTCGTACCGAACAAATCAAAATCAAACTGCTCAAAATCTCACCACAAATTCAACCTGGAGAATTGGGAAGATTGGTGTGGGAACTAGATTTACCTGCCAATGGTAAGACCGAAATTAACTATCAATTCTCGATCGAACATCCAGAAGGCTTGCGGGTAGAGGGGTTGGATGTTTGAAATGGGTAATGGGTAATGGGTAATGGGTAATGGGTAATGGGTAATGGGTGATGGGTAATGGGTAATGGGTAATGGGTAATGGGTAATGGGTAATGGGTAATGGGTAATGGGTGATGGGTAATGGGTAATGGGTAATTACGGCTGATTATCGATCTTACTTAGCTGTACACCTTGATAGTAGTGAGCGAGGATACTTGGATACTTTTGCCCTCGTTCGGCGAGGTAGTATGCGCCCCATTGACTCATGCCCACGGCGTGCCCATAGCCGCGCCCAGCGAACAGATAGCCAGTGGGTGTAGGAGAGATTGTAAATCGGAGACTGCGGAGCTTGAGGGCGGTTCTGACCTGACGACCGGGAAGGATTTTGGTGGTATCGCCGTCAATTTTGAGACTTAGTACGCTGCCAAATGGCGAGATGCGATCGGGTGAGATCGATCGAATCTGCTGGACTTCGAGAATTTGACTGAGCTGCTCGGTAGTGAATGGTTGAGTCCATTCATATCCTGGCGACCCCAGATCGTAATCCGGGACACCCCGCAAATAAGACACCCGACTAGACCAAATATCTTCAACGTTCTCTGTATGCCCCCCAGAAGATGAATGAAAGGCGGCGAGGATTGGTTTGTCTTGGTAGGTCATGATTTGACCGAGAGTGTCATTGACAGCGGCTTGAGTGGTGTTTGATTCGCCAGCTAGACCGCGATAGACCTGACTTGCTTCGGTACTATCGAGATCGAAGGGTTTATTGCCAGTAGATTGGCTGCGGTAGAGGGCGTAAGTGCGGGCAGCCACGGCTTGAGCCTTAAGAGCTTCAGCGGGAAAAGTCGGACTCATTTCTGAACCCAAAACGCTGTAGAGATACTGTTCGAGATCGACATGATTGATGGCTAGCAGTTGTTGTTTGGTCGCAATTACCCTGACGGAGCCACGATACCAGCGATCTCCAATCCAAACGAAGCCACCCGATTGGGGTTTTACCCACAGTTGGGTTACTTGAGTCTTACCAACTGCGATCCGATCGTTATTGACGTTGGCAACGACAGCTTGCAGTGGCTGAAGATCGCCGAGTTTTTGACCGCGCTCGTTACTGATGATGCCAGGAGTGGAAGTGGCGAGATTGATGGAGCTGTTTGAGGCGATGGCGACCCGCAATTGGCGTGCTGAGGCTGGCGCGATCGCCATCAACCAAAATAGTAAGGAAAACAAACTAGTCTGTTTAGTCAAGTGGAGAATTCGCATCAGGATCGACATTTATTGAGGAAAATTATCATACTATGGAACGTCGGGCAGTTGAATCGCGTCATCAAAACGAAGATCCGATCGTCGCTCGATAGTATCAGTTGACGGCGGCTTGCGCCCTAGAGGTTCCCTTGAGATCTGGCAGTAACAGCTCGGCTTTGATGATGGGGCTTAAACTCCCACCATCGAAATAATCTGCTTCAAGGCAGAGGCTTTAAACCTCTATGCTTTGGTCAATTAAGCCAGTCGCGATCGATTGGGTGAACTATTCCGCTACAATTGATTGAAAATTGATAGCGATCGCAAAACATCGGGGGTCTAATTCTTTGCTGCTAGGCGGAAAGTCCAACTACGACAAGATCCGGACTGAGTTCCCCACCAGGGCATTTCCCTAACACCTAATCCCTAACCCCTAACCCCTAATTTAACGTTGTGAGTAACATCCCCCCTCTTGACCTCAAACGGCAGTATCAAGCGATCGGTGCTGATGTCAATGCAGCGGTATTAGCAGTTTTAGCCAGTGGTGCTTACATTGGCGGGCCGAATGTGCAGAGCTTCGAGCAGCAATTTGCGACCTACATCGGTACCACTGACTGCGTTGGCTGCAATTCTGGCACGGATGCCCTGTATCTAGCCTTGAGAGCGATGAATATCGGCGCAGGGGATGAAGTGATTACCACGCCCTTTACGTTTATTGCGACGGCAGAAACGATCAGTGCCGTCGGCGCGACACCAGTATTTGTCGATATCGATATCGCTACTTTTAATCTCGATCTCAGACAACTTGCTACTGCGATTACGCCGCGTACTAGGGCAATCATGCCCGTGCATTTATTTGGCAATCCGGTCGATATGACTGAGTTAATGTCGATCGCGACTGCCCATGATTTGATTGTCATTGAAGATTGCGCCCAGGCGACTGGCGCAAAATGGAACGGCAAACCAGTCGGCAGTATCGGCCATTTCGGCTGCTTTAGTTTCTTTCCGACCAAAAATCTCGGTGCTTGTGGCGATGGTGGGGCGGTGACACTCAACAATCCGGCTCTGGCTGCCGATCTACGGATGTTTCGCGAACATGGTAGCCGTCAGCGATATTATCATGAAGCGATCGGTGTCAATAGTCGGCTCGATGCCCTGCAAGCGGCAATTCTCCAGGTAAAACTGCCTCATCTCGACAGTTGGAATCAGCACAGATCCACCGTTGCCGATCGTTATCAAGAATTACTCGCCAATGTCCCCAATATTATTACCCCACAAGCTACACCTGGGGGAGAATCAGCTTGGAATCAGTACACGATTAGGGTGGTAGCACCTGCGGGAATCGAGCCAGCCACATATCGCGATCGAGTCCGTGCTAGTCTCCAGGAAGCTGGCGTGATTTCGATGATTTATTACCCATTGCCGTTACATCTCCAGGCTGTCTATCAAGATCTCGCCCAGCCAGTTGGCAGTTTCCCCGTTACCGAGCTAGTCAGCCATCAGGTGCTCTCACTCCCGATGTTCCCCGAACTCACGCCTGACGAGCAGCAGCGCGTCGTATATGCCCTCAAAGATGCGATCGACCATAGATGTCTAGCACAAGTCTGAATGTTCGCTAATGGTCTACAAATACTCACAAAACCCGACTTTTTTAAAAAGTCGGGTTTTGGTGGAGTTAAGGCGATGTAGTGGGAGTTGCTGTCGGCGTGTTGCTTGGGGTCGGAGTTGTTGGAGTTGTTGGAGTTGTGGCAGGAATTTGGCTGGGGGCAGTTGGCGTGGCTTGTGTGGGTGGCGTAACTGTTCCTGTCGGTGGCGTAGCGACCCCAGGCTGTACGGTAGCTGGATTGACACCTTGGTAGGGATTGTAAGGAATTGCCCCGCCGGGGTAGGGGGTGTAGGGATAGTATCCAGGCGGCGGATTGATGACTGGGGGTATCGGCGCGTTGGTATTGGCGGGTAGGGTTGCTAGCGCAACGCGATCGCCAGCAACACCACGGAGTGCGTCGAGGACTTCGACGACTTTGTTGTAGCTGACTTGTTTAGAAGCATACAACACGATCGAGCTATTGGGACGTGCTTGCCGATACTGTCTGACTGCTTCGATCAGTTGTCCAGGTATTAACATCGGTTGTTGCTCCAAGAACAGTTGTCCTGCGTCATTGAGACTGACCATCAGCAATTCTCTCGCGGCTGGTGTGCCGCTGGTAGCCTTGGGAATATCTACACCGATCGCTTGCTGTCTGGCTACCTGTAGCCCCGCTAATAAGAAAAATGTCAAAATGCAAAAGATGACATCAATTAGCGGTAATAGCTCAATTCTGGGGTCTTCTGGAGGAGTGGAATTTATCTTCATAAGTTTGGGAATTGGGAGTCAGCCACAAGGTCGATATCAGCCAATTTTACAATCGATCGACTGCAATACCAAATTCAATCTGTGTGAGGATTATTTCTTAATTACCGACGATCGAGATCCAGAGAGTTATCAGCAGACAGATACTAGCTAAGTGCTGGGGAATGAGCGATCGAATCGAACGTCTAGCAATCTTCTGAGTCAGAAAGATCGTCACCAGTAATGCCAGGATGAGGGTGATGCCTTGGAGAAATGCAATGACGGCTGGATGAGCGATAAAGCTGGGTAAGTTGTCCGTCATCTGTCCGAATGTCGCGAAGGTAATTGGGATAATTTGTCCGCCTTCTAATAGTCCTAATTTAAAATAGTGGGCTAAGTTTGCACCTAAGACTAATGGTAAATAGCCATAAGCAAGTGTGATAAATGGTAGTGGCTTGGAAATTTTTAAGGGGATAAATTCTAGTTTATCTAGTCTGTAAAGTCCTTGCATGATGCCATAAGCGGCTAGCGGAATTACTGAAGGAACGATAATTGCGGCGATCGATAGTCCGAGATGTGGAAGGAATTGGTTTAAATCTATTTGTAAATCTAATAAGCTATTTAGTTCTGGTAAGCGGTGGAGATATACACCACCTAATAATAGGAATAATAAAGCGACTTCATAAGCATGGGGAACGTGGGTAGTCCACAGTTCGATTCCGGG
>JBBRVB010000304.1:0-5574 GCA_038247275.1 Chroococcales cyanobacterium
TCGACGTTACTTTCTTCAGCAAGTTCGCGAATTAGATCGATCCGTTCTTGCAATTTTGCCAACGGTTTTTCAAATTCTAATAAATAGGGCTTCTTTTCAGTGCCAGCCATTGTTTAGGGGATAGGGGATAGGGGGTAGAGGCTAGGGGGTAGAGGGTAATGGGTAATGGGTAATGGGTAATGGGTAAAAGAAACCAAAAAATGTAGGGTGGGCACTGCCCAACAGCTTCAGGCAAAGCAATCACCATTGTACGACTGAGAATAGCCACGAATGTCTTACTGACCGGCAAATGTGCAAGTTACCATTGAGACTGTACTAGCTACCAACAAATGATAGTAGGGGGCGAAAACCATGTTTAAGGGAGGCTTGACCGATTTGTTCCATTTTCTCGACCGTAATCTGATTGCGTCCCCATGAAAAACTAGTGTGCAACTTTTCAAACTCCAGTAACATTGCCTCAGCAAAGCAAGCAAAGAGCTGACGAGCAGGGGCATCCATATTGACGATATTCATAATCTTCCAATCGATGTCGAGAGAATGCTCCACAATCCCACCATTCATCACATGTACGCCTGGAGCTTGAATTTTAGTGCCGAGATTTTTGGGATAGCCACCATCAATTAACAAGCAAGGCTGCTTGAGAGTGGTAGCATCAATTTCGACACCCTTGGGCATACTTGCCACCCAGACAACAATATCTGCTTGAGGTAATGCTGCCTCCAAACCAACAATTTTCCCGCGTCCTAGCTCGGATTGGAGGTTCTCAAGGCGTTCTTGATTGCGCGCTACCAACAATAAATCGGCAATATCAGTACGTTTATCGATCCAGCGACAGACAGCACTGCCAATATCACCTGTCGCTCCGACTACCGCCACCGTAGCCTTGCTCAGATCGATACCTAGTTTAGCAGCACCTTCTTCGACCTGCCGACAAATAATGTATGCTGTATGAGTGTTTCCAGTTGTAAACCGATCGAAATCTAGTTCGACATTCCGAACTTGTTTATTTTGCTGGAGGTCGAATTCTTCAAAGATAATTGAGGAAAATCCACCTAGAGCGGTGATGTGAATCCCCTGTTTTTGGGCGTGAGCCATCGCATTAAGAATTTTACGAATCGCAGCTTTAATGCGCCTAGTTGCCAACATTTCGGGCAAGAAGCAAGATTCGACATAATAACCTTCAATCTGCTGCCCAGTAACACTTGTGACCGTAATATGGTCTACTGTCTGTGGTGGGGCACTGCACCAAAAATCCAGCCCTTGATCGGCATATTCCGGGAAGCCTAAGTCTTTGGCGACGGCTTGGGCATGTTCTAAGCTGGTAAGGTGACCGATAAGACCAAACATGAAGATTTTACGAGTTGTGCCTGTTGAGCAGAGGTAGGGAGCGACATAATAACGGCTAAATCTACATAGCTCCTTCTACACAATAGTACAAAATTGGGATCAGGGATCGCTTATTGCTGTAAGTTGCTAGTTAGCCCGTTAATTTTTGGTAATGGGTAATGGGTAATGGGTAAGAAATTAATATTTACTTAGTCCCCCAGTCCTTCATCTCCCAGTCCTTCATCTCCCATCTCCCATCTCCCAGTCCCCATGATTCGCCTCCGCCAACTCAACTGGACACCTTACCTATTTCTTTTACCAGCGTTGCTGATGCTAGGGCTAACGGTATTTTTGCCCGCAGTACAGGCTTTTTATTTGAGCTTTACCAATTATGACCCGATCGCGGGTACGGCAACTTGGCAAGGATGGGCTAATTTCGATCGATTGTTCAAAGATGCGGTATTCTGGCAAACAATCAGGAATACAGTGCTCTATCTATGTGGTGTGGTACCAATTTTGGTATTTGTACCGCTACTACTGGCAATTTTAGTCAATCAAAAGCTCAAAGGGATGAGCTTTTTTCGGGCAGCTTACTATGTCCCAGTAATTATTTCGATGGTAGTTGCGGGGATTGCCTGGAAATTTATCTATGCTGAAAATGGATTGATCAATCAGCTCCTGAAGGTCATCGGTATTCCGGCAATTCCGTGGCTGACCAGTCCTGGATTGGCATTATTTAGTGTGATGCTGGTAACGATTTGGAAGGGATTGGGTTACTATATGACCATTTATTTGGCAGGGTTGCAATCGATTCCAGCCGACTTATATGAAGCAGCCGCGATCGATGGTTCGGATCGTTATACTAAACATTGGGATATTACAATTCCCCTGATGCGTCCTTATCTGCTGCTCGTTGCTGTCATCTCGGCGATCGCGGCTACCAAGATCTTTGAGGAAGTCTACGTTATGACTCAAGGTGGCCCTCGCAATAGTTCTAAAACTGTCGTTTATTACTTGTATCAACAAGGTTTCGGCTCTGATAATCCCGATCTTAGTTACGCTTGTACGATCGGCTTAATCTTATTCCTAATCGTATTTATTCTATCGCTCATCAATCTTAAGATTTCTCAAAATAATGTTAACTTACCCTAATAAACTATCTAAAAATAAACGCCAATGTTCGCTATATAATTGTGGCACGATCGATTATCAAACTGCTTGGATTTGGCAGAAGTCACTCCAAAAAGAGCGGACGATCGATCCCGATCTCTCGGATGCTTTAGTAATTTTAGAACATCCACCTGTATACACGCTGGGTACTGACTCTAGCTTAGAATATTTAAAATTCGACCATCTCCAAACTGAATATGAATTGTATCGAGTTGAGCGTGGTGGTGAAGTAACCTATCATTGTCCGGGTCAAATAGTTGTATACCCAATTCTCAATCTTCGCCACTATCAACAAGATTTACACTGGTACTTACGACAATTAGAAGAAGTCATCATCCAAGTTTTAGCTTTACACGATCTCAAGGGCGAACGCATTGATGGACTTACAGGGGTGTGGCTAGAAGGTCGCAAGGTTGCCGCAATTGGGATTAAGGTGAGTAAATGGATTACGATGCACGGTTTTGCGCTCAATGTTTGTCCAGATTTAAGTGGATTCGCGCAGATCGTACCATGTGGCATTGTCGATCGATCTGTCGGCAGTATGGCAGAATTTATCCCTACCATCAATCCCTACTTGGTACGCGAGCAAATTGTCCAGGTATTTGGCGAAATATTTGGGATTGAAATGCTAGCAAACCAAGAGTTTCAGCTCTAAAATTGCCAGATATCGCTCGTCGCTAGTCGCACTCAGCAGATTTTATTGAGAAATACCTGATTCAGATCCGATCGCCGATCGGGCTGAAATAGTCAGAGGATCGGCTGAGAGCATCTCCTCTGTACTACCTCCTTGGGCAAGAAAATGGTACGCCTTGCAACCGAAACTAATCGTAATTGCTAGCACGATCGAGGGTATATTAAATTTATCTATTTGGAAATTTGCAAATGTTTAAAAGAATTGCATCAGAAGCACTGGGGATAAGTGATATTGGGATTATCGTTGCACCTGCGGATTATGATAAGGTGGCTGCTGATGATTATCTATTTCATGAAGATGGTGAAAAGATTTTTTTCTTGATTAAGTCCAAGAAGGATGAGTATTGTTTTACAAACTTAGCCCTGATTCATGTCGATGGCGATTCGGCAATTTCTAGCAAGCGTACTGTCAAGCGGTATGACTATTCTAGTCACAGAGTATCGCAGGTATCGATCGAGACTGCTGGGACGATCGATTTAGATGTCGAGCTTAAATTTGTTTTGGCAGGGGTGACTCCTTTTAGCATCGATCTGGAAAAAAAGTGTATCGAAGCACTCAAGGATATCTATAAAGTACTCATCAGTATTAGTAAAATTCAGGCAAAAGAGGAAATCGCTCGTAGCAATGCCTTACTTTGTTTGCAATCTATGTCCTCAATGTATAAGATCGACAAAATTGAAAGTGAGGAAACAATCGTCAAGCACTATAATGCGATGCTCACTAATTTGAATGCGACAATGCTGGAGCGATATACTAAGCGTGACTTTAGTAATATTTTTCAAAAATATATTCAGCGTTAGTGGAGTTTGGAGTAGGGGTTAGATTCAGAAGCATCGGAGCCAGCATGAGTCACCAGTAATAAAATTACTGGTGACTCATCATATTTTGAATGATTTTGCAAATTGTTATTGCAGGCTGAAGCTACTTTTTGAAAGTCTCGATTCTCGATCGTCATCGCTCTTAGAGAGTTTAGTTTTGCCCGTATGTCAGATCGATCCTCCAAATATCAAAAAATTTATGATGTAGTTAGAAAAATCCCACCTGGAAAAGTCCTGACTTATGGACAGGTTGCCGAATTAGCAGGATTATGTGGTAAAGCCAGACTGGTAGGTTATGCTCTATTTCGAGTAGAGATAGAAACTGACATTCCGTGGCAACGAGTCGTAAATTCTAAAGGTGAAATTTCATACTCGATCGCAAGATGTGGCGGTGACTATTTACAAAAAACTTTACTAGAGCAAGAGGGCATAGAGTTCGGTCGTGCAAATCGGATCGATCTCAAAATATATCGCTGGCAAGCATCATTTGAGCTACCAGAAGATGACGGGGATAATGATTAGGGTTTCGCCAATCTAGTTCTACAGTGGATATTCATGTCGAACAAAAGGGACATTGCTAATTTCGCCCTCAACTTCTCCTAACATTACTTTCAAGCCCACGCCACCAGCTTTCGATCGAACATAACCCAATCCGATTGTCCCTGTATCTGTCTGAGTACAACTAGTCACTACCCCCACCTTTTCACCATCGATAGTGATCGATGTACCTACAGCCACAGAGCCAGCTAATTTAATGCCCCACAGGTACTGTTTGACTCCTTTATAGGTATTAAGCCTCGCGATCGTTTCTTGCCCGATATAGCAACCTTTGGTAAATGAGATCGTATCCCACAAACCCACTTCTAAAGGGTTATAATCTTCGGTTAGCTCGGCATCGGGTTTTGGTCTGCCTTGGGCAATTCGGAGGCATTCCCAGGCATCCTCGTCCACTGTGGCAACACCTAGATTAGTTAGAGCTTGTTCGATCGTGGCAGACTCAGCTCGATCGCAAATCAATTGATAGCCAGGTAACCCTAATTCAGTGCCGATCGCGACTCGGACTTCGATCCCATTAATGTTGCATAATTGATGGCTATGCTGGGGTAACCCCGCAAGATTTGGACAACCCAATCGGTCTAATATTTGAGTCCCTTGCTCACCCATTAATGTAAAACTAGCTAACTTATCGGTGACATCTTTTAACTTCACCCGATCGGCAAAAAAGATATACTTGTCAAGCCAATCAAATAAATATTTACGACGATTGGGTGAAACGATTAATAGTACCTCATCATCTAAAATTAATCCAGTCGCGAGATCGATCGTTCTGGCGGTAGAAGTCACAAATACCGTATTACAACCCGATCCAGGTTGGCGTTTTTCAAAGTCTGCCGTACTTTGATTGTGTAAGAAGCGGAGCCTGTCGCGATCGCTAACGATAATTTTCCCCCAATCAGAACTATTATAAATAGCAGCACCCGATCGAGCAGCTTGTAGTGTTGTTTGTAAATTAGTCAAATTAATACTTTCCATAGTTGTTGGTTGTGAGATGTAGACTTAGGACGA
>JBBRVB010000305.1:0-5548 GCA_038247275.1 Chroococcales cyanobacterium
ATTTTGCGTGGCGCGTTCTTCAGCTTCAAATTGACCTGCATATTGAATAAAATAACCTGTAGGTAATTGAATATTACTTTTGACTTTAGTTTCGATATCCGTCACGATCGAGCGAATATCGCGACCTTTAGCATTGGCTGAGACGATAATTAAACGTGAAACATTTTCCCGATTGATGGTATTCGGCCCTGTCCCTTCAGTGATTTTGGCAATGCTACCCAACGGTATTTTTTGGTTATTGGGAGTATCAATTAATAAATTACTAATGCTCTCTAAATTTTGCCTAGCTTCCGGTTTGAGCCAGACAAGTAGATCGAAGGATTGTTGATTTTCGAGAACTTTAGAAACAATTTTACCATTGAGCGCAGTTTCGATCGTTTCTGACAAATCTCCCACCGTATGCCCATAACGACTAGCCGCATCGCGATCGAATTTAATTTGAATCTGCGGTACTGGTAATTGCGGTTCTAGTTGTAAATCGACGATACCATCGACTGTTGCCATTTGTTTTTCTACCTGTTGCCCAATTTTTCGCAATTCTGCTAAGTCAGCACCGAAAATTTTGACGGCGATCGAACTCCGCACTCCCGATAAAACTTCGTCCATCCGATGCTGTAAGAAACCTCCAATATTCGCCGCCGCACCTGGGATGCGATCGAAGGCTTGACGCATGACTTTGAGCGATTCTTCCCGCTGTTGCATCCCTTCTTTACTCAGTTCAATATCAACGTGAGCGACATTCACCCCTGCGGCTTCAGAATCTCCTTCTGCACGTCCAGAGCGAGTTTGGATAAATTCAAATCTTTTATCGTTCTTCAATGCTTCCTCGACCACATAACCTGCTTTGGTACTGGTTTCGAGGGAAACAGTCGGGTAAGAAATTAAGGTATTTACCATCGTTTGCTCCTGAAATTCTGGTAGAAATGCCCTACCAAAAGAGGGGATAACGACGATCGAGGCAACTGTCAAAATTGTGGAAATCCCCATAATTATCAGGGGGTTTTTCATGGAAAAATTTAAACAAGAGTAATAAATTGCTTTACAGAATCTCGCCAGCCAAGTTTCTCGGGCGGCTACTTTGGTATTGGGTAATAAGATCGCACACAAAGCCGGAGAAATTAGCAGAGATTCCAAACTAGAAACTACAACTACTGCCAAATAAGCAATCCCCATCGGTGTGAAAATCCGACCTTCAATTCCTGGCAACGTAAAAATTGGTGAGAAGACAATAATTCCAATAATTGTCGCCCCTAACAGGGAATCACGAACTTCTTGAGAACCTTCAAAAATGATTTCTAGGGGTGTCAGTGGGTTCCCCTCCGCTTGATTTTCGCGCAACCGCCGATAAGTATTTTCACCATAAACGATCGCATCATCGATCGCCGTCCCAATTGCTACAGCCAAGCCGCCTAATGTCATGGTATTCAAACCAACACCCAACCAGGACAGTAGCAACATACCAAATAGTAATGTCAAGAAGAAATCCAACAAACATACCGTCAGTACCCGCCAATTCATCAGAAACGGAATCAGAATCATCGCGGCGATAATGCTACCCTGAATTAAAGAGGAACGAACATTATCGACAGAAGATTCAATATAACTATCTTGGCGAAATGTCGTCGTGACTTTAATATTTTTGGGCAATCCAATTTTGATTTCATCAACTGCTTTTTCAACCGCACGAGTAACAGTTGGCGTATCGATCAGTGGCTGTTTATTGACTAGCACGATTACCGCAGGCTTGCCGTTAAAACTGCCATCGCCCCGTTTTAGTGCTGCGCCGATTTTTACCTCTGCCACATCTTGTAATCTTACTGGCGTGCCATCACGGGTCACGATCGTCGATTTCTGGAGATCTTCGATCGATTCTATCCTCCCAATTCCCCGAATCAACTTTTCGGTATCGGGTGTAATAAAAAAGCCACCTGGAGCATTAACATTAGCCTTTTGAGTCGCTTGGACAACTTGGTCTAAAGTAATATTGAAAGCTGCTAATTTGACCGGATCGACTAATACTTGAAACTGCCGCTCATCACCACCGAAAACTAAAACTTGGCTGACTCCAGGCACGGCTAACAGGCGGTTTGTCACTTGCCAATCAACAATCCGACGGGCTTCCATTAGGGAATTGGGGATCGGACTCCCATCAGGAGATGTTGCGCCATCTTCGAGGGTAAACGCATACTGAACGACCAAACCGACGGGGGAAGTGGTGGGCGATATTTGGGGCGGTGCTACTCCTGGCGGTAGCTTACTCACCGCTTGTTGCAGTCGTTCGGTAATTAGTTGACGCGCTTGATAAATGTCAGTTGAGGAATTAAAGATCGCCTTTACCACCGAAATACCTGCTGCACTGGAGGAACGAACTGTGGTGACACCAGGCGTACCATTAATCGCACTCTCGATCGGTAATGTTACCAGCGATTCGACCTCTTCCGGCGCGAGTCCGGGTGCTTCAGCTTGAATTTCCACTTGTGGTGGGGCAAAAGCTGGCAGCACATCCAGTGGCATTTGGGGAATGACATAGAATGTCCACAATGACACGATAACTGTCGCGATTACGACCAGCCACCGTCGGCTAATTACCCACTGAACGATATTTCCTAACATTTTTAGTTTTAGTTACTGAGATAAATCTGTGAGTAGAAAAGTTTTAAATTTATTTGTTAATTTATTGGATAAATAGAAGCTTATTCACTAATCAGCTCCTCGAAAGATCCGAGAAAAGTAGGTCGAGGGCGAGTAATATTAACTTCTACTAAAGCTTTAACATTGGCAAACATTTCTCGCCTCAAATCTGGAATCATGCCGAGCAATCCATAAATTTCGATGTCGGGAGTTCCTAAACCAACTGTTTTAACTCCCAAGCGATCGCAGGTATAAATAGTACGCGGCAGATGATAATTTTGAGTAATGACCACAGCTTGATGTACACCAAAAACTTTATGAGCGCGATAACAGCTCTCATAAGTGCTAAATCCGGCATAGTCTAATGCAATATTCTTCATCGGTACACCCAAGTCATGAGCGTATTCCTGCATCGACTTCACCTCATTGTAAGTAACTCTACTGTTATCTCCAGTCATCAATAATTTCTGAACTTTGTTGAGCTGATAAAGTTTAACAGCAGTTTCGATTCGAGCTGCCAAAAAAGGTGTAGGCTTTCCATCAGAGAGTAATCCTGCCCCAAACACGATCGCTACTTTTTCGGCTGGAACTTGTTCGGGTTGAGTATAACGGTCATCATGAGTAGCGATGCTGATATAAGCAGTTGCTATTAATGGTTTTGCTAAGACAGTAATTATCAAAGCCAACAAAACCAATCGCGATCGACGAAAAAATTTAGGAGATATTCTCCAGGCTATTTTTGTGAATATTTGCTTGAAGATAAATAGCATTATTTTTTTAGATCGATCGGATAATCTTTATATCTCAGCCTAGTTATTAGTCTTTTCTACTACAGACGCATCGGCTAAAGATGATGAGCGATCGTTTACATAAACCTCCGTTTCATACGTTAATTCTTTGTTGTTATGTAAATCATCTGCATGATTATCTAAACTATCTTCATCAGTTAAACCAGCATGACGACTCAACCAAAAACTCCGAGCGGCAAAAGTACCAACCGCAATTACCGTCGCCCCACTCAGGGCTAATAACCAAGGTAGAAAGTCAACATTATTACTTTTTGCTGGAGTTTCTACTGGCTGTTCGACCTCTTCGACTGGCTTGGCACTATCACCCCGTAACGACTGGGCGAATAGTTGGATACCACGCTGAGTGACTACCAGATCGCCCGCAAACAGCCCAGATTTCACTTCCACAATGTCCCCAGTAGTTTGACCGAAAGTGACATCTACGGCTTGGAAGGCGTTACCATTTTGGACATAGACGACTTTTTTACCATTGGCATCGACAATCGCCGCAGTGGGAACGGTTAGTACCGATGTAGCAGTTCGATCTGTAATTACTTCTAGTTCGGCAAACATCCCTGGTTTGAGTAACCCATTGAGATTATTTATTTCTGCCTGCACGGGGACGACTCTGGTTTCACCTTTTACCGCTGTGCCGATTTGGGTGATTTTGCCTTCAAAACTTTGGTTTGGTAAGGAAGCAACTTTTAGTAAAATCTTTTGACCATTTTTAACCCTGCCCAAATCTTTTTCATAGATATTCGCCGTTGCAAAAATCCGACTGTCATTAACGATCGTCATCAGTTTACCACCCGCATCTTGGAGGGATTGACCGACGCTGACATCACGACTGGCAACAGTCCCAGCAATCGGCGCAATTATCGTCACCAGCCCTTGAGCATTGGCGGTGCTGCCCAATTGTTGGAGGCGAGTGTTATAAGCAGTGGCACTGAGGTTGAGTTGCGATTGAGCGATGGTTACATCTGATTTAGCACGTTGTAATTGCGCTTGGGCTTCTAATACGTCTCGGCGAGTTTCGGCACGTTGTAATTGAGTCTGGGCTTCGGCAACGTTCGCTTGAGACTCACGCAATTCGCGATAGGGTAAATCTACTTCGGCTTTTTTAACTTCACTTTGAGCTTGAACTACTTGCGGCAGACTTTTGGCTCTCGCAGCATCAGCTTTTGCCCGTTCGAGTTTGGCTTGAGATTCTAGCATTTGCCGCCTTGGTAATGCACCTTGTTTGACTAATTCACGATCTCGATCGAATTGTTCCTGAGCGATGGTTACTTCGGTGTTGGCGCGAGTAATTTCAGCATTAGCGATTTGCTGCTGAAGCTGGAGATTTGATTGAGCAACTTTCAGAACGCCACTTTGGCTGATAATCTGTCGATCGCGATCGAATTGCGCTTGAGTCGCAGTTAATCTAGTCCGAGCCTGAGCGATCTCCGCATTAGCGATCGTTTGTTGGCGGGTTAAATTAGCTTGAGCTAATTGCAAATTAACCTGAGCTTTTTGCAATGCCCCCCGTGCATCGGCTTGTTTACCTTGGGCATCTACTCGCAAGTCCACCAATTCGGGAGAGGCGATGACTGCTAGGGGCTGACCTTTAGTTACTTTACTACCAGGCTTGACCAATAACTGGACAACTTTACTCGTTAAAGGTGCAGTTACATCGACTTTTTGGTCGGGTAAAATTTCGATCTGTCCGGTAGTTTTCAACCCAATATCTAACGGTTGATTTTTAACTGGCTCGACTTTAATTCCTAACTGTTTGGCAGTCTGAGCATCGACAGAGACCGCCCCAGAACCTTCACCACCAGCCTTAAACGAACTTGCCCCTGAATGATCGTGTCCGGCACCTGCCAGGACGATTCTAGGGCTAAATCCCGCCGTTAATACAACTAGAGCTAATAATAGGTTGAATTTAGTCGATCGCATAGTGATAGGTGGTGAATGTTATCGATATCTATCAGAGAGAATGGGGGAAAATATTGGTGCCGATCGATTTTTTTCCAGCCGATAATCAGCGGTCGATTTAACTCTCAACCGCTCTAGGAACGACGTAAACTAGCTCTACCCAAACTGATATATCGATCGCCAGCAAATTTCACAGCCAGATCGTAATACCG
>JBBRVB010000306.1:0-5535 GCA_038247275.1 Chroococcales cyanobacterium
GATAATAGCTTCTATTGCGATCGATGTGGAATTGGTTATCTACCGGACTCATACTTGAAACCAGACTCATATTGGGCAAGAGTGGCTCGCGACAACAAGCAGAAACTTTACTTTGCAAGATCGATCGCCAATTCAGTGACGATCGAGATGTAAGAAGATCCTCCTCATCTGTAGAATAGTGAAGTTGCTAGAGATATGAACTTCATGAGTACAGACGCGATTAAATTTGGGACGGATGGCTGGCGGGGTGTAATTGGGGCAGAGTTTACATTCGATCGATTGTTGATGGTTGCGCCGATTGCGGCGGCGGTGTTGGCGGATACTTATGGAGCTAAGACGGATAATCGCAAGATTGTCGTCGGATTCGATCGACGCTTTATGGCGGAAACCTTTGCCAAACGGATGGCTGAAGCCGTTCGGCTGGCGGGGTTCGACGTGATTCTTAGCGATACATACGCGCCGACACCCGCATTTAGTTGGGCGGCACATAGTCAAAACGCTCTGGGTGCGTTGGTAATTACTGCTAGTCACAATCCTGGTGACTATTTGGGTTTGAAGGTGAAGGGTAATTTTGGGGGTTCGGTACCGCCAGAGATGACGCAGCAGATCGAGGCTAGATTGGGCGAAAAGATATCTTACAGTCAGCCGGGTACTTTGACTACTTTCGATCCGTGGGCGAGCTACTGTCAGGAGTTGCGGGGGAAAGTCGATCTCGCGAGCATTCAACAAGCGATCGCGTCTGGTAAATTAACTGTCTTCGCGGATGTGATGAATGGTGCGGCGAGTACTGGCTTGGGCAGATTATTGGGTTTACCGATTACCGAACTTAATAGCAAAACCGATCCGTTATTTGGTGGCGGTGCGCCGGAACCTTTGCCCAAATATCTATCGCAACTGATGCGGACGATCCGCAGCCATGCTGGGGAACCAGGGGTCAGAGTAGGTTTGGTATTTGATGGAGATTGCGATCGAATTGCTGCTGTAGATGGCTCTGGTGAGTTCTTGAGTTCGCAGATTTTGATTCCGATTCTGATCGAGCATTTGGTCAAACGGCGGGGGTTTACAGGCGAAATTATCAAGACGGTGAGTACTTCCAATCTCGTCCCCAGAATGGCGAAGTTGTACGATCTGCCGATCTATGAAACCCCGATCGGGTATAAATATATCGCCGATCGGATGTTGGATACGCCCGTGCTCATCGGTGGCGAAGAATCCGGCGGGATTGGCTATGGCAACCATATTCCCGAACGGGATGCCCTACTTTCGGCTTTATATATCCTTGAAGCAATTGCTAAATCGCAGCAAGATCTCGGCGATCTGTACCGCCAGCTTGAGATCCAAACCGACTACAATTTTAAGTACGATCGAGTGGATCTACATTTGGCAAATATGGACGTTCGATCGCGACTAATGGCGCAATTAGAGCACAAATCATTTGCCAAAATTGCTAACATAGAAGTACGCGATCGCAATTTAACAGATGGGTACAAATTTAATCTATCTAATGACAGTTGGTTATTGATTAGATTTAGTGGTACAGAACCAGTACTGAGACTTTATTGCGAAGCTGAGACAATCGATCGAGTGCATGAAACTCTTGCCTGGGCACAAAATTGGGCAAAGTCGGTGTGATAAATGAGCGATCGTTGTCTTAATTAAAAATCTAGCTGGTGAGCAATCTTCCACAGAGAGTTAATCATGAGAAATTTCATTTGTTTAGCAACGATCGCCACGACAATTATTACTTTACTTGCCCCAGCAGCAGGTAAAGCGCAAGGCGTTTTCGTCCAACCCTTTCCTTCAACTGGCTATTCTTCAACTACAATTTATGTGCCATCAGTTCCTCAAGACAGAGGTTATATTAATGACATCAATACAACGACAATTATAAATCCGATATCTCCCAATATCTATCCCAACAGTAACTCTTTTCCTGGCTCTATTAATACACCCTATTATGGTAGTAGCTATCCGAATCGCCGTTATATCCCATCGCCGCAGACGATAGTAATCTTTCCGCAGCAGAATTTTTATCCCCGTGGGGTTCAATCTGCGTGTACCACTTCGATAATTGGTAGCCCAATTCCCAGTCCGATCGCCCTCAACCGATATACTGGTATACCATGTCGTTAAACAGTTGACAGTTGACAGTTGACAGTTGCGCTTTGGAGGTTCCCTCCAGATTGAGCAAGACAAGACAGACAGCGATTAGCCGCACTCAGGCTCTGCCGAGGGTTGAGCCAATCAAGAGAGCGAAATTGTGAGAGCAGGGATCTAACGCCCCACTTTTCGTTAATTTAGAAAGTAAGGGTTGTAGCCATTGATTTTAGAAGTTGCAATCCTGGATCTAAAGCCTGGTATCGCTGATGAATTTGAAGCTGCTTTCAAAGTGGCTTCAAAAATTGTCATCCAGATGCCAGGTTACCTTTCTCACGAACTCCAACATTGTCTGGAAAATCGCGATCGATTCATGAATTGCCCCTACTTACCTGCGCTGTAGTAATGGCACTAGATCTTATTTAATCCTATGCCTGAATCAATTCGGGCGATCGCTATTGTCACAGATCCAGATTCAGCATCGAGCTGAAATTTTTGCTTGGGGACTAGTAAAATATCTGTCTGGGCGGCACATAGAGCTGCTGCTTCCGCTACGCTAGCAGTCCCGACTAATACTGATACCAATGGCGATGAGCAAGCCACCGTGAAGGAATTTAGCCGTTCTGGGCTGTATGTTTTTAAAAACCAACCCGACTCGCGACAATAATCGACCAATTCTGGCTCATTTGCCTTGCGATCGAGCGTCGCTAGTCCCGCAATTGTGGCAAGATCTAGATTGTACTCGGCGAATACTGACTCGATCGCGCGTTGAATAACTAGTCTAGAGACACCCCGCTGACATCCGATCCCTACCCATAAATACATGTCAAATGAAGTCACTGGTAAAACTCTATATCTAGTCGGTACGCCGATCGGAAATTTGGGTGATATGACGCTGCGGGGACTTCAGGTATTGCGGGACGTAGATACGATCGCGGCTGAAGATACGCGGCATACGGGTAAATTGCTGCATCACTTTGAGATTAAGACTCCTCAGATCAGCTATCACCAGCATAACGAACAACAACGCATTCCCGAATTAATTGGTCAATTGCAAGCTGGAAAATCGATCGCCTTGGTAACAGATGCTGGGATGCCCGGAATTTCCGATCCGGGTTATCTGATTGTCGCAGCTTGCGTCGCTGTGGGAATTCGGGTGATTCCGATTCCGGGGGTGACAGCGGTAGTTACGGCGGTGAGTGCGTCGGGATTGCCGAGCGATCGATTTGTGTTTGAAGGCTTCTTACCAGTTAAGGGACAAGAACGACGCGATCGATTAGAATCGGTTTCAGGTGAGGCGCGAACGCTGGTATTTTATGAATCTCCACATCGGTTGCGTCAGACGTTGGCGGACTTGGCGGCGACATTTGGTGCCGAGCGGCAAATTGTCATCGGGAGAGAATTAACCAAACTACATGAGGAGTTTTGGCGCGGAAATATCAGTGATGCGATCGAGCATTACACTCACACTGAGCCACAAGGGGAATACGCGATCGTCATTGCTGGTGCGCCAGTCAGCCAGCCAACGCTCTCAGACGAAGCGATCGATCGAGCGTTAATTGAGTTGATGCTCAATGGTACCTCGCGTTCTCAAGCCAGCCGGATTGTTGCCGAACAAATTTCCCAATCGCGTCGCTATGTCTATCAACTAGCACTCGCGATCGATCTCGATGCAGCTAAACAACTAAGTGCAGATTAAGATTAGATCGCACCAGATCTCCAGCAATCCAGAACCGCAGGTGAGTTTTAACTGGATCTGTCGGACGATCGCTACGTAATTTGAACTCGGAATTAGCGGTCGCACAACGTTTAAGATTAAATAACGCTAGCTGAATTTATTAGGTATTTGAAACAGTGGGTATATCAGTAAAAAATGTATCGAAACAGTTTGGTAGCTTCCAAGCAGTCGATGATGTCAGCCTAGAGATTGAATCGGGTGCGTTAGTGGCTTTGCTGGGTCCATCCGGCTCGGGTAAATCCACACTCCTGCGGCTGATTGCCGGACTAGAAACCCCCGATAACGGCAAAATTTGGCTCACAGGTACCGATGCGACGTATCAGAGCGTCCAAGAGCGAAATATCGGCTTTGTGTTTCAGCACTACGCGCTGTTTAAACACATGACAATTCGCGAAAATATCGGCTTTGGGCTAAAGATTCGCAAGGCAACTCCAGCGAAGATTAAAGCTAGAGCGGATGAATTGCTAGATCTAGTTCAGCTTGCGGGATTGGGCGATCGTTACCCCTCGCAATTATCGGGTGGACAGAGACAGCGGGTAGCTTTGGCGCGATCGCTTGCCGTCGAACCCAAGGTATTGCTATTAGATGAACCCTTTGGGGCGTTGGATGCCAAGGTGAGAAAAGATTTACGCATCTGGTTGCGGCGGCTCCATGATGAGGTACATGTGACGACAGTATTCGTCACCCACGACCAAGAGGAGGCGATGGAAGTAGCCGATAAAATCGTGGTGATGAATAAAGGTCAAATCGAACAAGTCGGCACGGCAGCGGAGATTTATGACCGACCTGCGAGTGCATTTGTGATGAGTTTTATCGGTCCTGTGAATGTATTGCCCAGTAGTGCCGATATCTTCCAAAATAATGGGTTTGAAGCCAATCACCCCCAAGTCTATCTCCGCCCTCAAGACATCTCGATCGCGACTGAGCCAGATAGTACGACAGTCATCGCCAAAGTGACGCGGATCATCCATCTCGGCTGGGAAATCCAAGCAGAATTAACCCTTGCAGATGGACAAGTTCTATCTGCTCATCTGACTCGCGATCGCTTTGACGAGCTGCATTTGGAACCTCAGCAAACTGTCTATGTAAAACCAAAAGAAGCTAAATCTTTTCCGCTATATTATTCAATCTAAACCTAAAGTACCGATGTCAACACCGGATTGTCGAACCCAATTAATCACCGTATTGTGAGAAACTCCCGTCTGGCGTTCGATCTGGCGGAAGCTCATTCCTTGTTGATGCAAGTCGAGACATTGCTGCTTAGTTTGTGGAGGATAACCGCGCAGGTTGTATTCTCGGACGAATTGTTTCCCACAAGCCTTGCAAATATAGCGTTGCTTGTTGTGGCGATGTCCGTTTTTTGCCACTCGATCGCTACCACAATTCGTACATATCATTACTTGATTGTGCGCTACGACCAAATCGTCACCAATGTAGGGATTGAGATAAGCGTAGAGTAAATCTTTTAGCTCTGTATATAGCTGCTGGCGATGATCGAGATCGTTTTTGAGGGCAACAAGAAATAAGCTATTGTAGGTACGATGGAATACTTCGGCAATTAGCTCACTTTTATCGAGACTGAGCTTGGGGTTGCGCTGTTGGCAGAGATGGGCAAATTGGTTAATTACCATTCGATCGAACTTATCGTCAAAGAGAATAAATAATCCCGGTGTTGGGGCGAGAAAGTATTGTAAATAAAC
>JBBRVB010000307.1:0-5520 GCA_038247275.1 Chroococcales cyanobacterium
GGTGCGAGTTAGCAAATGGGGTCGGTCGCGCTGTTAGTATCAATAGTAGTCATCGGGAGGCGATCGCCAAGGCTTGTTTTCAGGTGACATTGCAGATTTTGAGAACTGCGGCACAACGTCCGAATTTCCCGCTGTACGGTGGGATCTTTGCGGCTTTCTCTGGAGAAACATTACGCGATACCCTCTCTTATTTCGATCTGCCGCTCAAACAGGTAGCGGGTACTCAGGAGAAAGGACGACTATTAACGATTTTGGGCTATTCACAGCAGGCATTGGGACAAATCGATCGCGCTGTGGAACTCCATCGTGAAGCCCTAGAAATCTCCAACCAGGCGGGAGATCGCCCATGTGAAATCGCCAATCTCAATCATCTGAGCCGGATTGCGATCGGTCAAAAAGATTATCCCCAAGCGATTAGTTTCAGTCAACGCGCCTTGATTTTGGCCAGACAGACGGGTGATAAATTGGGTGAAGCCAATGCCCTGACTAATGTGGGCTACTCTGAAGTATTGTCCGCCCACTCCCTCGACATCATGGATGAGGAGGTATACGAGCAAAATATCAGTTATCTCGATCGGGGGTTAAAGCTTGCCGAAACCTTAGATGATAAGCAAAGCCTCGCCCTCGGATATCACAGCTTAGGACTTGCCTATCTAACTATTCAACAATCGGAACGCGCGATCGAGTATCTCCAATTGGGTACCAAAGCCGCTCAAGCCGTCGGCGATCTATACCTCCAAGGACTGAATCTTACCTACCTCGCTGAGGCACATCATCATCTAAACAAGCCGAAAACGGCGGTTTTTTATAGTTGTCTGGCGATGTATCAACTCCATCAAATTGGTGCCAAGGAATGGCGACAGAGTGCGAGTTTAGCCACTGTTTTACAAGGACAATTAGGTGCCGACGAGTTTCAATCGATCCTCACCCAGTATCGCCCCAATTTACTCCCAGCGATCGGTGTAGACGGCTATGATTATCTACCTCAACTACTCGCTCAGTATCGAGATGACGGTAGTTTATAGCGAACATTCCCAACCTCAAAATTACTCCCGGAAACCAGGCAATCTATCCTTAGAAGTATATTCATAGTGCCCGATCCCCTCCCGTCCCAAAATAGTAGTTATTACCGAACCCGATCGCGAGGATAACTATGCCCAATCGCTAAAATTACTGTGTTAAGATTTAATGACACAGCAGGGGATGGAGAACAGCCATGTTTGAACGCTTTACAGAAAAAGCCATTAAAGTAATCATGCTGGCCCAGGAAGAAGCACGTCGCCTGGGGCACAATTTTGTTGGTACCGAACAAATCCTTTTAGGATTGATTGGTGAGGGTACCGGCGTAGCAGCTAAGGTCTTAAAGTCGATGGGGATCAACCTCAAAGATGCACGGATTGAAGTTGAGAAAATTATCGGACGTGGTTCGGGTTTTGTAGCCGTCGAAATCCCCTTCACTCCCAGAGCGAAGCGTGTTTTGGAGTTGTCTCTAGAAGAAGCCCGCCAACTGGGGCACAACTACATCGGCACCGAACACCTACTCCTCGGCTTGATCCGTGAGGGTGAAGGCGTAGCCGCCAGAGTGCTCGAAAATCTGGGTGTGGACTTGACCAAAGTTCGGACTCAAGTAATTCGGATGCTCGGTGAAACCTCCGACACTGCAACTGCAACTGCTGGCGGTCGATCGGGTGGTAGTAACAAAACACCGACACTTGATGAGTTTGGTTCCAACCTCACTCAAATGGCACAGGATGGCAAATTAGATCCTGTCGTCGGTCGTGCTAAAGAAATCGAACGCGTCATCCAAATCCTCGGTCGGCGGACGAAAAATAATCCCGTCCTCATCGGCGAACCTGGTGTCGGTAAAACTGCCATCGCCGAAGGTCTAGCGCAACGGATCGCCAATCAAGATATCCCCGATATCCTTGAAGACAAGCGCGTTGTGACCCTAGACATCGGTTTACTCGTCGCTGGTACCAAGTATCGTGGTGAATTTGAGGAACGTCTCAAAAAAATTATGGATGAAATCCGCCAAGCCGGAAACGTCATCCTGGTCATCGATGAAGTCCACACCCTGATCGGTGCGGGTGCTGCTGAAGGGGCGATCGATGCTGCCAATATCCTCAAACCGGCACTAGCACGGGGCGAGCTGCAATGTATCGGTGCGACTACTCTCGACGAGTACCGCAAACACATCGAACGGGATGCCGCTCTAGAGCGTCGCTTCCAACCAGTAATGGTCGGCGAACCAAGTGTGGATGAAACAATCGAAATCCTCCACGGTCTCCGCGAACGTTACGAACAGCACCACAAACTAAAAATCACTGATGCGGCATTAGAAGCTGCGGCAAAACTAGCAGATCGCTATATCGCCGATCGCTTCTTACCTGATAAAGCGATCGATTTAATGGATGAAGCTGGCTCCCGCGTCCGCTTGCTCAATTCCCAACTCCCCGCTGCGGCTAAAGAGTTGGATAAAGAATTGCGGAAAGTCCTCAAAGAAAAAGACGAAGCCGTTCGCTCTCAAGACTTCGATAAAGCTGGCTCTCTCAAAGACCGCGAAATCGAAATCAAAGCTGAGATCAAAACGATCGCTCAAACCAAAAAGGCTAACGACGAAACTGAAGATCGCGTGATGCCCGAAGTCACCGAAGAAGACATCGCCCATATCGTGGCTTCTTGGACAGGCGTACCTGTGAGCAAGCTTACCGAATCTGAGTCCGTCAAACTGCTAAATATGGAAGAAACCCTCCATCAGCGGTTGATCGGTCAAGAAGAGGCAGTTAAGGCTGTCTCCCGCGCAATTCGTCGCGCTCGTGTTGGCTTGAAAAATCCCAACCGACCGATCGCGAGTTTCATCTTCTCCGGCCCGACTGGAGTTGGTAAAACCGAGCTAACCAAAGCTTTAGCAAACTACTTCTTTGGTTCGGAAGAATCAATGATCCGGTTGGATATGTCCGAGTATATGGAACGTCATACCGTCTCCAAACTCATCGGTTCGCCTCCAGGCTATGTCGGCTACAGCGAAGGCGGTCAATTGACCGAAGCCGTCCGTCGTAAGCCTTACACCGTCGTCTTATTCGATGAAATCGAGAAAGCGCACCCAGACATCTTTAATATGCTCTTGCAGATTTTAGAAGATGGTCGCCTCACCGATGCCAAAGGACGTACGGTAGACTTCAAAAACACCATGATCATCTTGACCTCCAACGTAGGTTCCAAAGTGATCGAGAAAGGTGGTGGTGGTCTAGGTTTCGAGTTCTCAGATAACAAAACCGAAGCTACTTACAACCGGATTCGCAGCTTGGTCAATGAAGAACTCAAAAACTACTTCCGTCCTGAGTTCCTCAACCGTCTGGATGAAATCATCGTCTTCCAACAGCTCACCAAGCCGGAAGTCAAAGAGATCGCCGACATTATGCTCAAAGATCTATTTACTCGCTTGACAGATCAAGGTATCCACCTGGAAGTTACCGATCGGTTTAAGGATCGTCTCATCGACGAGGGTTATAATCCTGCTTACGGTGCGCGTCCGCTCCGTCGGGCGATTATGCGCTTACTCGAAGACATCCTCGCTGAAGAGATGCTCTCAGGTCGTCTCAAAGACGGCGATACCTCGATCGTCGATATGGGCGAAGATGGTAAAGCGATTGTCACTCCCAAGCAGGAAAGTCTGCCCACTGCGGCACCCGAGTTGTTAGCACCAGTAGGTGAATAGATAAGTAGTAGTTGACATCGAAATTTCGGTAATTAGCTATTAATAAAAAGAGGTAGACTCGATCGAGTCTGCCTCTTTTTTGGTCTAAAAGTAATTGCAGATTTAAAGTGGCAATATAGTTGAACTTAATCAATCCCCAAATAAGCTTCAATTACTCGCTGGTCGTTTTGAATGGCAGTGGGTGTACCATCGACAAGATTGGTACCCTCCGCCAGTACCCACACGCGATCGCACAACGTCATAATTACATCCATATTATGTTCGATAATTAGGAAAGTTAAACCCTCCTTACGCCAGTTGAGAATGTGACCGCAAATGTCCTCAATTAACCGAGGATTAACCCCCGCAGCGGGTTCATCTAATAAAATTAGTTTCGGATCTGCCATTAATGCCCGACCGATTTCGAGCAGTTTGCGCTGTCCCCCTGATAAACTCCCCGCATAGTCGTACGCCTTCGTACTCAATCCTACTGAATTGAGGATTGACATCGCCTTGTCTTTTGATTCTCGTTGTTGCGATTTGACCAAAGTTGGCTGTAGTAATACTTGCCAAATTTTCTCGCCCGCTCGATTTTGAGCACCGAGCAACATATTTTCAAGTACTGACATCCGCGAGAGTGCTTTAGCAACTTGAAAAGTTCGCACCATTCCCAATCTAGCAATCTGATAGGATTGTAAGTTATGGATTTTTTGACCGTTAAGTTCGATTTGACCGGAATCAGCCTTAATAAAATTAGATAGTAGATTAAAGAAGGTCGTTTTTCCGGCTCCATTTGGGCCGATTAAACCTGTAATACTCCCAGCAGCAACTTCAATTCCGGCTGTTTGGACTGCTTTTACACCACCAAAAGTTTTGCATAATCCTTGTGCTAATAGTAATGGTTGAGTAGACATCGGAATATAGTTATTAGACATATAAAAATGTTACCAACGATCGGTTATTTACCTAGTGTGAGTTCTTCTTTATTACCTAAAATACCTTGCGGACGCAGCACCATGATGAGCATCAAAATCAGACCGATAATCATGACTCGAAATGCCCCTTGCTGGGTATCATCTAGATGTACTGCTCGAAAAATATTCTTGAACAGTTCGGTGCGAGTGACCTCAGAATAACCCCAAAAGATAACCGCACCGATAATCGTACCCAGGTTGTTACCCGCACCACCTAATATAATAATAATCCAAGCATTAAAGGTAATTAGTGGTTCAAAATTATCTGGAAACACACTAAATTGCCAAGCATAAAAAGCTCCAGAAATTCCGGCGATCGCCCCACCAAGCATAAAAGCTTGGAGTTTGTACCAAAATACATTTTTACCCAAAGCTCTCGGTACTTCTTCATCTTCACGGATTGCTTTGAGAATCCGTCCCCACGGTGAATTTACTAACCTTTCTAGACCGAGATAAACTACAGTTAATGTTGTCAAAGTCAGTAACATCAAACCCGCGCGGTAGTCATACCGATAGTATGGTGGTAAAGCACCATAGAGAGCTAAAGATCCACACACATCCACAGTCAACACAAAAATAATTGCGATCGCACCGTTAATCAGACGCGTATTTTTAACTCGCATCCACAATACTAATCGCCATAGTGCTAACCCACAAATTGCTGTCAACCAAATAATGAAGAAGATTTTGGTAGGATAATTAGGATTAAAATCAAATGGCTTGGGATAGCCTTGAACGCCGAAAGTACCTTTAGTCAACCAGGCTTCATTTTTGGCTACCAAGCGCACTAATTCAGACACGCCAATAGTGACAATTCCCAGATAATCTTCGCGAAGTCTCAACGTAGAC
>JBBRVB010000308.1:0-5508 GCA_038247275.1 Chroococcales cyanobacterium
CTGCTGAGACAATTAATGGTGGTACGAATCGGACGACCTTCACACCCGCCGGGACTAATAATAAACCTGCTGCCATCGCTGCTTTCACAACGTCAATTGCACAAACATTACTATCAGCTTGCAACTCCAACCCATTAATTAAACCCCAACCCCGAACTTCCGAGATCATTTGCGGATATTTCATGGCTAACTGTTGCAAACCAGCTCGTAATTGTGCGCCTCGGGCTTGGACATTGGCGAGAATATTTTCCCGTTCCAATGTTTGACAAACAGCCAAAGCCACCGCACATACAAAGGGATTACCACCGTAGGTACTGGCGTGATCTCCAGGCTGGAAGACATTGCAGGATGCCTTGCATAGCGTCGCACCAATCGGAATCCCACCGCCTAAACCCTTGGCACTAGTGAAAATATCTGGCTCGATGCCCAATTGCTCGTAACCCCAATATTTCCCCGAACGTCCCATTCCGACTTGAACTTCATCGAGGATTAGTAAAATACCCTTTTCGTCGCAGAGTTTCCGTACCTGTTGGAAATACTCAACTTGCCCAGGGTTTACTCCGCCTTCACCTTGGAGCGGTTCGAGCATAATTGCGGCTACCTGCCCATTTAGTTCGGCAACTGCGGACTCGATCGCGGCAAAGTCATTGTAAGGTACATAGTGGAACCCTGGAATCAATGGCGCGAAATTCTTGTGATACTTGGGCTGTCCGGTGGCTGTTACCGTCGCCAATGTCCGTCCGTGGAAACTGGCATGTGCCGTCAAAATTACCGGTTCGGCGATGTTCAAGACCGTATGAGCGTATTTCCGCGCCAATTTGATTGCGCCTTCGTTGGCTTCCGCCCCAGAATTACAGAAGAATACTCGATCGGCGCAAGAATGGTCAACCAACCACTTCGCTAATTCACCTTGCACGGGCACATAATAAAGATTGGAGACATGAGTCAGCGTGTGAATCTGCGTCGTCACCGCTTCAATTACTGCTGGATGTGCGTGTCCGAGCGTACAGGTGGCAATCCCCGCCACAAAGTCCAAGTAAGCCTTGCCATCTGTATCCCAGACAGTACAACCTTCACCTTTTGCCAAAGCAAGATCGAACCGCCCATAAGTAGTCATCACATGACTATTAAACTCATCCTGACTAAAAGCTGACAATAACTCTGGATGAATTGTTGGTGCAGCTACAGTGTCTAAGCTCATCAAAATACTCCTAAAAAATCGTTAAACAACAATACTAACGCTAGAAATCCTTCGACATTAGCTTTTTTGCTACATTTTGCGTGCCGATGCCAAACCTAAATTATCGTCGTCGGCTGCGACGCGAAACTTCAGCGATGAGTTGGGATAGATCGTGTGACTTCCGTAATGCGGAGCCAGTCAGGAATTGAGTGTAGCGACACCGATCTAGTAAACTGTGCATTTTTTAAACACCAGCCGGACGGCATTATCTCCAGATCGTGGTTCCCTCTTTTTATAGCATTTACCATTCGATTCTGCCAAGCAGTGGATAATATCACGATGAGGAATTAAGATTAGTCAGTCAACAACTCAAAAATCGATCGACCATAAATAAATGCATGTACTCTCAATTCCCACTTGGGTGATTCATATTTCTAGCGTCATTGAGTGGATGACGGCGATTTGGCTAATTTGGCTCTATGCCGAGGCTAGTGGTAATCTGGCATGGCGGAATCTATCGTTTGGGATGTTACCCGCCCTGGTAAGTGCGATGTGTGCTTGTACCTGGCATTTTTTTGATAATACGCCTACGCTAGAGTGGCTAGTGACTTTACAAGCGGCAATGACTGTGGTAGGTAATACCACAATGTGTCTTGCTGCTTGGCAGATTAGTAAACAGTCGATTGTGAATAGTTAAGATATGACACCTGCGATCGCTGAATTAGTGTTTTCTAAAGAGACTTTATTTGCGGTATCTTTATTTCCCTACTTAGGATTTCTGTGGTTTTTGACCAAAAAGATTGAAACTCCCAAGGTTGCTTTAATTGGTTTCTATTTAACATTATTATTTGTGGCGGTGACGATCCCGATTGGGGCTTATGCTCAACTGACTTTGCACAAATCTCTGGCAGATGTCGATCTTTTGCATGGTGGTGCAGAATTATTTTTGACAATTTCTAATATCACGATCGCGATCGGGTTTAGTCAGGCGTTGAAAGCGATTAAAAAGCCATCGGTAGAGTGATGCGATGGCATTAAGTAAATGTGCGATTGGATTGGGGAGTAATTTGGGAGATTCGATGGCGATTTTAGCAGGGGCGATCGATCGCCTGCAAAGACATTCCCAGATCGAGCTACTCGCCGTTTCTAGCTGGTATCAGACTGCACCGATTGGGCCACCTCAGCCAGATTATTTGAATGGTTGTGCGACCATTGAGACTAGTTTAATGCCACTGGATTTGTTGGCTAGTTTACAATCGATCGAGGCGGAGTTTGGGCGAGTACGACGGGAGGTTTGGGGAGCGCGAACTTTAGATTTAGATCTGCTATTGTATGCCGATCGAATTATCGATCTGCCGACTCTCCAAATTCCACATCCGCAGATGTGCGATCGCGCATTTGTCCTCATCCCCCTAGCCGAAATCGCCGCCAATTGGATCGAACCGCGATCGGGTGAATCGATCGATACTCTTTGCCAGAGAATAGAATGCTCGGATGTAAAGCTGTTCGATCGTAATATCAGTAGGTGAATAGAATTATTTGTAAAATAGCTTGTGTCTGAAACTGCCCACCCTACTTATTTACTTTTCGCTGTCAACTGTCAACTGAATGAAATGAATTCAATTATTAATTAAAATTATGGCGTTAGGAAATGAACCAGCAAAACTAATCGAAAATAAGTTGCGCTATCAAGGACGTAAATTTTCTTTTAATGTCGATCGCATTGAGTTACCGAATGGGGTAATTGGTGACTGGGAATGTATTCACCATCCTGGTGGTGCGTTGGCAGTACCGATGACATCTGACGGCAAATTGGTATTAGTCAAACAATATCGCTTTCCGACTCAGGGACGAATTTTGGAGTTTCCGGCTGGGACGTTGGAAGCAGGCGAAGATCCAGCGGAAACGATCGCGCGGGAGATTGAGGAAGAGACGGGGTATCGGTCACAGAAATGGCAAAAGTTAGGTGAGTTTTTTCTGGCACCTGGTTATTGTGATGAAATTATTTATGCTTTTTTGGCGCAAGATTTGGAGAAATTAGCCGTCCAACCTGTGGGTGATGAGGATGAAGATATTAGTGTAGTGTTGATGACTCCAAGCGAATTTGAGGCAGCCATTGATGCGGGCGAATCGATCGATGCGAAGTCAATTGCGGCTTATTTTCTAGCGCGGAAGTTTTTATGAGCATTTCTCATCAAGAATGGTTAACGATCGTTGCCGAGAAAGGATCGATCGGTCAATAATAGAGGACTGATGTAGTCTTGAGAGTTATTTTAGATTATGAGCGTTCAAATCATCTTACCGATTCTGACCATCCCATTTATCCTGGGTGCGCTATTTTTTGGCACCCGCAATGGCTTCTATGATTCGGACAAATATCATGGCAATGGTTCGGCTCACTAAATAGCCACCAGTCGTGGTGGTGTCTACCGTAGGCAATCATTTAGGTTTCTACACAGCGGATTTATCCTGGAATTTTCTCTTGTCTACGCTACCCCATCCTAGTAATGAAGATTTGGTCTGCCTTCCCTATGGCGTTGGTCATGGTGATGAGGGAGTTTGTTTATTGGTCAAGATGGGGCCATATCGGATTTTACTAGATTGTGGGTTGGCGGATATTTCACCACTGATCGGCGTAGATGGTTTACCAATCTGCGATCTAGTAATTTGTACCCACGCTCACGCGGATCATGCGCGGGGTTTACTCGATCTACATCGAGCCTTTCCCAAACTCCCGATTTACAGCAGCGAAGTGACTAGCCGACTGCTACCGCTCAATTGGCTGGATGAAAGCGAAGTGCCGCAGATCGCTCAGGCTCTACCCTGGAGCAGATCGATCGAGTTTCAAGATGGGTTGTCTGCCGAACTATTTCCAGCCGGGCATTTACCCGGTGCGGCAGCGATTTTATTGACTTATACTGGATTTTATCAATCTTATCGAGTCTTCTATACTGGCGATTTTTTCTTATCAAATTCTCGATTGGTAGATGGCTTACATCTCGACTCGATTCACAATCTCAATCCCGATGTATTGATTGTCGAAGGTAGTTACGGGACAGCGCGACATCCCCATCGCCGCAAACAGGAGAACACGCTGATGGCTCGGATCGATCGAGCGATTACGCAGCAGCAGTCGATTATCCTCCCAGTTAACAATTTGGGCATCGCGCAGGAATTATTGATCTTGCTGCGGAGTCATCATCTATTTACCGGACGCGATATCGATATCTGGGTAGATAGTGCGATCGCGGCTGGGTGTGATGCTTATCTACCGTTGCTGGCTAGTTTCCCCCCCTCGGTTCAAAACTTTGCGCGACACCAATCCTTATTTTGGGATGAAAAAGTGCGTCCGCATGTGCGCCAGCTCGTACCAGAAACGTTGGCAAATATCCATCAACGCCAATGCATTATTATCACCGAGACTCATGTAGATCTCGATATCTATCTACCCGGACACCCATTTCCGTGGCTGGTACTATACCCGACTTCACCACATGGGGTGGCGATACTCCCGCCGACAACGCCACAACTTATTAGTGAAACTTATTTGTTGAGCGAACACTCTGATGGTGCGGGTACCGCGCAATTAATTCACAATATCCGCCCCAAACACGTTGTGTTCGTGCATGGCTCGGCACCTTATTTAGCCGATCTCACTGCTTTAGAAGAACTCCAAAATCGCTATCATCTGCACTCCCCAGCATCGGGAACTCTAGTTTCCTTACCAGTTGGCGATACATTCGTCCAACCTGCGCCGCCAGCAGATCCCCACTATGAGGGCGAACTTACCGAACTCGATCGCGAGATTAATATTAGCTTACCAACTGCGATTTCTAGCGACCCGCGTTGGCACAACTTTGCTGATACCGGACTGCTAGAAGCCAGATGGCAAGGGGAGGAAATTGTCCTCAGAGGGGTTTCACAGCGTGAAATTCTCGATCGCCAGCAAGGACTCAATCTCGATCCACTCGCCCACTGTTGTGGCAATTGTCGCTATCAGCGCGGCTCCCGCTGCCACAATCCGCAATCGCCATTGAGTGGATTTAGAGTGACACCGGACGGCTTTTGTCCGGTATTTGAATTAAGTTAAATCGGGTGACGTATTTTCGAGTGAGTAGGGGCAAGCTAAGATCTAATACTATTGAAATTAGTCGAAATCTAGCTCCTACTCACAACCAAATACTGCTAAAAATAGACAACCTTCGATCCACACTTCTCCTTGAGATCGAGTCACCAAAATCAAATGTTTCGTACACCTAAATTATTATCGATTTGGACAGCCGTCAGTCGCCAACTACCAATACAGGTAGTGACGGTTTTGGGTGTCA
>JBBRVB010000309.1:0-5469 GCA_038247275.1 Chroococcales cyanobacterium
ATTGTACAATGTCAAACTCAACCGCTTCGTCTACTCAACCCGTTCGTCGATCTGCTTGGCAGCGGTGGTATCATCCCACGTTCTCGCCAGAACACGGTGTTTATGTGGTGCTGTGCGTCTCTTTTCTAACAGGTGCAGCGGCAGCGCAAGAGTGGACTTGGGAAACAACCTTAGCATTGATTTGTGCATTTTGTGGGTTTCAGGCAGAACATCCCTGGATACTGCAAATTAAACAGCGGAAAAGCTTAAAAGTACGCTTGTGGGTGTGGGGAAGCCTTTATTCGATCGCCGCACTAGCGATCGCTGCGGGGCTGTTCCTCAAGGCTCCATTGCTGTTGTGGATTTATGCCGGCGCGATCGTCGCCTCGATCGTTGATGTGATTTCGGTGTGGCATCGAGAACAGAAATCTATCTTCAACGAAATTGTGACCTTTGCAGGGGTGTGTTTGTCGGCTCCGTTTGCCTTCATTGCTACGACTGGAACCTGTTCTTTGGCGATCGTCGGATTATGGCTTTTGAATACCTTGTTCTTCGCTAGTACGATCTTGATTGTTAAGTTCCGCAAGTCGAAAATACCGTCAGTTGTTCCTAGCCTTCTATATCACGCGATCGCGACTTCTATCGTTGTTGCGCTCTGGTATTTCGGCTGGCTAAGTGCGTTTACGACTGCGGCATTTGGGGTCGCACTGGTCAAATTAACGATCGTGCTCACCCGACAAGATTGGTATCGCACCACTCCAATTCAGTCGATCGCGGCACTTGAAACTGGCGGATCATTTCTATTTTTGCTCATTGCATCACTCTCTTTGTTACCTGCTCACCTGCCAGGTTAGGAGCATTCAATGGGTGCTTAGAAGCACTGTTAAGCTTTTCATAAATGCCCGCCCTCTGGCAGCGCGTCCAGCTTGGGCATTTATGAAAAAGCTTCCACGAGGGCATCAGCAACTGAAAACAAGTGTAACGTTTTCTAATTTTTCTAGTGAAGTTAATCAAATCAAACCCGAAATCAAACCCTAGCTGATTAGGATCCGAATAGCTCTAAAAAACAGAGTACCCCAAACTGATGCAAACTACGTCGATCGTGCCGACACCACGGCAGTGGTTGGATCAAGCACAGCAACATGATTGAGCCACCATCACACTAGGAGAACACCATGCAAATTCAAATCAGAACCGGCCACAACATCGAAGGTGATGAGGCACTAGGTAATTATGTCAGTAACGTCATCAAGGATGCACTGAGCCGATTCAGCGATCGGATCACATCTGTGGATGTACACCTGAGCAATCAGAACAGTGAGCAACAGGACGGCAATGATAGCCTCCGCTGCATGATTGAAGCCCGCCTCGAAGGTCATCAACCCCTGGCAGTTACCGAGCAATCCGCCACTCTCTACCAGGCTGTTGACAGTGCTGCTGATAAAATGACCAACCTGATCGACCACACTCTGGGACGGCTTAAGCACCAAGCAAACCGGACTGACCCACCTCTGCCATCCTAGTCCTGAATTAAGCCTGCTGAGTAATGCCCAATTCAGGCTTTTAGTGACCAAAGCGCAGGGGCTTAAATCCCCTGCCTAAAAACTTCACTATCAACTGTCAACTGTCAACTGTCAAACTCAGCTTTTTAGATAACTTGAATGCACACAGGAGAAATCAATGAGTACACAAGTAGGACTGTGGATCGACCATCGCAAGGCGACGATCGTGGCGATGACGGAGCAAGGAGCACAGACGAGCGAGATTCTCTCGGACGTAGAAAAACAACTATGGCGATCGGGCGATTCAGCCGTGAAAGGGTCTTATGAATCGTTTCAGGTACCCGCCGACGATAGCCGCCAACGGGCACGGACAGGAGAACTGAATACCTACTATGATGAGGTGATTTTGCAGATTCGCGATGCCGACTCGATTCTGATCGTCGGGCCAGGTGCAGCCAAGCATGAACTGCAACAGCGGTTGGAAGAAAATCGACTTGGGGTCAAGGTGGTCGGGGTGGAAACGGTCGATAATCTGACCGAACCTCAGCTTGTCGCCAAGGTTCGACAGCACTTTGCCCCATAGCACTCGGAACACCCGATCGAGTTAGGCGCACAACGGAAGCCTAACTCCCCACAGTGGTGAGACGAGATTGCTATTTATCGCACAGGTCAATCGATCGACTCGATCGGTCGATCCTCAGATCGGGTTTGGTGAACCAGACTTTTGAATGACGATTTGTAACGTAATCAATCAACTTATACCAGAAATGAAACGGTTCCTAGTCACGATGGCATTCAGCGTCTTCATCCGATCTGGATTTGAATCGAGCCATGAATAAGTATGACCTGGAAGTAAAACCGAATGCTGTTAGTCCGATCGCCACCCAACCAGTTCTCACAAAACAGGAGAGAGCGATCGGATCTGGGGACGGATTATTTCACCTTGGCTTCCCGATGAGTTTGGTTGTTGCCGTTTTGATATTGGCAAAAGTGTGGGAAGTTCTCAGCGCAAAAAATGTCACATTCAAATATTTCCATAAGTATCCCTGCTTGAACTGCCATTTCTTTACAAACAACCAGTATTTACCCTGCACTGTACGCCCCTCTTCCGTTCTCACCGAGCAAGCACTTGATTGCGCTGACTATCGTTCTAAGTAAAAATCGATTCTGAAGGAGAATATTTCTATGTTAATTACAGCCAAGACCCTAGAAAGTTACAAACTGGTACACCCCGATGATGAGATCGGGACGAATGTTGCTATGTTAATTACAGCCAAGACCTTAGAAGGGGACAAACTGGCACACCCCGATCGTGAGATCGGGACGGTTAAAGAATTCTACTTTGATGACCATTACTGGACTATTCGCTATTTGGTCGTTGACACCGGCAACTGGCTGACGGGTCGGCAGGTACTGATCTCTCCCTATGCGCTGACCGCTGTAGTCAAAGAACAGCACCACATCACCATCAATTTGACCAAACAGCAGATTGAGAGCAGTCCTTCCTTGAGCAGTGACAAGCCAGTCTCCCAACAATTCGAGCTGGACTATAACGGGTATTACGGATTGCCAATGTATTGGAGCGGTTCGTATATGTGGGGAGCGTATCCCTATCCTTACCCCCGTCTGGAGCCTGACGATGAAAAATGGGCCGAAACCACCCCAGAAGAGCAAGGGTGGGACCCGCATTTGCGGAGTACCAGTGAGGTAACGGGCTATCACATCCAAGCCACAGACGGTGAAATTGGTCACGTTGAAGATTTCATCATTGATGAACAGACGTGGGCGATTCGGTATCTCATCGTCGATACCCGCAATTGGTGGCCGGGGAAAAAGATCCTGCTGGCACCGCAATGGATCGATCGCGTGAGTTGGAACGATTCAAAAGTCTTCGTCAATCTTCCCCGCGAAACCATCAAGCAAGCCCCAGCATATACAGAAGGGTCTTTGCCATCGCGGGATTACGAGACCAGTCTGCATCGGCATTACAATCGCCCAAGCTACTGGGAATCGATAGCTAAGGAACTCGCCCGTTAAATGGTGCTGCCAGGGTTGACCAGTCCTGAGCAAGTATCGATTGAAGCGGCGATCGCTGCTGGCATGTGGTCGATTGGAATTGGTCTTGGCGATCGCTTTAAAACGGCTAACGTTATTCTCCCAAATCTAATTAATGTTCGCTGGAGCGATCTGCAACTGAAGTTAAAGGCAATTCGCGCTGACTAACCATCTAACGATTGGTAACGGTGATGGCGATCGGCTCACATTTTTAATCTTTCGATCGGCTCTGATTAAGATTTATATCGTATTCAATCAATTCATACAGTCGATCGAACAGTAGTTGTTCAAAGTAGTAAGTGAGCGCGTTGGCGGAGGCACCGCCCCGATTTTGCATACCTATTTATCGAGCCGAAGGGCACTAGCTTAACACTATACACATATTCGACTTTAGCAGGATGGACGAGCAGATATGAAAACGTGGTTTATTACTGGAACATCAAGAGGGTTTGGGCGCGAATGGACGCAAGCAGCACTGGAGCGCGGCGATCGCGTAGCGGCGACGGCACGCCATCTAGACAGTCTTAACGATTTAGTAGAGCGATTTGGCGATCGGATCTTACCCCTGCGTCTGGATGTTAACGATCGAGCGGCGGGCTTTGCGGCAGTCAAGGCAGCACACGAGCATTTTGGACGACTCGATGTAATTGTCAATAATGCCGGATATGGCTTGTTCGGTGCGATCGAAGAAGTCAGCGAGGCTCAAGCACGCGCACAAATCGAAACCAATCTATTCGGGGCGTTGTGGGTGACTCAAGCAGCATTACCCTACTTGCGCGAGCAAGGTAGCGGCCACATCCTCCAGGTTTCTAGCATTGGTGGCGTAGGTGCATTTCCACTCATAGGAATGTATAACGCTTCCAAGTGGGGATTAGAAGGATTTAGCGAAGCACTCAGTCAAGAGGTTGAGCCATTTGGCATTAAAGTTACCCTGATTGAGCCGGGTGGGTTTGACACGGATTGGTCTGGTAGCTCGGCAATCCATGCCGAGCAAATATCCGATTATGACAGCTTGCGGAACGCACAGAAAAAGCGACCTGGAAGTACTAAAAGCGGCGATCCTACCGCATCGAGCGCAGCTATTCTCAAACTCGTAGATGCCGAGCATCCACCGTTACGACTACTCTTTGGCGAATTCGCCACCCAGTTCGCACCAAAATTATACGAGCAGCGGTTGAAGGTTTGGGCGGAATGGGAAGATGTTGCGCGCGCTGCCGACGGGAAGTGATGTCGGCGATCGACTGTGGCAAATTAATCACCGCCGCGATTCTCTTGTAGAGACGCTTCGCGATCGTTAAAGTTGGCTACCCAGCTAGTTAAACTACTTTGTCATTGGCTCTGGGTTTAATTTCAGAGCCTCTGATTGAATTTATAACTTGCAGATGGGAGCGGCTAAATAGACGATCGCACATTCATTAACTTAGAGGTCAACTTGCAGATACCTCCAGCGATCGAATCGCAAGACTGGTCGGACTTTATCGGTTACATGGAGGCAGAACTAGACATCTCAAGAAATTACAAAATATACCTAAACGACGAGCTTAATGAAAAGTATGGTAATCGTTGATACGGGCTTTTGGCTTGCTCTCGCTAATAGAAAAGATCTACCTCATCAAGCAGCCACAGAGATATTCTGGCAATTAGAGAACGAAGAATTTTTTCAGCAATAAAATCTTGAGCGATCGAAAATTACAGCCATTGTTCACTCACGATCTAGCGATCTGTAACCCCAATTAGACTAAAAAGCACAAAAATATGACCAAACACCATAACCCGAAAGATTCGGCTTTAAAACTATTTGACAGCAAAAGTCATGACGAATTTGTGCGTCCCTTGATGGTACCGCCAGGGCAGAAAATTTCCCTTGCTAAAGACTACGACCCAGGTTATAAAGCCCATTATCTGAAGAAGTCGGACTCTAAAAGTGACTTGC
>JBBRVB010000310.1:0-5459 GCA_038247275.1 Chroococcales cyanobacterium
ATGGGTAATGGGTAATGGGTAATGGGTAATGAGTGATTGCGATTGCGATTGCGATTGCGATTGCGATTAAGTGACTGATTTGCTACAATTAAGTGAGCAAATTGTTCATCAAATATATGTCACAGCGTCTTAAGCGTTGGGAATCCCCCCGCAAAGAAGGGAGAAATGATAAGGGTAAAGGCGGTTCGGCACGTCAACGCCAGCTCAAGAAACGGACTCAAATGCTACGGCAAAAACTTAAAGACCAAAACAGCGGCAACAGCCAAGGTCAAGATAAGAAAGGAGAGAATCATGATTCTCTCCTTTTTTTTATGGCAATTGAATTCAGCCCTCAAGCTAGTGTGGGTGCCTGACGATCGATCGAAAACAACAAAAATCTGACAACCAATCTAGTGGTGGCGATCTACGTTGGTAACTTGGGCTATTTCCCCAAAAATTTGCTAAGATAAAAAGGTTGTCTAAAAATTCGCACATTCAGGAATTCGGGTGTTTCATAACGAAATGCAGCCTGGATGGAGGATAAACCCGATTAGGAGAAATAAAGTCTTATGCCAGTAGTAACTTTGGCGCAAATGATGGAGTCTGGCGTTCACTTTGGACACCAAACCAGACGTTGGAACCCCAAAATGGCTCCATACATCTTCACTGCGCGCAACGGCGTACACATTATCGACTTGGTGCAAACCGCCCAGTTGATGGAAGAAGCTTATGTTTATATGCGGACAGCCGCCGAACAAGGCAAACGGTTTCTGTTTGTAGGTACCAAACGTCAAGCCGCCGGCATCATCGCTCAAGAAGCGAGTCGGTGTGGTGCAGCTTACATCAACCAACGATGGTTGGGGGGAATGCTCACCAACTGGACGACGATCAAAACTCGCGTCGAACGCTTGAAGGATCTCGAACGTCGTGAAAATAGTGGCGCATTGGATCTGTTACCTAAAAAAGAAGCCTCCGTACTGCGACGGGAAATGGCGAAACTCCAGAAGTATCTGGGTGGGATCAAGAATATGCGGAAGGTACCCGATATCGTCATTGTCGTCGATCAACGACGGGAATATAACGCGATGTTGGAATGCCAAAAGCTGAATATTCCGATCGTATCGCTATTAGATACCAACTGCGACCCCGACTTAGTGGACGTTGCTATTCCCGCCAATGATGACGCAATTCGTTCCGTCAAACTAATCCTCGGCAAACTCGCCGATGCGATTTATGAAGGTCGTCACGGTCAACTCGAAGGCGCGGATGTCGATCCTTACGATGGCTATGAAGACGGAGAAGACGACTTCGAGGACGAAAGCGAATTTGTTGCTGAAGCTGCTGGCGAAGAAGGCGGCGAAGGCTAAAATTAGGTATTGGGTGTTTTAGGGTTGCTACCACATTTATTCAGTTAATTGTAATAGGGGAAAGGGGACAGTTAGGCAATAGCTTACTGACCAAAGGTTATAGAGGAGAAGATAAGTGCATGTAATTGTAATTTATCCTGACCCCTGACCCCTGACCCCTGACCCCTGACCCAGTAAGTATCTACCCATAACCATCTCGAACACAGATAAAGGAACATGGCTGAAATAACTGCAAAGATGGTGCAAGAGCTGCGGAAAAAAACCGACGCACCAATGATGGAATGCAAAAAAGCACTCACCGAAACAGATGGTGATATTGAATCAGCAGCAGAATGGTTGCGGAAAACCGGAGCAATTAAAGCTGAGAAAAAAGGAGATCGGATTACGGCCGAGGGCTTGGTGGAAAATTTCACTCAGGCTGATGGTAAAGCTGGCGTACTCATCGAACTCAATTGTCAGACTGATTTTGTCGCACGGAATGATGATTTCAAAGCTTTAGCACAAGGTTTGAGCAAGCAGGCGATTACGGCGGATACGGTTGAAGCATTAATGGCACAACCTTATGATACAGATCCCAACGTGACCGTAGATGCAGCTCTCAAACTGGCAATTGCTAGAATCGGCGAAAATCTGAATGTTCGCCGCTTGGCTAACTATAAAATTGCGGCGGGTACCGAAGGTGCTGTCGATTGCTACATTCACACTGGTGGACGAGTTGGCGTATTGATCGAACTCGATTGTGCATCTGCAAAAGTAGCAGATAGCGACGATTTCAAAGCTTTAGCGCGGAACTTGGCAATGCAAGTTGCAGCTTGTCCCAACGTTGAGTATATCAATGTCGCGGAAATTCCCGAAGCGATCGCCAGTAAGGAAAAAGAAATCGAAATGGGACGCGACGATATTGCCAATAAACCTGACAATATCAAAGAAAAGATCGTCCAAGGACGTATCGACAAGCGGCTCAAAGAAATGACGTTATTGGATCAACCCTACATTAAGGATCAAAATATCAGTGTTACTGAGTTAATTGGACAAACTGCCAAACAGTTGGGCGAAGCGATTACAGTTAACCGCTTCACTCGCTTTATTCTCGGTGAAGGGATCGAGAAGGTAGAATCCAATTTTGCTGATGAAGTAGCAGCTCAAATGGGCAAAATGTAATTTCTAGGTAGAATAAATATTAAGGATAGGTCTAGATCTAGACCTATCCTTTTTCGTTCCTGCTCATAAAGGCGAGGTTGGGAGGGGTACAGATCTTCGCTTGAATTCAAATAATTACTATTATTTGTGGGGTGGGCGGGTTTGTTAAAAATCTCTATTATGGTCGTTGTCAACCACATAAAACCGCATTGTGACCACTCCTACAAATCCAAACTAAATTAATAGTTCTGATAATTGCTTGAGACTATAATCGATATTATTAAATACAGGAATATCTGTAAATTCAGATAGTTCGCGCAAAAATAGTGGGGAACTAGAACAAACTCCAGAAATTGCGTCGGGAACTAACCCAAATTCATGCTTGAGAATATTTAGTCCACCAATTGCCCCAAACGTATCATGAGCGGCAAATATTAGCTTATGAATACGCGATCGAACATCAGGCGAGTTGAGTAATAGTGCTGTTTCTCTTTGGAGAATACCATCGGCTAATTCTACCGCCCAATAGTTTTTAGGATTATTGGCATATTTAAGATCGAGATCGTTAAATATTTTTACTACTTCTTGTTCTTCTAATAGATAAGTAGATGGAAATCCAAAATGTGTAAAGTCATTAACGATCGAAGCCCCAGCATCTTGCATGTGCAAAATATCCTTAAGGCTAGCAGTACCAGTCACCTTTGAAGCTCGAACATCATATCCCATTGTGGTTAGTGCCCAACAACAAGCCGTTGCACTAGTACTCTTACCAGAGTTCATACTAGTCCCGACAAATAAGATTAACTTAGATCTGTCTTCTTTTTTATCTGTTTTCTTAGGCTTGATTAATGAATAGTTGCGGGTGTTTACTACTTCACCGCTGGAGTCACAGATATATCCTAATATTTTAACCTGAGTAGGATCTTTAACTGATGAGTTTTTTACTTGAACATTCCCAATAATACCCGATCGGGCTAAAAGATCGACCTTGGTTTCCATCGTTTTTGGGATCGTTCCTTCATAAAAATCAGGTGCGTAGCGATTGCCAAATACAAAGATGGCTGTCGAGCCTTCATTCAGCCTGTGAATTCTACCTGACTTATTTTCTAGTTCGGCATGTTGACCGATCCGTGTAATTTTGCCATAGACAACATCACCATTTTCTGGTCTTTTATCTAAAAAATTATAATGCTTAATTTGTTTCCGACTAATCGTGTATGCCGCACTTGGGAGAATATACCAGTCAGGAATCTTGTGCATCCGATCGATCAAAAACAACTGACACCATTTTCCCGCAATCGATTCGATCGATGCTGTGATGTTTTATGCATTTCGCTCTTTTATCGCTCACCGTTAAGCTAGCGCAATTCACCCGATCGCGGCAAACAGACCCATAATTGATACTATGGGTATTGCGTTTGATGTTCCCACACTGCCAGATTAAAACATGCCCGACACTATCCAGCCGATCGATATTATTATCCTCTCGAATGGCCCTGGCGAGGTCACAACGTGGGTGCGTCCCGTAGTCAGAGCATTACGTGCTAAGTTAGGAATCGATCGATCTAGGGTCAGAATTTCGGCGATCTTGTCACCATGTCCGAATGCTAGCGGTAAAGAAGTCCAGATTTTGGCAAGTTATCCTGAGATCGATCGAGTCCAAGGTGCCGAATATTTTACTAATTTTTTAGTGTGGGGTAAAACTGCGGACAATTGGGATTGGCGAACTAGAGGGATAATTATTTTTTTGGGTGGAGATCAGTTTTTTCCAGTTGTCATCGGTAAACGGTTGGGTTATCAAACAGTGGTGTATGCAGAATGGGAAGCACGCTGGCACAATTTAATCGATCGATTTGCCGTGATGAATGCTGAAGTTATGGCTCAAGTGAAGCCACAATATCTCGATCGATTTACAGTCGTTGGGGACTTAATGGTTGAGAGTCAAACCGATCTCGACCCCGAACCAAATCTTCACACTAACGATGATATTAAGATCGGATTATTACCTGGTTCTAAGTCAGCAAAATTGGCAATGGGCTTGCCATTGATGCTGGCAATTGCCGAATATATTCAAGCGGCTAATCCGCGTGTCAAATTTGCGATTCCAGTTGCACCAACGATCGATCCTGCTACTTTAGCCAGCTATGCCGATCCTACCAAAAACCCCGTCATTGCTTTGGTCAATGGTGCTACTGCTACCCTAGAGCAAAATGGAAACCAGCTTTATCTCAAGACAAGTAACGGATTGACAGTTCCTCTTTATACAGAGTTTCCCGCTCACGCTTTGCTCTTAGAATGTACGCTGTGTCTGACCACGATCGGGGCAAATACGGCTGAATTAGGCGCGTTAGGGGTACCGATGATAGTTTTGATTGCTACCCAACAAATAGATGCCATGCGCGCCTGGGATGGGGCATTAGGGATCGTTGTCAATTTACCTTTAGTCGGTACTCCGATCGCCAAAATTATTAATTCAATTCTGTACTATAAATTTCGCGATCGCAAACTATCATGGCCAAATATTTGGGCACAACAAAGAGAAATCGTCCCAGAATTACTCGGTCGTCTAGACGCAAAAACTGTCGCTGATTTCACGCTCGATTATCTCGCACATCCCGAAAAATTAGCGACTATGAAAGCAGAATTACGCCAAGTTCGGGGTGAAGCGGGTGCTGCCGATAAATTAGCGGCGATCGTTGCTAGTTTATTAGATTAATTACTGTTGTTTAATCTGGTAATGTCCGAACGACTCAAATAACCTGTAGGGGCAATTCATAAATTACCCCTACAGGTTATCTGAATGAGACTAAATATTTGAACTTAGATGCTCAGGCGTTGATAGATTTCATCTAGGTGCTTGAGATGTTGCATCGGATCGAAACAATGCTCGATCTCGGCTGGACTCAGATGTGCGGTGACGCGAGGGTCACTGGCGGTTAATTGATGAAAATCACCGCCGGTGGTATTCCAGAC
>JBBRVB010000311.1:0-5443 GCA_038247275.1 Chroococcales cyanobacterium
CTCGATCGATTAGCACCAAAATACTCACTTTCGATCGAGACGTTGCGGTTGAATATAAATGTTATGTATTGGCAGTAAAATTAAATTGATGCATCACATCTGCAACTTCCGATCGACATGAAAAATTTAGCATTTCTGACACTATTAATTATTCCGGGCTTTACTGGCGTATTTCTGTCAGGATATTGGGGCTATGCTGACTTGCTCAGACTCACAGCAGCGAAAAAGAACTTTCAACAGTTAGTTGTTGCCAAAGCCAACCAAAGAGAACTATTCATCGCCGCTCATCGGGAAAATGTCTATCGGCTCAATGTGGCAGCCGAAGGAGTTTGGATCGGATTGGGCTTGATAACGGTTGGGGTGGGAATGCTAGGCATCATTCAACGAGACTAGCGATCGTCAACTAAAATATAGTTATTAATTATTCAATTATTTACATCATCATCTCGTGCCAAACGTCGATCTAAATGGGGCGATCGCTGCTGCTATTAATGGTAATATCATTAGCTTTCCGACAGATACTGTACCAGCATTGGCAACTCTGCCAGCACATGCAGCAGCGATCTTTGAAACCAAACAACGCTCCCAAGCTAAACCATTAATTTTGATGGCAGGGGATATTGCCGATCTCTGGCAATTTACCACGGGAAGCGATCGAGAATTAGCAATTTGGCAAGCAGTCGCCGAGCGATACTTGCCAGGTGCGCTGACACTAGTATTACCGGCCGCTGACTCGATTCCAGCCGTGATGAATCCGCTCGGCACAAATACCATCGGCTTGCGAGTACCCGATTGTGAGATCGCCCGCACGCTCCTCCGTCAGACGGGTGCTTTGGCAACTACTAGTGCAAATTTATCGGGAGCACCGCCATTACTGACAATGGCAGCGATTGGGGCTAGTTTCCCACAAGTCTTTACCCTCGATCTCGATGTCATCCCGACTGCCAGCACACCATCAACAGTGGTTCAATGGCACGATTCTGGCTGGAAATTGCTCAGACAAGGTGCAATCGAATTTGCGGATTTAGACTAATGGCTGACTTATTTGGGTCTAATTTTAGGTAAATTGCTGATTGTGGTATGTTGTGATACCGGGCTAGGATTGACAGCATGAGACCTACATCCGTGGTCGATTGCTCCACACCTATAAATTTTCAGTTTTGTATCCGCCCGAAAATTAGCTACAATGAGAGGCTGTATCATCATTTTACGAACAGCAATCGAGTAGGAGGTTTTTATGTCTCGCGTATGTCAACTGACAGGTAAAAGAGCCAACAATGGGATGGCAGTTTCTCACGCTCACAACCGCACCAAAAAACTACAGCAAGTTAACTTGCAGTGGAAAAGAGTGTGGTGGGCAGAGGGCAACCGCTTCGTCCGATTAAAACTCTCCACAAAAGCAATCAAAACTTTAGAAATCAAAAGTTTGGCAGCAATGGCCAAGGATGCAGGTATCAACCTCAACAAATTCTAGGTTCCTAGATCCCCCGCTGGGGGTATCTGGCTGTCAATTTCATGCACACAATCCAGCCCCAGCGATTTCGACTATTTGCGCGACTTCAATGTCCCGCTACCGCCCACCCACTGACATCCGCGCTCGGCAGCCAAAGCCTCCCGCCGCGCACCAACAGCCGCAGATTCAACCGATCTGCTAACCATAAATGGTTGCTAATTAGCCGCTCTACGGCTCCAGAAGGCGGGTTTACCCTTTCAGAAGTATTAGTCGCCATCATATTGACTACCACCTTTGTCGCCGTGGCGATGCAGGGAATACTGGTAGCCATGTTGCTCAAGACAAAAGCATTACAAGTCGCCGAAGCGAACCGTTGGGTTCAAGCAGACATCGAGCAGATGCGCTCTCAAATTGCCATCAACCAGCTCCCGATGGGTACTCAGCGCGTCCGGTGTCGTCCAGTTAGTCCCGATCTCGGATTTGCCGACCTCATCAGGGATAATTTAGCTGGGGGCAATGTCACCGGAATTACCGATTATAGTCTCACGCCGCTACTAGCTACCAGCCAAACGAGTAGAACATTTCAAATCGCGCGGACACTGAGCATTCCCATCACACCAGACAATCCTAACGCCAAAATTCTCGGCATTCAATATACCGTCACTCCTACGACTGGAGGCAGTTTAGAGCAACCAATTCTCCACTTATATACTGAGGTCATACCTGATGCCGCGTTCCAGTGTCAGTAAAGATGTCGGGTTTACATTAGTTGAGTCTTTAATTGTAGTAGCGATCGGCGGAATTTTAGTGGCGATGGCGATTCCCAGTGTGAGCGCGGCGATAAATCGTGCCAAGTTAGCCCAAGCCACAGAGATGGTGGTAGCCAGTCTCCAAGAAGCACAACGAGAGGCAATTCGCCGCAATCGCGGTTGTACTGTAACTCTAAATAAAATCGATCGCAAAATTGTCGGACAACAGGGGTGCTTGTTAACTGGAGATCGGATCTTACCGGCTGAAATCGATCTTAGTTATACGGGTAATAGCGAGATTAAGTATGGGATTCGCGGTCATACTACTAATAATAAATCTGTGGTTTTGAAAGTTGCAGATAGTCCCAATTATCGCTGTTTGACTATTTCGGCACCACTGGGAATTATTCGATTGGGTAGTTACGATCCTGCGAATAAGCTTTGTAACAAGCTCAAGATTTAATATTGTGAAAGATAAATTAGTAAAAACTTGGAAATCTTACTGGATACAGATCGCGGATAAGGATCGCCATCTGAGTGAAGCTGGCTTTGCTACCCCGCTAGCTTTAGGGATGGGTTTGGTGATGATGATTGTCGCAGCTAGTATCATCGGCCGATCTCAGAGCGATCGCATGACGACCAATTCACAACGCGAGATCGATCGAGCCTTAAGTGTTTCTGAAGCTGGAGTAGGTCGATTTCAATCATTTCTCGATCGACATCGATTCTTGGCAACTAAAAGTTTACCACTTTGGTCGAATACAATCGCGCTACTACCTTCAGTTAAAGCCGGTTGTCATTTAATCAATCTCACTTCGGTAACTACTCAAGCGGGGTTATTTACAACACATACCTGGATCGATTTAGATCCTAGCGATCCTCGCAAAGGTAGATATAAAATTGTTGATTATCAATACCAAAATGGGATTGGTAAATTGACTATAGCTGGAGAAGTCGATAGTTATTATAATGCTCAAAATACTGCTAAAAACACCCTTGTTGTCAAAATTCCGATCGGGAGTGAGTCAGCCAAAATAGCACCGCCAGCATTGTGGGCAAACACATTTAACCTTCATCCAGCTCATCAAATTACCGGACAAATTCAAGGAGTAACTTGTCCGCAATTACCGATTGTTGATGCTGATGGTATCGCCGGGATCGATCTAAATAATATTACGCTAATTGGTAGTATACCCAGCGGCGAAATTGTTGCCGATCCATTTACCCCGATTCCACCAGCTAAAGTGGCTCCAAATAACGCAATCTCTTTACCAGCTATTACTAGTTCGATCGAATTCCCCAGACCAAGTTCGACCGATCTACCCGATGCAAATAATGAATATCATTACCTAGTAGAAATTGATAACTCTAGCTCCAAACACTCAATCAAATTAAACGATCTCGATCGGATCGCATTAAATGTTACTCCCGGTCAAAAAGTCAATCTATATCTCAAAGGTAATATCGATTTAGCTGGTAGTCAGACTCTCAAGGTTAATACCACTCATCCCAATCTCCGCATCTATGGTAGCCCCCAAACCCTACTATTAACTATCAAAGACACCGCATCGATTACCGCATTTATTCACGCGCCATTTGCCAATGCTAAAAGTGTTATCTCCAACCCACCTAATCCCAGCAAAAATTTGACTGGTGCAGTTTGGGTTAACAGTTGGGATTCGATGAGTAGTCCGAATAATCTACCGATTATTCAGACTGGGAATTGGTCGGATTTTGGGATTTCAAAACCAGAACAACCATCACAAATCAATCCAATTAGCTATTGGCAGCGGGCAGAAAGCTAAGTTGATAATTGATAATTAATAATCGAAGAGCGATCGGATATGATTAAATTTAAAGATTGGATATTTTTAAATAAATTGGTGAATCAAAAGGGGTTTACATTAGTTGAATTACTAGTAGCGATCGCGATTACAGGGATAGTTATTAGTTTGACAGGAAGCGGATTGTATGCACTCATGAGAGCCAATCAACGCAGTCAAATCGAAACGACAGATCGACTCGAACTCGAACAAGCACTGGCATTCATGACTGATGAAATCAAAATGTCTCAGCAAATCACCGCCGATAGCATTTCATCACTTATCAAAGATCGTGGCTTTCGCCAAGCATCAGGGAGCATCGATCCTCAAGTGATTTTAGTTTTATACCCTGCTGCAAATAGTGGCTTAACTCAGCCAATCGTGTATTATTTAGCCGATCCACCCAATGCTAGTGTCTGGGTGGGATCTAGAGTAATTTATCGCTGGGGACCAACTCTATTGCAAAATGGGAATTATAGTGATGGTAATGGCAAGGATGTTACCCAAATACCACCCACTGCAACTGTAAAATACTATAACGAGGTGCTAATCGATCGCATTAGCGATATCGCCCCAGCGCAAGCTACAGTCCCTTGTGAGACTAGCTACAACGATGCTGCACCAATTATCACCAAACGACTGGGATTTTATGCCTGTATCGCCCCCGATAAGAAGTCAGTGAAACTTTGGATGTATAAGCAACCAAATCCAGCTACAAAAAGTCAATCAGTAAATGCTTTAGTTGTAACGCGTAGTAATTGATTTTAATTGGTTTCGATCGAGATAATGTGGGGGACATCTAGAAAGTGAGATGTTCCTGTTTTAACTGAGGGGTTATACATTTACAACATTATCTAATTGTTGAGATTCGGTAATGCCAGGAATTATTAAGAGAGAATTGAAGATGGCAAAACCCAAAATTCTCATCGATCGATTTTGAGAAGATTGGGTTTTGGATTTATTCTTGGGTGTACTTTCTTCGCTGGAGCTTCGAGTCTAAAAATCTATACCGCTGCGATCGCGCGAACGATGTCACTTTCGGTAATAATGCCGATCGGGTGGTTATTTTCATCTACCACTGATAAACGGTGAATCTTTTTGTCGTGCATGATTCTAGCCGCTTCTGGGAGTGGAGTATCAGCAGAGATGGAAACTGCATGAGGTGTCATTACTTCCCCTACTGTTTGCCCCAGAGCCTTGTGCAAATCTCGCTCATAAGTAAGGGGATTTTGAAAATAAATTACACCACCTAGAAATATCATATACGGTGGCTGTTCGGGACCTTTTTCTCGCCACATTAAATCGGATTCAGAAATTACACCAACTAATTTTCCCTCATCGTCGATGACTGGTAAACCACCAATATGTCGATCGACTAATAGCTTGACTGCTTCCGATAGCGGTGTACTCGGTGTCAC
>JBBRVB010000312.1:0-5424 GCA_038247275.1 Chroococcales cyanobacterium
AAATGCTAAATCTTGTTTGGCAAATGATTGAGGATCTTGTTCTTCTTCACCTTCTTGAATTCTTCCTTCAATCTCATTTCTGAGGGGATTAAATAGTACTTCGAGATCTTTTACTTCGACAGTAGTAGCAGAAACTTTATTTTGTAAAAACATCTTAATCTCCGGTAATAGTAACGATAACTCTTTTAGTTTAGATCAAACGATCTTGTCAAGCAGTGCGCTGATTTAAGCGGGCAATATATTGGCGTAAGTCACTAATGGCGATCTGAACATCGATCGGTTGCCAGCGACTCAACCAGGTGTGATGCTGATGCTGAGTAACTTTTTCAAATAGTCCGCCAAAGGTGTGGTGTTGTACCAATTCATCAAGCAACCAATCAGCACCAACACCTAATTTTTGAGCTAGTGGCTCGATTTCTGGAGCAGATATCCGAACATGTCCAGAAGCTGACTTTTGCCACAAAAATCTGAGCTTGCGTCGCGATCGAAACCGAGAGATCGTCGCAGCGGCTGGCTCGACTTTCAGAGCCGAATCAACAGACATTTCCGCCCATTTCCGCAATTGATTGGCTAACCCTACCGGAGAACGCCCTGAAGCCCTTGCAGATGTGGTTACTTGCACGAGCGGACTGTGGCGAAACCGGGCATTTACTCGCAGTAACGACTGATAAAATGCTTCATCTTCAGGTGTGCGAACTGGGGGCATCCCACCAGCTTTGGCATACATCTCGGCAGTTACTGCTAGACTCGCGCCATAGTGCTGGTAGTGGCGCGGTAGTGGATCGTAAGGATCGGGATCGAGGTAATACTCCATCTCGGCAACGAGCGAGCGGTAGCTAACCTCCTGCAAGAAGCAAGTTTTTGCTTGTAGGGGGAGGGCATGACGACTCTGACGATCGGTGATAATCCGCCCACCGACGGCATCGACACCGCCAGCGATCTCGTGTAAAGTAGCCGCAATCCAAGTTGGAGCCACTTGAGTATCACCATCTGTTGACGCAATCATTCCCTGTCCTTTGCCCAAGCTCATCAGCCGATGATAGGCTGCATCCATCAGCAGTTTGCGGACGTAGCCGATGTAAGCTCGATCGGGTGGTAAAGTTATCTCAGCTACGTGTATGGCTAGCTGTGGGTGCCGTCTCGCAAATTGACGAGCGATCGCCGCAGACTCATCAGTACAATTATTAGCTAAGACAATAATTTCGTAGCTGAGGGGGTTCAATGGTTGCCGATTCAGACAAGTCTGATTGGCAAATGCACTGAGGGTGTGGGTGAGCGTCTGGGCTTCATCCTTGACGGGAATGATGACGCTCATTTCACACTGTGGTAGTGGCGGTACCTCCAGCGACAAGTTGTAGGGTTTTGTTGCGACAACAGATTCAATGCTCATCTTCTTTGGCGAATATTCCTTGGCTTAGGTGGCTTTGCGAATATCGTTTTTGAGATCGCTCGCTTTATCCCGAGCTTTGTCGCCTAGATCGTCGGCTGTTGACTTGACATCATCAGCAAAGGATTTAGTATTTTCTTTGAGGTTTTGATAGCCTTTCTTGGTACCTTTGGCAACATCTTCAGCGGTTTCTTTCGCCGATCGATTTACTTGCTCGGCACCCTCACCAACCCGTTCGGGAATCCCTTTATCATCCAATTTTTTACCAAGTTGTTTGAAGGGATTGGTGTCACCTTTTTGGAGGTTCTCAGTTTTTTCGATCAGTTTATCGGCTTTGGCTTTTGCATCAGTAGTGTTCCGTCTGGGATCGATATCGCTATAGTTATTCATGCCACCTTCGGCAGGAGCGATCGGCTTATATAGTTCGGTAAGTTGTCCAGGTTGAGGATTTTCGACTCTGGTAGGATCTACCTTGGCTTTCATTTCCCCGTTGTTACAAGCCGTACTTGTAAATAATAAGACAACTGCCAGTAAACTTAGTACTGCTCTGCCGAATCTTCGGAGATTAAATGGAAGTTGTGTTTTAATTGTGTTGATTAATTCAGTCATTGGTGATACATTTTGTCTTTAATTACCACCCAATCATAGCCACTTCCACTAGAAAATCTACAGCCTCTAAAGATAGACTATCAGATCGACCGAAAGATAGATTTTTAGTCAAATAAAAATAGGTAAGCGCAATTTATCGATTACGCTTACCTATTTTTATAAAAATCTTCACAATCCGGCAGTGACGATCTGAGCTACGATCTGTCACCTAGCCAAACGTGTCATCCCCTAAAGCCTAAAGTCCAAAGCCTAAATCCTCTAGGGGCAACTACAATCTGACTATCGAGCTTCTGTACCCTGATTGGGAGCACCTTCCACCGCTGTGCTATCGACAGATGGTGCTTCGGGATTGGCTCCAGATTTGACGTTATCCTTCATGTCACCCTGTCCCGTGCGGCGGGTAGCTGGCTCGATCGTGGTTTGCTTACCACCAGATGCGGCAGTCGATTGGGTTTTTTTGGTTGGTGCGGCTGTTTCGACTAGCTCGCTCAAGCTAAAGTTATTGGTGTTGACACCTGCATAATTAACTTTTTCAAACCGGACGATGACTGGATATTTGATACCGCTCTTATCCAATGCTGCGACCACTCCTTCTTCCCGAAACCAGTATGATTCTGGGCGCATTATCCGAACTTTGGAACCACGTTCGATCGTCATATTTTCCTCGCTGATGTCGAGCTATCTAGCTCTGGCTTCTAAGATTTTGCAATCTTACCACATGGCTCGGGGATCGGGTATCTATCAAAAGGTAGATCCTCGATCGGGTGTGTTGTTTGGTTGGTTCAGCAGGGGTTTAGAGCCTCCTGCTGTTTGGCAGATAGTGATGGAGTTGGGAGCGAAAAGTGCGGGAACAGGTGAAACCCCTGTCTTGTCGCACCTTCATGGACGGGGAAAATAACCGAAGTGCGCCGCAAGTAGAGCACCTTTTCAAGAGAGTTGGGAGTGGGAGTTGGGATTTGGGAGTCTTGAAAATATCTGTAGGTTGGGTAGAAGCCCGCGAAACCCAACACACTCAGGAATCGACTGTGTGGATGTTGGGTTTCGCTTCACTCTACCCAACCTACAGATCTGCCAACTGCTGAACCCTAGACCAGAATTGGTGTCGCAGCGAGGGCACCAGCGATCGCGGCGGCGATACCCGAGACAAGGGCGGTGCCAAAGAGCCACCAGGCGGCGGTGGCAGCGGCTTTGCGGGTGGCTTCGGCTTGGGCTTTGGCTTGATGCTTGAGATCGTCGAGCCGGCTCTGGATTTGGGTCTGGATGCGCTCGGCGCGGTGGAGGACATTGGTGCGGGTTTCTTCGACTCGATCGATCAGCCGGTTGGCATCGGCTTGAGAGATATCGTCGCGCGAACTGAGGACGGCGACTAAAGTATCGCGATCGAAATGCGAGAGTCGATCTCGCAATGCCTCGAATCCGGCATTGGGGTCGTCAAATAGCTTTTGAACGTCAGTTCTGATGCCATCGTAGTTGAGTTCGGGGCGTTCGAGGGCGTTGAGGTAGTCGCGGACTTTACCCAAGATGCCATCGATGACCGATTGCATTTTGGCTTTGATGGTTTCGAGCTGCTGGGTAAATCGATCGCGCACGGCGAGGACTCGATCGACTATTTGCTCGGCTTCGGCTGGGGAAATATCTTCCCGTTGGGAGAGTAATGCTACCATGCTGGCACGATCGATGTGCTGGAGTCGATCTCCGAGGTGTTCTAAGCCGAGGCGCGGATCTTGGAGGAGTAAACCGAGATCGCGTTTGATGTCGTCGGGATTGAGTTCTTGTTTGTTGGTATTGCGAAGGTAGTCTTCGAGGGTGGTTTGGAAGTCGTTGACTTTGGATTTGGCACGTCTTGCTAGCCGCTGCGGGGTACCCAGGACTTGCCGGATCGTGTCTTGGACGTGGTCGATTGCTTCATTGGCTTCGGCTTCAGTGAGGTCATCCCGCTGGCTGAGTAGTTGCACCAAGGTATCGCGATCGATTTGACCCAATCGATCGCGGATCGATTCTAGCCCAGTTTTGGGGTCTTGGAGCAGGGTCGTCAGATCGCGTTTGATCCCGTCGGGATTTAGCTCGGATTTGCCAGTGCGGCGGAGGTAATCGGCGATCGCGTTGGTGGTATCCTCATACTGGGCTTTGGCTTTGTCGGCGAGAGCCGCTGGCGCGTGGGTGACTTGTTTCCAGTTGGACTCCACGCCATCCAAGATCCCATTGATTTGGTCTTGACTGAGATCTTGACGTTGTGCCAGCAGTTGCACCAAGGTATCTCGATCGAAGCTCCGAGCGCGATGGGTGATGTCATGTAGACCCGCTTGAGGATCGTCTAGGAGCTTCTGGATGTCGCGTTTGATGCCATCGGGGTTAAGTTCGTCTTTACCCGTGTTGCGGAGGTATTCTTGCACCTGCTGCCACTGGGTACCAACTCGCGCCTGGATCCCTTTTTGGAGTCCTTCGGTATCGGCGATCGCGACGGAGATCGTCGGTTCGAGGGTTTGGGCGATTTGGGTCTTTTCCGCTGTGGTCAGATCGTTGCGCTGCTGGAGTACGGTCAAACGATGCTGTTTGATGATGGACAACCGCTGGTGTAGCTCTTGCGGATCGGCATCGCCATCGGTGAGGAGGGTTTTAAATTCCTGGGATGCTTGATTCGATAGTAGTTGCTGTTTGGGAGTCGATCGCAAATAGGTATCGATCGCATTCTGAGTTTTTTGGAGCATTCCCGCAGCTTCGGCGGCGCGAACTTCTGCCAATACTTGCAGGCGGACGCGATCGAGAATACCCGTCAATTCGGCAATTTTTGCGGTGGTAAATACGCCCCGCGATTGGAGAATCGTGGTAAATTCTTCAGGTTTGAATGTCTCTAAACTCTGCCGAATGGTGCGGGCATCGGCATTAGGATCGTAAAGCCGGTCGCGAAACTCTCGCTCGATCCGCTCTGGGGTGAGTTGCCAGGAGTAAGTATCCCGTAAATAATGTTCGACATCCGCCCGAATGACACTCGCACCGGGCGAAAGTGGTTGCACCTTATCAGTAACTTTGCCAGCCTGATTCTGGATCTGTGACTGTGCCGTTTTGAGCTGACCCTTAATTTTTTCAACATCCAGATCGGATAAGTCCACCCGACCTAAGACAACCCCCATCAGAGCACCCAATCCCTGCTCTAACTGACTGGAATTTTCGCCTTTACCCAGATCCTTGACCACTCGATCGAGTTGCTGGGAAAAGCCACCAGTAAGCAGATCTTGGGGCTTGGCAGACTTGACCAAATCCATCAGTTGCTTGAAGCCGCCGCTCGGTTTCATCCCGCCGAGTGTACCCTTCCACGAGCCATCGAGTTCATCGACGATTTTCTTGACATCGCGGGGGGACAGATCGGTACGTTCCTTGAGGAGATTCTCAAAAGTATCCCGGCTCAGTGTGGGTAAATTATCTTTATC
>JBBRVB010000313.1:0-5412 GCA_038247275.1 Chroococcales cyanobacterium
ACTAATTTGGAACTAACTGGCGTTCCAGCTTTTTGGGAAGATCGATTATTTGGTGCGGCTGGGGAAGTTATTAATTTTCAACTGGGAGATGTGCGGTTTCATGGGGTTAATCCCTGTCAGCGTTGTAGCGTACCCACGCGTGATTCGATTACTGGTAATGTCAGCCCTAAGTTTCAACAGATATTTAATCAACAGCGTCAGCTAACATTTCCGCCAGAAGTTAATAGATCCAGATTCAACCATTTTTATCGGTTAGCCGTCAATACCCGCATTCCGCTGGCTGAAGCTGATAAGTTTTTAAATACTGGCGATGCTCTAAGCCTTGAAATACCTAAAATCACAGATGATTTACGGCGATCGGGTTAGGATGATAATGTTCGATCGAGTTCCAAGTCTGTCCATGATTTAGGATCTTCAAGCGGTTCCATGTGGGCGACGACATTGGTACCAGGCAAAGCATCAACGATCTGTTGTTCTACTTCTTCGCACAGATCGTGCCCCCGTTGAATCGTCCATTCTCCCGGTACCAACAGATGAAATGTGACAAACCCACGCGAACCGGATACCCGCGTTCTGAGGGCGTGAAAACGAATTCCTTGCTGCTCGTAAACACCAAAAATGTTGGCAATCAGATCGCGATCGGCGACTGGCATTGCGGTATCCAACAGCCCTGCACCAGTCTCTCGCAGTAGCCGGATTCCCGATACCAGAATACTTACAGCCACCAGTAAGGCAATAATCGGATCGAGAACGATCCAGCCAGTAAGTTTGACCAAAAAAATCCCCGCCGTGATGCCCACCGAAGTCCAGACATCCGTGAGCAAATGGTGAGCATCCGCACGGAGTGTAATCGATCGCAATCTGCGCCCTGCACGCAATAGCACCCAAGCCACACCGCCATTAATAACCGTGGCAATCAGCGATAAAAATAGCCCCAACCCGATCTGTTCGAGCGGTTGCGGCGACCATAATCTATCCCACGCAACTACCCCAATTCCGACTGCGGCGATGACGATTAAAATACTTTCTAGTCCACTCGAAAAATATTCAGCCTTATTATGCCCGAAGGGGTGATCTTCATCGGCAGGGGTAGCGGCGAAAGATAGTGCCCAAAATGCAGCCAGTGCCGCCACCAGGTTGATCCCTGATTCCATCGCATCAGAGAGCAACCCGACTGAGCCAGTCAAAAAATAGGCCCCAGTTTTTAACCCAATCGTCATCAGTGCTGCCGCGATCGATAAGAATGTATAAGGGCGCGCAGTTTGAAAATTCATCAAGATATTACTTTAGATTGAGGTGAACTGTCCACTTTCAACTACAAGCAATATCGAGTGCTTCTAGTCAATTACTTACCTATATTCATTTACTACTAAACTTTTACCAAGACTTGAGTACCGACAATTTTTACTGGATAGGTTGCTAACGGGCTGGATGCGGGGCCTTTCAAGACCTTACCATCGGCGGCAAATTCGGAATCATGGCAAGGACATTCATATCTTTTTTCTCCAGCCGACCATTTGACTTCACAACCGTTATGAGTACATTTCGTATTGACGGCGATCGATTGCTTGGGATTGGCTGGATCTCTAGATAAGGCAACTCCTTTGATTTGCAAATATCCAGCTTTTTCTAATTGGGCTACCGAACCTAAAACTGTAAAACCTTCTGCCGTTTTTTTAGCTGTACTTTTGTCATCTGCAACTGGAGCATCGGCTTGAGTCGCCGATTTAGTAGACGCACAAGCAGCTAATACGACGGGAAAACAAGCAGTCAACCAACCGATGCTAAAATATCCAAGAAATGAACGACGTTTAATCATAATTTTAGACTTGGATAGAAGTTAAGTTGTCTGAGTAAAGATGATAAATCATCATTCTTATTTTAGCAACTGTGACTACCGTCCAATCTAATGACAATAATCATAAGTAACTGGAAGGGTAATATCCACTCCTAATCGATAGCGATCGCATTTAACATCAAATCATTGCTACCTATTCTCAATTAGCTATTCACGATCGCAACTTGAGCACTGACATTATTTTTAGTTAATGCTCTTGAATAGCAATTTGGATCGCTTGGTGTGGTTCGATTAATTAGCTACTAATTGCTGATATTTAGCGATTGAAAATTCCCAGATGGCGATAGATAAGGTTCTCATGTGTTGAGGCGCAATTATTGCATAAGCATTATTAGCCAAACAAATCATTGCCAATGCAGGTAAAATAAACGTTGGCAACATGACTACACCGATCGACCACCAGGTGGCCACATGTAATAATAAAAAGATCGCTGGCAATAACGATACACCAACAGTCGCAGATAGCAGCCGTGGCGATCGATTCAATACCACCAACCAGGTGGTGATACCAGCCAAGCACAAATTGATTGGGACTAAAACGGCACAAATTCCCACACAATGCGATCGTGAAAATTCGGCGATACTACTTAGTTCGAGCATGGTTGTTTACCTACACAAGCTGACTCCTAATTTTACCGAAATTTACTAGATCGATGCTGTTTACTACTACCGATCCGTAATATAAGTACAACTTCATCGATTTCAGTGACAGCCGCAGCTAACAAATCGCCGCTTTCAAGCTTTGACAAAATTCTTCAATGGATTTTAGCCCTTCAGCGGGCGTTCCTGCCGCTAAACGTTTAACCATAGCACTACCGACAATTACCCCGTCTGCGCCCCATTTTCGCACCTGTTGAGCGTGTTCTGGTGCAGAGATCCCAAAGCCGATCGCGATCGGTTTATCAGTGACACTCCGTAAATTGGTCAAAATCTCGCCGACGCGATCTTCTAGCCCGGATCTGACCCCAGTCACACCAGTCACACTGACTAAATAAATAAAGCCTTGAGACTTAGCGGCGATCGCGACGATCCGCTCCTGAGAGCTAGTTGGTGCGACTAAGAGGATGACTTCAATCCCAATTTCTGCCGCAGGTACTAGTAACTCTTCGGCTTCCTCTAGGGGCAAATCTGGCACTACTAAGCCCTTGACTCCCGCCGCTGCAATTTTACTGAGGAACGGACGAATGCCCAGATTGAGGATCGGGTTGTAATAAGTAAATAAGATAATCGGTGCTTTTAACTCGGGACTGACTTGCGCCACCATTTCGATGACATCATGTAACTTGACACCGTTTGCTAATGCTCGGGTAGCCGCAGCCTGAATTACCGGGCCATCTGCTAACGGATCGGAATAGGGAACTCCCAACTCAATCAAGTCCGCACCGGCTGCATCCATAGTTTTGAGTGCTTGAGCTGTGGTTGCTAAGTCAGGATCGCCAGCGGTGATAAAGGGAATTAGAGCACACTGTCCGCGATCGCGTAAAGACTGAAAACAACTAGAGACGGAATGCATATTGAGACTGGGGGACTGGAGGACTGGGGGATTGGGAGACTAAGCTTTTTTTTCTTTAGCTGCTTGGCGTTCTTGTTCGATCTCGGCTTGAATCTTGGCCAACTCTTCGGGGGTGAGTTCGTCTAGACGTTTTTGAAGTACGGCTTCTTCATAGTCTTTGAGCTGTTGAGTATATGTCATTTTTTTGGTAGCTACTCGAAAAACATAGCTAAATGACCACGCCAAAATAATGCCAACTAAAACTAGTTGACTCCAGATGCCAGCGTTGATGTTATCTACGCCCGCCAGCTTTAATCCGAGATACCCAGCACCGCCGATCGCAAATACAACAATCCCGACAATAATGACATCAATTCTCCGCATCAGCTCAATTTATGCCTCGATCGTGCGGCGTTTGGGACGAAAATTTAGAAACGGCGATAGTAGTAACAGCCCAGGGAAAAAGAAGAATACCAGAAAGTACATGACTAATCGTTCGATCGAGCTAGCTACATACCATCTTTGCTTGAGGTATAGATACAATGCGCCCGGGATTACCAATAGGTAAGCTCCACTCAAAATTAAATACACCAGTGCAACTATCATAAGTTCGATTTTAAATACAGTATTACGACGAGCGCGATTTAGCTGTCTGTTTACTCAGTTGGTTTCTATTCTATCAGCTTGAGGGCTAGATCGATTGGGTGAGATATCTACAGTTATTTCCACGCTCGATACATGCCATAACCGATCTCATGTATCGAAATTAATTAATAATTATTAATAATTAATTTAAGACACATCTTCAGGATCGCTTTTTTCAATCCGGTTGGGCAATGGTTGCCGAGATGGCTGGAGACTCTGGAGCATTTCCGCAATTTGGAGATTTTCCAAAGACAGATGTTTGGCTTCGCGGAGCTTGTGCCAAACGGAACGAGACATCAGTAAGCTGTGTTTAACGCGGACTGCACCGATTTGCTGGAAGTACTCTTCGCGCTCGGGTTGATAGTCAGCCGAAATTAATTGGAGTGGTTGGGTGGGCAAGTACTGACAAGCTCTGGCTAGTTGCGCCATTAGTTCTGGGTAGAGCCAGGTATAGGCAGGATGAACTGTTAACTCTGCTTGGTGAATTTGAGGCTCGTCGCTGCCCAGAGCTTGCCGATCTTGATTTGACGATAGCCGATAATAACCGATCGCGGCTTTGCGTTGAGTCTCAAATACGTAATTACTGACTGACTGCTTTTGTTGTAACCATGCTTTAACTTTGCCAATTACCGTTTGAACGAGGTTAGTTTTGAAATCATGGATTTGGCGATCGAACACTTGTCGTAATAATGGTGGCATGGATACGGTGTCCAACTGGTAAATTAGTTGAGCATCCGTATTTCTCACCGGGAGCAGATTGGGTAAGTCTGGTTCGCGTTGGGCTAACTCTTGGAGTAGTTGGGGCGAAATTTCCCAGTATGTCAGATCCGCCAACGGTTGAAACCCGTTTTGTCGGTATAGTGCCAGCGCGGTATTGTCATTGACATCAACTTCTAGTACCCAAGTACTAGCATCGACAATATGCTCGAAGCAATAGCGGAGTAATTGGGAGCCAATATCATTTTTCCCTGTAACTTCGTCAGCGGTGGCGGGGTGAGCGTCAGTCGCTACCCATTCTACATGCCAAGTACTGCGAGTTCGATTGAATGGTGAGACACTAATTGCACCTCGAACCTGTTGCTCGCGTTCGGCGACTAGCAACGATCGATCGGTGAGACTAGGTGTGGGGATAATATTTAAGAATTGAAACGGCGCATACCAACGGCTCATCTGTCTGAGTAGTTGCGCGATTTGAACCTTTACGGCTGGGTCGGGAACTGTAGCCTGTTGACATAAGCTAGCGATCGCGTCAATATCTCGGTATTGCAGCGGACGGACAATCGTCTGATGTTTAGATCCATTAGTCGCAGCCATCGTATATCTTGTGTCAACCTAGAGGTTATTCCTACTATAACACCTCCATCTAAGTTGGGGTTTGAATGTCGCTCGATCGAATCCAAATCTCGCGCGAAGATCT
>JBBRVB010000314.1:0-5364 GCA_038247275.1 Chroococcales cyanobacterium
CTCTACCCCCTACCCCCTACTTCAATAAAACTTTGGCAGCCGCAGCCACACCAGCTCCAGGAGTAGCTCCAGTATGACCGAGTTCGGTGATGGTTGCTTCGAGGGCAGCAATCGCCGTGAGGATGTCGCGATCGCAAACAAAGCCTAAGTGACCGATTCTAAAGATTTTGCCTTTGAGCGCATCCTGACCGCCAGCCAGGACGATATCAAATTTCTTCTTCATCAGACTGCGAATTTGCTCGGCATCCACGGTTGTCGGTGCAACTGCGGTAATGGCGGGACTACCATGCCCATCTGGTGCATATAGGGGTAAACCCATCGCGGTAATCGCAGCACGAGTCGCGTGCATCTGGCGTTGATGGCGGGCAAAGATATTTTCTAGTCCTTCGACCTTCATCATGTTGAGTGCCGCTTGGAGTGCGAAAATCAGATTGACTGGTGGGGTAAATGGGGTGGTATTTTTGGCAGCGTCTTTGCTATATTTACCCAAATCCATATAGTAGCGAGGCAACTTCGCAGTTTTGTATGCCGCCCACGCTTTGGGACTAACGGTGACAAAGCCCAATCCTGGCGGGATCATAAATCCTTTTTGAGAGCCAGAACAGACGACATCTAGACCCCAGGTATCGATCGGCACATTGACCGCTCCCAAGCTGGTGACCGCATCAACGATCGATAATGCACCGTGGGCGGTAATATGTTTGCTAATGGTTTCTAGGTCGTTAATTACCCCAGTCGAAGTCTCGCTGTGAGTGACGATGACTCCCTTGATTGCTTTGGCTGTATCGGCATCTAGTGCTGATTTGACGGCATTGGGATCGATCGGTTGTCCCCACGGTGCGCTGACTTCTTGGACATCTAGCGCAAAGGCTTTGGCAACTTCCGCCCACCGTTCGCCAAATTTACCATTGTGAACGACCAACACGCGATCGCCAGGGCTGAAGAAGTTGATCGTGCCCGCTTCCATTGCGCCAGTACCGGAGACTGTGAGCATCAAGACATCATTTTGGGTCTGGTGCAACCACTTGAGATTTGCCGTGACATCTGCCATAATTTGGCTGAATTCTCCACTGCGATGCCCGATCGGATGCTTTGCCAAAGCTAGTAATACGCTTTCTGGTACCGGTGTCGGGCCAGGAATCATCAACATTAATTTGTTTTCCACGATCTTAATCCCATTTAAGTAATAGTTAAACTGATAATATCTAAGTAGATTTGCGGAATGTCAATTCTAGCTCAAGATTACACACGGCGGATAGGGGTCAACGTTATCGGTCTGAGCCAATTTAGTCGCAGATCGGATGGCAACCAGCGGATTTTAGTCGCCATTTGCATTGGAGATCGAGCAATACCCACTTTGCCGCGATCTTGCCGTCTGGAGCTGGAGCGGAGGTGGCATTTGGATCGATCGAGCTTGACTGGCACCTAAACTCCCACTCTCCTCGACCAGATCTCGCTGGATCGATCGCGTGCGGATACACCACACGGTAACAATTGAGATCGTTAATCTTTCGGTCAAATTGCCGAAATACCGACCGCAGATAATGGTTCGATCTCAAAGGTCTGTTTTGAGTATATTATGGCATCATGTTAATGGTATCTAGTAAGTAACCTTCGATCGCGAAAAATGTTATGACAAATAATCTTATTCCCTATGATTGTGGTGATGATGATGTGATTGCCTTTGGAGAGGCAATGTTTCGCTCTGGTAAGCTAAAACGAGCCATCGGTCAATCTTTTGATGGTGCAGTTGGTAGATCGATCGATCAGAAACTACGTCAAAATGGTTTAGAGATTCCGATTCTGATGACTGGTTCGACCTTACTTGCCAACGAACACTGTCAATGGTTCGAGGAAGGGATTAGTTGTGAGATCCTCGATCTGGCTACCCGTCGCTGGCGCAAAGGGAAAGTTCGGGTGCAAGTTTCAGTTGAATTTTTAGTGGAAGATACTGGTGATAAAAAGCTCCTACCTAGCGATTCTTTGGCAGAAACAATGCGCGAACGCGAACGTGAAGATCCCGGAAATGATGAATATGTTAATAGTGAGTATGTTTTGACTGGTATTCATCACAATGGTCAATAGTTGATATCGATTGTAACCGATCGAGATTGGTGGAGATCGGTAAATAATTATACCTAAAAGAATTATGAATGAATGCCCAAATTTTAATTAAAGTTTGGGCGTTTGAATTTAAAATATATTCAACCTAGATTTTAGTTAAAAATTAGCAATTTAATTCTAACTATTAGGATCTCAATCGACTGAAATCTGAAGGCTAATAATCTAACACTCTTCAACTAAGTTGCTAACTAAATTTAACTATAGATACCGACGGTCATCTTTGCTAGACTAGACTCGATATCATGACCCCGTCTGGTCGATTTTCCCACTGTTCAGTCTGGTGAGTGCCGCTGCCAGACTCAATACGTGAGTCATTCGATCGGCATTTAACCTTTGGATCGAGGAACATTCTCCACCTAACTTAGATCGATTCAGAGACTCTAGATATTGGTATTTATCTATGATATTATTAGAAGATATCAGTAAAACTCTTGCCAAATTATTCTAAACCACATCAAGTTCCGATTCGATCGATTATCGACAATTAATAATTATAAGTTGACCGATCGAGTATTAAGTTTTTGAGATCGCTTAATGAGCTAAAAAATACTGCTAAAAATATCTAAACATTCTTGTTGAACTAGAGCGACTTAGAGCAGCAATCCATCATCTATAAACTGAATGCAAGTTCTTCACATTATTACCGACTTTAATGACGGCGGTGCTCAAGCTGTTCTCTACCGATTTATTACTGCCGATCTCAAAAATACCCATCAGGTGATTTCATTGATGGGTACTGGCTGGTATGGAGATCGACTTTTAGCATTGGGCATACAGGTACACTCACTCGATATGCCCAAGAGTCGCTTGACAGTCGCCGGGATCGCCAAGCTCTATCGACTCATCCGCCAAATCGATCCAGATATGATTCAAACCTGGATGTATCATAGTGACCTGATCGGTAGCACTGTCGCCCGAGTGGCTGGAAAAAAGGTAGTTGTGTGGGGGATTCATAATACCAATCTCGATCCAGCCAAAACCGCACTGTCAACTCGGCTGATTGTACGTGCCTGTGCGGTAGTATCGGGATTTCCCCAGCAAATTATTAGTTGCTCTCAAGATGGTGTCAAAGTTCATACCGCACTGGGTTACCAACCCCAGAAAATGGTCACGATCCCCAACGGCTATGATGTCAGCGAATTTGCGCCAAAGCCAGAATGCCGCAGCGAACTCCGTCACCAATGGCAGATCGCCGATCATACCACTCTGTTCGGGCTAGTGGCACGCTGGAATCCCCAAAAAGATCATCCCAATCTCATTGCAGCCTTGGCACACTTGAAGACTCAAACCCAGTTACCGTGGCACTGCGTGTTGGTTGGCTCAAGCTTGGACGCAGACAATCAGGTGTTGATCGAGCTATTGACATCGCAGGGAATTAGCGATCGCGTGACCCTCCTAGGCGTTCGCAATGACATCCCCGCAGTCATGAATGCCTTGGATGTACATGTCCTTTCTAGTGCTTATGGGGAAGCCTTTCCCAATGTAGTCGCCGAAGCAATGGCTTGTGAGACACCCTGTATTGTTACCGCAGTGGGGGACTCAGCATTAATTGTTGGCGATACCGGTTGGGTCGTACCACCGAGTAATCCGGTAGAGTTGGCAACTGCGATGTCACAAGCTATTGATGAGCTGGCACTACCAGCATGGCAACAACGGCAAGCCAACTGTCGCCAGCGGATCGAATCAAACTTCAGTCTACAGATTATGGTGGACAAATATAACGAAGTTTGGAATAGTGCTGTTTGCTAAAAAACTAGCAACTTTGTTTGTAATTGCTCAACCAACAGGAAATAAGGATTCCAAGGGGTTCAAGGCAACAAGAATCGCTTCAAAAGCAGATAAACCTTGCCGTTTGCCAGTATTGACAATTGAACGGACATGAGCGAATAGATCCCGCCCCCAGTCAGAGCGGAAACCATTGGTAACTTTGCGGAAAATGACGCTCCAGCGGAGAGCTTGTTCGCTAGCATTATTAGTTGGGGGAATTGTCGTGTCTTCCAAGAACAAAAATAGATTTTCGCGAAGATCGCCATAACGTTTTTGGAGTCTCAGACCATCTGCGTGAGTGGGAATTTTGGCTAATGCTTTAACCAAATCCCGCTTGAGCCGACAGCGATATTGATATTGCGTCGTTGGTGCCAACTCTAGCCATCGCCGTCGCAGCACAACAGCTTTGAGGAGAATCCGTTTGATGACGGGAGCGAAAATCTCATCACCTGCATCAATCCCATATTGGCAATCCCGCAACTGATGCGCTAGACAGACCTGCCACTGGTCGGCGGGATGCTTCTTCTGTGCGCTAAACAAGTCAGAGACCCAGACTTGAGGTCGATGGTCTTCCATCACCTCCCGAATCACATCACTGCCCCTAGATGGACGAATCACATGGAAACACACTTGGTCATTTTGAAATACCCATTCCCACTGATTTTTCCCATTCACTCTGGCACTAGTTTCATCACTACATACCAGTCGTGAGCTTCTTAATCGTTGGATGATACCAGATACCTCCGATTGGAGTTGGTCTTTGACTCTCAATAGTAGGTTGGCGATTGCCCCTTCGGAAATTTCCAAGCCGAATACTTCACCCATCAGTTTTTGCATCCGGCTGTAGCTAATCCCATGTCCGTAACGAAGTGTGGTCACTAATGCCGCAATCCGACTCCCAAATGGGCTGCCTGGCTCCATCCCCACTGGGACTGCGGCAATTTGTTGCTCTCCGCAGTTTGGGCAAGTACAACCATATCTTTCTACTCTTGTCACTATTGGCTGAATTGGTGGGAGATCGATTTTGCGGATGCAATCGCGCCGAGGTCTCCTCGGCGTGCGTTGCACCAAGCAGTCATACCGTTGCATTAATTGCTGTAATGATGACTCAATTTCTGTTCCACATCCTGTACAACTTTTGACAGAGGCTGTAATGATTTGGTCTGGGTTTTCACTCAGAGGACGACCACCGCCCTCCCTCCCGATGCTCCCAGACCTTTTCCCCTCGCTCGGCTTTTCTTTGCTCTTGACTTGTGCTTTAAATCCTTTAGCTGGTGGTAGGCTGGAATTTTTGGCGGTCTTCTTCGGCTTTTTGACCAGTGCCAACCTTAATTTCCGCAATTCTTCCCACATCGCTACTATCAAGGCATCTTTTGCCTCGTCTGATAGTTCTTTTAGGTTGGGAAGTTCTTCCATATCGTTACTTTATCGGCTTTTCACTTTTTGTCAACCTCCCCCCAGTTGAGCAATTAC
>JBBRVB010000315.1:0-5357 GCA_038247275.1 Chroococcales cyanobacterium
CTACTCCCGTAGGATGGGTAATTTTAGCTGCTTTCGGTATAACTGTAACAGCTGCTGGAGCTTCTGTTAAAAAAGTAAAAGAAGCATCAGAAGAAGTTATTAAAGACAACATGCCAAGTTGGGATATTCCAGTTTGGGTAAGAAATCGTGTTAATTCAAGTTCTGTCTATTCCAATATTGATGAGCAGCGTAAAGTGATTATTGCTCAAGTAACATCCAAACTAAAAAAGGACGATAAAATCAGGCAGGAATTAACTGATAAGATTACAAATGTATTTAAAAAAAGTTTGAAAGAAAAAGCTGAAGAGATGAGAACTTTGATCGGTTAAACACGAGAAATTTATTACTCACATTCATAAACTTTTATGCAAGCAGCAGACTCACAATCCATAAAACAACGAATTCAGACTGCCAATCTGATCTCTCGCTCCTTGCTTTTTAGCTTGGGCAGAAAACATCTGGATGTTCCCCTTGCGAGTGCCCAGTTTATCCAGCCCCTGCCCCCGCCGGATCGAATCCTCCTCGAAGACCCTTGTTTTTTACGGATTAACCAAATAGGTGGGTCAGTCAGTGGCTCGTTCGAGCACGCACTAAATGCCCTGCAAACTACGTTATCTGCTTGTCATGCGCCCCAACAATATACGCTGATTTTCCTGATTACTAGTAATGGACATGAAAATCACATCTACTTGGGGGTAAGAAGCCATAATTATTCGCTGTACCCCAGTATTGACTTCATCAAAAATATTGGTAATTTCTTGCAAGGTAATTGGCCAGGTACGCGGGTATCCGTGTGTGAGGAGGACGATCCTGTCTTCGATCGAGAAGTATTACAACCGCTCCGCAATGACTTTCGACATGCGATTGCCTTGACAGGGATACCATCGTCCAAAGGTAGCGATCGAAGTGGCTACCCTCAAAGCTTAGATCGTTTTCTACGGGGTTTCCGCGACTTACCCTTTACCTATATGGTGATTGCTGAACCCATTGACACAATTGAGGTTGAAAATATCTTGCACAATTGCCGAGATCTGTTGACTTACGTTCATGCTCTGTCCAAAATTACTCAAACTCAGACGACAACTGTAGGTAGTTCTCACAGTGAAGGGCATAACATAAGTAGGAGTAAGGGGACATCAATTGCTGCAACGACTAGCCAACAGACTATCAGCAATAGCGAAGACGACCAGAAGAACAATTTATCAAACATCTTAGGGCTTGCTGCCTATAGTACAGCAAGCCGTTTCCCGCCACTTAGCTTTGCACTCGCATTAGGTGCAGCCTTGACTTCTAGCGGTAAGTTGAAAGATTCTACTATGTCTATAGGCACCACGGAAACTAGCTCTGAGGCAATAGCCGCTAGCTTTTCTGAAACAGCAACGCTTAATCTAAATACAGCAGAAGCGTTTGGACAAGAATATGTTAGCGCACATGCCCAGACCGCAGAAAACCAACTAGAACAATTTATCCATCGCTTCGAGCAATCTCGCAGCGATGGATGTTGGAACGTGGGCGTGTATTTATTAGCTAATAGACCAGATATCGCTCAACAGGGTGGCACTCAGCTCAGAGCCTTGCTGACTGGAGAAAAAACTGCACTCGAACCGATTCGGGTTCATGACTTAACCAGAGTCTGGGCAAAATCTGCCAAAAGTGCCTTGCAAGCTTTTCAACAGCCTTCGATCGGATTAGTACAAGCAGTCAATCGGGAGCGAAAAGAGAAATTTACACTTGCCGATCGGGTAGAGCATCCGCTGGGTTCTTCGTTTAGTAGTTTGACAACCCCACTTAATACCGAAGAACTAGCTTTGTTGGTCAATCTCCCCCAGCGTCAGTTACCAGGCATCCCGCTGATTGCAACGGCTGAGTTTAGTCTAAATGTACCTGCTGTTCGATCGGAAGATCTTGTCCTGGGTTCCTTACTTGACGGCGGCGATGTAACTTCTCTCAAGTATCCGCTCTCACTAAAAACACTGGTTAAGCATACCTTGCTGACTGGGATCACGGGCAGCGGTAAATCCAACACTTGCTTGCGGATACTAGGCGAACTACAGCAACGTCATCTGCCATTTTTACTGATCGAGCCTGCCAAAGATGAATATGTCAGATGGGCGATGCGTGTTAATGCCAATCTCCCGCCTGATAGCCCAGACAGAATTTTAGTTTACATGCCAGGTGCTCAGTCGTTTCGCGGGCAGAAACTCGAAAATGTATTACGTCTTAACCCCTTAGACATTATCTGGCTGGATGAAGAGCATACTCCTCAAATTTTGTCTCACATCGATCGACTCAAATCAATCCTGAATGCTGCTTTTCCGATGCAAGAGTCATTGCCAATACTTCTAGAGGAAGTATTGTTTACAGTCTACTCCAGACTAAAATGGCTGGACGCTGATTTACCTGGACAAGACTCGCCAAGACCGACTTTGCGAAGCATGTATGACACCGTTCGCGAAGTTGTTAAACAACAAGGATATGAGGAGAAGGTAACAGCTAATCTGACAGCGGCTCTGATGACACGCTTGCAAAGCCTGCGACGTAGTTGGAAAGGTGAATTGTTCGACCAGCCACGTTCTACACCTTGGCAAGATCTTTTTGATAAGCCAGTTGTGATTAATCTTTCACTGCTGGGAGACGATAGCGATCGTGCTTTTGCGATGTCAGTGCTGTTGCAATTTCTCTATGAATATCGGCAAGCTCAATCAGATATCGGTGAATTTCCGTCTCAAGATAACGAGTTAAAGCATTTGACAGTTATTGAAGAAGCCCATCGGATCTTGCTTAATGGTCAAAAAGGTACATTGGAGCAAGCCAATCCGCAAGGGAAAGTAGCTGAAATGTTCTCGAATATGCTGTCGGAAATCCGTGCCTATGGTGAAGGTTTACTCCTAGTAGATCAGGTTCCGGCACGCCTAATCCCTGATGCAATTAAGAACACGAATTTGAAGATCGTTCATCGTCTTGTTGCCAACGACGATCGACAGGCAATGGGTGGCTGCATGACGCTGACATCAGCGCAGACTGAGCTAATGAATCGTTTGCGTCCCGGTCAAGCAATTGTCTATGGCGATCAGGATGATATGGCAGCCTGGGTTCAAATTGCCAAGCAAGATCTAGCGATTGAGGAGAGAAAATTGTCATGAAAGCAATGCAACTGATGAACAAGCAACGCGAGATAGTAGGTCAAATTCACTGGATGCCGCCGGATCGGATTCAAGTCGATGTCTCCGATCCCTCTTTGCTGACTGAACTTAACAATTTAATCGCCGCTGCACGCGAAAATGGTGTGCCGCTCCGTGGTGGTGGTGTGTCGGAAAATGAAGGTAAAAAGATATTCATTGAAAAAGTAGAGCAGGTAAAAGCTGATGACGAGCGGTTTTTAAATGCTTTAGCTGACACTATTAGTCGGCGAAGTTTTGCTGGGCAGCGAATATTTTGCTTGTTGAAAAAGGTGGAGGTGGGTAGTGCAGATGCTTGAATCCTTAACGAATAATCCAGAAAACCTCGGTGAGACTGTTAATGAAACCAGTGAGTTTGTCAGTTCGACTGAAATCTGTGGTTTTGAAGGCTGTGAGTTAATTAATAATGAACAACTGGCTAATTATCTGACGGAAACTATACCACCAAGTCACTTTGAAGGTTGTCCCAAGATTGAATTCGATCCTTATCATTCCTTATTTATCGACTCTCCAGGAACACTCGGCTTTTACGAATGTGGTTCTCATGCTATCCACGTTTGCGAAGAGTCGCGTTTCTCTGATGGTGTTGAAGGCATGGTGGATACCGTCATTCACGAAATTGGTCATAATGCCTATGATGATATTGTTGAATATAGTCCTGATCTTAATTCTCAGTGGGAGACACTGCATTCCGAAAGTTGGCTAAAAAACCTGATTGAAGGTACTGGTTTCGTATCGAATTATGCCATGACTGACAAGTATGAGGATTTTTCCGAGTCATACGTGACTTATGTGCGCGATCCTGAATTATTGCAATTTGTGAACCCAGAGAAGTACGAGTTTTTGCGCGAAAATGTATTTTCTGGACGGGAATATTCGCCATCAGTTTTAACTTATTGAGCTGGCTTTATCTGTCATGGGATGGTATCAAGTTGGGGTTAGTTAAACTAAGCGGCTGTCGCAAGATGGTCGCTTAGTTTAACTAACCCCAAAAAGGAGACATCACATAATATCGATTTATCTAAACTAAATCTGCCAACTTACCAGAAACCTGACCCTGGACATTCTTCCGTCTATCGTCATAAATCACCAAAGTTTCCAACTTCGCATGTCCGCTTAACAGCCGAGCATCCCGCACATTCCCATCACTCAAATCTAAATAAGCCGTAATCGAACTATGTCTAACTCTGTGCGGCGACATTCTTTTCTCAACATCCGCCCCCTTTGCCAAGTGTTCCACCAAATAACCCAAACTTCGCCCCGATAACCGATTACCATAGGAACGACGATCTAAAGCAATAAACAAAGGTTGATTCTGCTCTCCGCCTCTGACACTCAGCCACTCATTCAACGCCAAGCGAGTTTTACCAGCCAGATCGACTGCCTGTTTTTGAATCTTTCCCTTACGGATAATCCACAACTTATCAGACTGAAAATCCTCAATATTTACAGTAGTAACTTCACTTCTTCGCAGCGCATTATCCCACAACAATCGCATGATTGCATAATCCCTTTTCCCGCCAATCGTCTCTCTATCGATCGCCTCAATCATCACTCGATAAACATCAGGAGCCACCCCCGAAGTATCCCGATATATCTCCACCTTTAAACTAGCCACATCCTCCAAACTAAACCCACATTGACTCAATTTACGGGCATGATTGACCAATGATTTAATCGCCGCCAATCGCGTATTAATCGTATTCGGCGATAGATTTAGATCCAACAATCGCGACCGATAACTCAACACCACCGCGATCGCCTGTTCGCTGGGTAAATTCAAAAACTCGCGAATCTGGTGCGGATTCACCTTAACTCCGGTCATTTGCACAAAAAAGTCATTTAGAGCCGAAGCGTAAGTGCGTTTGGTGTGCTCGGAAATTTGGAGTTTGAGAAATTCCGCCCAGATATTATCGTCAGCCACCAGCGATCGGGCGATCTCACCGATTGTAGAATTTGTAGTTGCTTGAAGTGAAACTCGGTCTTCAGCAATCGCCTCGGAGGTTGGCGAGTCAGTTAGTACAATATTATTATCAGTCATAGTCGATCGGATCGTACCAAATTAAGGAGTGCAAAAATACTAGTGAGTGCCACTGAGTCGGGTTTGATTCCGAAAAACGCCATTATCTGAACCAACTTGTTCGATCTTTATCTTCGCAGATTTCTTGCCCCTATTGC
>JBBRVB010000316.1:0-5305 GCA_038247275.1 Chroococcales cyanobacterium
CCCTAAAATGGGAATCACAAATAAACGGATAACTTCCGCAACAGTAGGGAGCATGGTGGTGCGATAGTACACTTCCTATGTATTGTTCCCGTACCATAACTCAAGATCTACATCCTGACTACCAAATTCTATAGATCTAGGATGATTCAACCTGAAGGGGTGACAAGCACCCCTTCAGGTTGGTGCCTCATCACCAGAGTTGCGACAACTCCGCTGCCACCACTAATCGAGAACATTACTAGCACAAACAATGAGATTTTTAAAAGTTTGGCTCTCTCTTCTGCTCGAATTTTTTCAATTTGAAGATCGGTCAAATTATTACGATCTGTTATACAACCTTGCTCGATTTACTATTACTATCTACGATCTTTTTGGCAGTCGATCGATCTCGATGTAGGTCGTTGATTTTGGCCTCTAAGCTAGTAATTAATGGATGTTCTGCTGACATAGGATTGAGATAAGTTGATATGATGTATAAATCTAAATTATCGATCGGTTGAGATTAATTAATTTCGTTGAATACCATAGCAGAGTCGAGCAACTACAGGGGATTTTTCTTTCATTACGCTAGTAGTGTTGATACTCAGACTGTTGAGGAAATCATTCAATCCTTGAGTTTTAGATCCATCCTTTTTACCCCCATCATCCCACTCTTTCCAGATTGCTGGTGCTTGGATCGATCGAGCCGTCAAATCCGCAGTGATATAATATAAACCTCGATCGATCTTAGCAGGATCGAATTTCATCTCTACACCCAATTTATCGCCTATTAAACTCGAACTAATATCAACGATTGATTTATTATAGCTATCTACAAATGCTGGCTTATCCTTCTCTTCATTATATTTGCGGACTTGATACTTGGTTTCGAGTTGAGCAGGAATTGCCGTATCGGGATTAGCTTGATATTTGAGCGTATATTTTAAACTCTGTTCATCTGGATTACTATTTTCATCAACTTCTAGAAATTGAATTGGCTGTTCGCCATTTTCTATTAAAAATCGATCCTGAGAGAGCGAGTCAGGCGCGCTCATGCCCTTGGGTAAATTATCTTGAGAAGCTGTTAAATAACTAGGACTAGTAATAGTTCTATCTGCTGTGAATATAGTCAGATGCGATCGATTTTTGAGTAAACTACTTTCATCAGCCGATCGGATCGTTTTAGTAAATTCCGCGATCGCCTCATACCGACCTAAGAGTAAAATATAAAAAGGACGACCGTTATTGGTAGATTTACTAGCAAAATCATAAGCTGGCGCATTATTCGGCGGATAAACTTTGCCCTCGAACTCACTGCGGACACCCCAAATAGCGATAGCATAACCATCCTTCTTGAGATAGTCTTCGAGCATCCGTTTACTGACTGCATTGACATCGCCATCATCGGGTTGTAGATCGGTGACAACTGCGATTAACTGTTCGCTTTTAGCCATCTTCAGATCTGGAAAAGCATCAGCTAATCTACTAGTTTGTCCGGTATAAAAGCCAGTACCAAAAGATTTTTGAAATTCTGCTCGATCGATCGATTTTCTACCACTGTCGATCCGTGCGTACTCTACCCCGCCAGGAGCTGCCAAAGACACTCTATCTAGTAATTTTAGGGTTTGGACATAACGGCTGTTGCCATCCTTGGCATACCCTACCATCGAAGCCGAGCCATCGAGCGTCAGGACAACTTTACTTTTGTTAGCAGATGCGTTGGTAGCAGTCTTATCCTCACCAAATTTACAAGGAAGCGCGATATTACCATCTGCAACCTTAGCACCCTCACTTGTCCCGATCGCTTTTGGACTTTGTTGACAACCTGAAAGAGCGATTAGGATTGCCATCAAGACTGGATAATAAGCGATCGAAGGGTACCGGCGAGATTGAAGATTCATAATTACCACTGACAGGAGATAATGTATTATCTACTCTTTACACCTCACTGTGAGTGGAATCAGGACAAAATTGCCAAGCAAAGTAAGGTACAACTCTCTTGGCCGTCGATCGAGGCTACAAATGTATGACATATTAGCATGTTACATTAGCTATTAAGTCGCTCATAAATGCGATCGATTTGTAAGCTGGGTTAAAAAATGGAACCCAAGATACTTAACTCAAGCTGAAGATGGCAGTAGGATCGCACTCGATTACCAAATCGGATCGTCGTAACGATGGACGATTAGCACCGCTTCACCGCTTGGTATGCTTGCCAGACAAGCCCGCACGGGATTTTCTTGCCCTTCGATTTCGACTTCACAGGCATAACAAGAACCCATCAAACAACCAGTCGGAATCGTAATTCCCGCCCGCTCGGCAACATTTAATAATGCTTCCCCTGGCTCGGCGGTAACGGTGACTTTATCGGGTAAGAAATGAACGGTAACTGACATATCTATTTGTTAGTTTTGTGGGATGCTCCCGATGGGTAGTGCCCACCGATGGGTTTTAATCGCATCGAACGCGATCGAGAATTGGATCGATAGATCGATCTATTTGTTAGCTGATTAGATAGCTGATATCCTAATTTTTAACTTTAAGCATGATTAATTTATCAGCTATGAGAGAGCGCACATTCTCTACAGATATCTCGATCGTTTTCAATAGATCGCCAACTGTCAATTCTTCTCGATTCCGGTCGCAAGCTTGCACAAATGTAAACTCAGTATCCGAGAGATTAATCAATTTCCAATCACAATTAAACACATTCTGACTTTCCCACCCTTCAATACATGTGTGACGATGAGGAATCGCGGCTAATAGTAGCTCGTCTTGCGACCAATCGATCGCTTTAGGCAGCGGTGGTTTGGCTAGAAAAAATTCATAGTGAGCGACATCGGTGTCGAGGAGTTCGATCAGTCGATATTGTTGGCGCAGATCTAGCTTCTGAGCGCGATCGAGTGCTTCAGGTGCCTGACCCAACAGGCGTTCCAAATTCCAAAAATCGGGATTGGAGAACCCAACAAAGTCTAAACCAGAAGCATCAATCAGTTCAAATAATGTCTCGATATTGTAATCAATTTCCTGGGGATGCACATACATATCGGCAAAACATTCATCCTGATGATTTTCCATCGCCCAGCGTTCCTTTTCTCGCTTGAGAATGCGATTAGTTTCAGGGAGGGACGCAAAGATCGATCGACCGATTTTGACACCATCTTGATAGTCACCGCGCTTGTCGCCTTGCAACATCCCGATCGCTTTTTGCATCAGTTCGATTTCCCACCGCCCCAACTCGCCATAGACAAAGATATGCATCAACCCACCGGGGGCTAGCTTCCCCGCCAATGCTTGAATTCCCCGAATTGGATCGGGGGTATGGTGCAGCACTCCCACCGAGTTAATCAGGTCATATTCCCCCGGTAGCTGGGCAACATCGAACAGGCTCAGATGATAAAACTCTACTCTGGTTGCACCCGATCGCGCGCAGCGTTCTGTAGCAACTTTGAGCGCACCCGGACTGAGATCGATCGCCGTTACCTGCGCTTCGGGATTGAGATGTACCAAGCTATCGGTACTTACCCCCGTACCGCACCCCGCATCGAGAATCCGAATATCACGACGTGCTGGCATCTGTCCGGTACAAAAATTATACGCTGCGTCCCATTGCCACCGCCAATTAAATCCTGGCGGCGGTTCGTCGAGCAGGGGTTCTGGCGGGAAGGGATATGTATCGTAGAGATTTTGGACGGCTTGACTAATCTGGCTGGGACTGGCTTCCATAAATCGATCGCTGCTGGGAATATCTGACTCGATCGTTATTGTATCTTTATTGGCGTAGCCTCTTCATGGATATTGATTCGGGACATGAGCCACGATTTCAATCGTTCGCGTCGCATTTGTCTGTACCTAACGGTAGGCTTCGCCAACGTAAAAGGCGGTACTGGAACGGAGCTATAATCATCTATGAATATTAGTGTGGATTAATAACCTGTGGGACAGTACGAACGGCTGGTATTGATGGCAGAAGACGAACTCACTCAATACAGCAGTGATGCGCGCAAGATCGAGAAACTGCGACGTAAAATCGGTTTATCGGTAAATCTAGCGGAGCAGAAAGCAGTCAAAGCCACTCTGGAGCAAGAATTACCGACAGGGGGCATCGTCAAATTAGTCGAAACCCAACGCCAAACGGTTGCACTCCCGTTTTGGGGAATTGCGGGATTGGGGTTATTATTCGGGATTTCGCTCAATCAGCCGCTAGATTTTATCGCCGCGATCGGGGGTACAGCCGCCGCTATTGCCATCCAAAAATGGGGCTGGAAGCTTTATGCCAAAAGAATTGTGTTGGATACATTAATTGATATCGATACTAAGATTAATGCAATCAAACCAAATCCTTGAGTTAGGGGATAGGGGATAGGGAATAGGGGATAGGGAATAGGGGATAGGGAATAGGGGCAATTGTTGGAAGTTAGAACTAAAGAAAGTAGAAAGTAGTGGGACGACACGACTAAAACTGTGGGTATTCAGAACTCTGAAAAATACAACAGGTAATATTTTGGGTAAGATCTTTACCCACGTTTTTAGTCGTGTCGAGCCACTACTATATCTGTAATTATCAATTATCAATTATCAAAATGAGCGATATCAAAATTGGGATTATTGGTGGTAGTGGACTTTATCAGATGTCCGCCTTAAACAATGTCCGCGAGGTGGCTGTCGATACCCCGTTTGGTAAGCCCTCTGATAATCTCATTGTGGGAGAGTTGGATGGGGTTGAAGTTGTTTTCCTAGCACGACATGGGCGCAATCACCATCTGACACCGACAGAGGTTCCGTATCGGGCAAATATCTATGCGATGAAACAAATCGGTGTAGAATATCTAATTTCGGCATCGGCTGTTGGCTCATTACAGGCAGAAGTTAAGCCGTTAGATTTAGTTTTACCGGATCAATTTATCGATCGCACTAAAAGCCGTGCAAGTACATTTTTTGGGGAGGGAATTGTCGGACATATTGCCTTTGGCGATCCGATTTGTCATCAGTTAGCGGGTGTTTTAGCAGACTCGATCGAATCCCTAAATCTCCCAGATATTAGTTTACATAAAGGTGGTACATATATCTGTATGGAAGGGCCAGCTTTTTCGACTAAAGCCGAATCAAATATGTATCGAATGCTCGGTGGTACGATTATTGGGATGACTAATTTACCGGAAGCAAAATTGGCAAAAGAGGCTGAGATTGCTTATGCAACGTTAGCCCTAGCTACTGACTACGATTGTTGGCATCCCGACCATGATAGCGTTACGGTAGAGATGATCGTTGCCAATTTACATAAGAATGCGACTAACGCTCAACGGGTAATTCAGGAAACAGTCAA
>JBBRVB010000317.1:0-5287 GCA_038247275.1 Chroococcales cyanobacterium
CCACACCCAGAGATGTCCAAGATTTTGTCGATGTGCTCGAACGCCAACATATCGCCGTGAGTGTGCGTTATTCCAAGGGTTTGGGTGCTAGTGCTGCTTGTGGGCAATTACGGGCGAATCGGGAGAGAGGGTAAGGGGTAATGGGTAAGGGGTAGGTTGGCTAGAGTAACGCCAAACCCAACATCCACAAATATTGCCGATAAAACCAAGCTAAATACCAACATCCACAGATGTTTCTGGTGGGGATTGTTGGGTTTCACATTCGTTCTACCCAACCTACAGATTTATTTACTGGTTCTTTTACCTATTCCCTATCCACTAACTCACCAAACTCCGATCGGGGCGTAAATTTTGTGCCCCACGGAGATAGGGATGATAAACTTTAGCATCCGCAGGGAGATTGGCGTGAATTAGGAACCGAATACAACGCGGTAGACTGCCCTCGACATGCATTTGTTGCACGTCCATCAGGGCGACATCTTGCCAGTTGGGGTAAATCCGGCGGGCGATGGCGGCGGGAAAGACTGCATCCAAATCCTTGGTAGCTGTGAAAATGACACTGATGATGCGATCGGGATCGATCCGATTGCGATATTCTAATTCTTGCAGTAGTTCGGTGACAGCACTAGAGATTGCGCCCTCTGTATTTTCACTCGCCGTCGTCGCCCCTCGAATTGCTCTCATCTGCCACTCCACGCCATCATCCTCCGCAAATTTTTATTGGATTACGTCACTTAGGGACGATATAACCATAAAGGTTGTCCGCTAGTGCTTAGTTCAAATTGTACCCATTCGGCAGTCGATACTACTGTTGAGAACCCAGCAACTTGACTTTGTAATATTCTACTCACTAATGGCTTACGTTCTTCGATCGTGTGCAGCTTAGTCTTTTGGGGATCTAATCCCGCCAATTCCGCCGCCCACAGTCTGGCATCCTCTTCCGAACCCAGTCGATCGACCACTCCAAATTCTACCGCTTGTTCGCCAGTAAAAATCCGCCCGTCGGCAAAAGTTCTCACCGTCGCCGGATCGAGATTGCGAGATTCGGCAACTGTGTTGACAAATTGCTCGTAAGTACTATCGATGAGCGTTTGGAGAATTTGTTCCTCTGGAGCAGTTAATTCGCGATCGAATGACAAGATATCTTTATAAGGCCCAGATTTAATCACCTTAAACGATACACCCACTCGATCGAGTAATTTCTCCAAATTATTACCGCGCAGGATCACCCCAATACTGCCCGTGAGGGTGCCAGGATTTGCCATGATATGCGGCGCACCCATGCCGATATACACGCCCCCTGAAGCCGAAATATTACCATAACTGGCAACAATTTTAACCTTCGATTGGAGCCGTTGGAGTGCCTGATAGATCTCATAAGAGTCGCCGACAGTCCCACCAGGACTATCGATCCGCAGTAGCAGCGCAGGATATTTACGTTCTTCAACTTCTTTGAGTGCCTTGAGTACAGCTTTGCGCGTACCGCTACCAATTGCCCCCGCAATCTCAATGCGGGCAATTTGTTTCGTAGCTTTCTGATTAAACGGCCAGAACATAATTTGTGAGTGGGGGACTGGAGGACGAGGAGCGAATTCAAGACAGACTGGGATTGGGGACTGAGATTTAAACTGTTATTCGCTATCAACTGTCAACTGTCAACTGTCAACTGATTTGCCTAGCAGAGTTTATAAAGAAAATATACAATCTGTAAAAGAGCCGCAATTCTAAGTATTCATGCAGTCAAAACAGTCCTCAAACTCTTTCAGCTTAACACCGATCTTGTTGGTCGTGCCCTTTTTCCTCTGGGGGACAGCGATGGTGGCAATGAAAGGGGTGATGCCGCATACGACACCGTTGTTCATGGCGGTAATGCGACTGATCCCAGCGGGGATTTTAGTATTGCTGTTTGCGGCGATCCCGGTTGAAGACGGCGATGCCAATACTGAGCGGTTGCAGCCGCAGAGCTGGCAAGCATGGGCGTGGATCTTGCTGTTTGCGCTGGTAGATGGGACATTATTTCAGGGGTTCTTGGCGACGGGTTTGGTGAGGACTAATGCGGGATTAGGTTCGGTGATGATTGACTCGCAGCCGCTAGCGGTGGCGGTACTCTCAGCCTGGTTGTTTAAAGAAAGGATTGGGGCGATTGGCATTTGTGGATTGGGATTGGGATTGCTGGGGATTAGTTGTATCGGATTGCCAGTGGAGTGGTTGAGTCAGATTGCGACTAGCCCATTAACGAGTCAATTCGATCTGTCGGGATTATTCAATCGCGGTGAGTGGTTGATGCTCCTAGCTGCCCTCTCAATGGCGGTAGGAACGATCTTAGTACCCTTTATCACCAAACATGTCGATCCGGTAATTGCGACGGGTTGGCACATGATTATTGGCGGGGTACCATTGGCGATCGGTTCGTTTTATTTGGAGTCAAACCAATGGACGGCAATTACTGGTTATGATTGGGTAGCGATCGCTTACGCTACGGTATTTGGTAGCGCGATCGCGTATGGTTTATTTTTTTACTTTGCTGCCAAGGGTAATCTCACCAGTCTGAGTTCTTTAACTTTTTTGACTCCGGTATTTGCATTGTTATTTGGTAGTTTATTTTTAGGCGAAACGCTCGATTTACTACAATGGTGTGGCGTTTCTCTGACATTAGTTAGTATTCTTTTGATCAATCAGCGGGATTATATCTGGAGTCAATTAACTGGCGTGCCAGTAATTACCAAGCAGACACAGCAATTTGATGTTGTCAGCGCAACACCTGTAGAGCCAAAAATTCAGACACATCCTGTAGAGGAATAAGATCGTTAAATCAATTAGTAATTAATAATCGGGTTATGAGGTTCGGGAAATCTTAATTTCTTATTTGATCTCACGCAATCGCTCCAAGCTTGTGGGTTTTGAAAATGGATATTATGACTGCAATTTGGCACGATTATGAGCTGAGTATGCGGACATTCCCGATCGATCGCTTGGTTGATATCGACAAACTTGCGATCGAGTGCCCCGACAATTAGTGATATCGATCGAGGATGAAGTTTCAATCGATCGTCCAGGTAGGGCTGCATTCCCAAGCCAGCAAATTGTAATGATTTAGCTAACTTGTGCGGTTGATTAGTGGTAACTCGGCGATCGATTAGTTCTAGAAAATTTGAATGATTATCGATGCCAACAAATAGCGGTTGCCGATACCAGCTTTTCACAAAATCATCGAAAGGCTCGGTGTTTAATCGAGCGATAATTTGGCGATCGCGATCGATTCTGGCTTGCCGCAAGGCTCCAGTTGCTAAACCTGGGGATGTAGACTCCAATAACACTCGATCGAACCTATCTGGAAACTCTAGAGCGAGATATAACGCCAATCTACCCCCAAAAGAATAACCCGCGATCGCACAGTTATCTAGATCCAAATCAGTTAATAACTGGACAATGCCGAGTGCCGTATTGACAAAATCATACCCATTTTCTTCGTCAATGACTTCAGTCTTACCATGTCCGGGTAGATCGATCGTGATACAATTAAATCGCGTCTTTAATAATTCAATTACTTCTCGATAATCTTCACCACTACCCATCCAGCCATGTAGTAATAACAATGGTGGTAAAGTTACCGGATTAGTTTGAGTATAATGCCATCGATACATGGACAAAATAGGTTTAATAAATGAGGGTACCGATCGTCGGTACCCTAACTAAATATACAAGATCTGGAATCGATCGTCGAAACTACCAAGCAGCAGAGGTTTAAAGCCTGTGCCTAAAAGTGCGGCACAGGGGATGCTGCTGAGGGTTGCTACAATGGAGATAACGAATAAGTTGGCTCAGGCATTCCCCAGGAGCACGCCTGAGCTAGCGTGGGAGTTGGTGCAAAAACTCCCGCAACCACATCTGATTTAAATTACCGCTACAACAACATAAATATGGATATCAAAGCGATCGCTACCACACGTCTAGAATGGACTGGAGATCTCTTAGCGATTGGGTTTTTTGAAGATGCTGTCGAACTCAGTGGCGATTGTACCGAACTTAATAGTAAGTTAGGCGGTGTCATTGAAGCACTGATGTCGGAGACAGAATTTAAGGGAGCTAAATCTAGCAGCGCAGTCACTCGCGTGGGTGTGAATACCCCAATTCAAAAAATCATGCTGGTGGGATTGGGAAAAGCCGACGAACTGAAACTCGATACCCTCCGCAAAGCGGGTGCGACAATTGCCCGTACTGCCAAACGCGAGAAAGCCAAAACTCTCGGCATCAGTCTCCCCGTCTGGAATGGCGACGGTGCTACCACTACGCAAGTAATTAGCGAAGGTTTGCTCCTAGCACTACATCAAGACAATCGCTTCAAATCTGAAGTCAAACCCGAAAGTCAGCTCAAGCTGGCTGAAGTGCATCTACTAGAGTCCGCTGGAAATGATGCAGCAGTTACCAAAGCTCAAGCAATTGCCGATGGAGTAATCCTCGCGCGGGAACTAGTCGCCGCGCCTGCGAATATCGTCACGCCGATGAGTCTGGCGGAAACTGCCGAACAGATGTCCAAAGATTATGGATTTGCGCTGAAAATTCTCGAACAGGCGGAATGCGAAGCTTTAGGAATGGGCGCATTTTTAGGTGTAGCGCAAGCTTCCGAAATGCCCCCGAAATTTATCCACCTGACTTATACACCCACAGGTACACCCCGCCGCAAAATCGCGATCGTTGGTAAAGGTTTAACCTTCGATTCCGGTGGATTGAATATTAAGGGCGCAGGTAGTGGCATCGAGACGATGAAAATTGATATGGGTGGTGCTGCGGCAATGTTTGGGGCGGCAAAAGCGATCGGTCAAATCAAGCCCGATGTCGAAGTTCACTTTATTAGTGCAGTCACTGAAAACATGATCAGCGGTCGTGCGATGCACCCTGGGGACATCCTCACGGCATCAAATGGCAAAACGATCGAAATCAATAACACCGACGCTGAAGGGCGATTAACCCTGGCTGATGCGTTAGTTTATGCCGATAAATTGGGCTTAGATGCGATCGTCGATCTGGCAACCCTCACAGGTGCCTGTATCGTCGCGTTGGGTGATGATATTTCCGGCTTGTGGAGTCCTGACAAATCCCTCGCCGAGGGGATTCTCGCAGCAGCGGAACTTGCAGGTGAAAACTTCTGGCAAATGCCCCTAGCTGACAAGTATTTCGACGGCATCAAATCCCCCATCGCCGACCTCAAAAATACTGGCCCGCGCGGTGGTGGTTCGATTACCGCAGCTCTATTCCTCAAACAGTTTGTCAAAGATACGCCCTGGGC
>JBBRVB010000318.1:0-5271 GCA_038247275.1 Chroococcales cyanobacterium
CTACTTAGGACTAATGTTCTATTGAGAGTGGGAATTTTTTTATATATGCCGGAACATTATGCCGATCTGTATGTCAGACCTACAAACGACCGCTGCAAACTTTTAGCGGTCTATTTGAGCTGGCGGTGCACCAGTAAAAGTACCTTCAGGTAATAGCCGAGAGATTTTATAGTTCATTAGAACTATAAAATCTCTCGGCAGGCATCGATTATAATAAATGCTAAAAATAATTGTCAATTTAGTATGAATCAAGACAAAAAAAACTTTAATTTAGTGTAAGCTTAGTCGGTAAATAATTATATTTACCGATTAAGCTGTCGATCGTATTAGGTTTTGCTAGAGTCTAGGCGTGAAGGCTCACAGGTAACTAATTCCTCCTCCCATCACTCACAACTTAGCTACCAAATGTCCGACCGAAGATGTCATCTCAAAGTATGTGGGCATTAGTACTTATCTATTAGTAATTCAGCCACGATCGCATTTATCAGTTAAGCTATCTTCACAGTTAATTGCGGGCGGGGGGTATTAGGGATTTCATTTATCAATGAGCGACTATCAGCAACACACGATCGAAATTGCCATCGAAACTTATGGCCTAGAACTCGATGCCGATCGAGTCGATACCATCGTGGCAACTTGGCTCAAACAATACGATCCAAACTGGATTCTCAAAGCGATCGTCGAATCTCTATATCGAGGACGATATAAAATTAGATCTGTCGAAAACATTCTCAAAGACTGGCAAAGACTGGGCAACCCACGCTACCAATTTACGCCTGAGTACGAGCGAGAAATCTTGGAGAAGATTCCCCAACTACCGACATTATCAGCACTCCCAACAGGCTTATCATCTGTTCCCGTAGCCAGTGTAGATGTGCCAGCAGCAAGTTCAGAGCCTTCGGAAAGTGAGGAAACACTGAACCGACTAGCCAGCCAATTGCCACCAACACCACAGACCCTCATCAGTAGCAAAGACCTCAACCCCGAAGAGTCAGCACCTTTTCAATCTCATCACCACTCATTATCTAGCCCCTATCGTAACATTCCAGTTAGCAGCAGTGAGGACTCGGAATCTAATTTAGAGCCGACGACCGGCGAAGATGCTCATGCAGAGCAGATCGATTCAGCTAGATCTGTGGCAACTTTAGATCCACTCTCCAGGAGAGGGCGATTTTTAAATCGCAACGATCGATCGCAACCCGAACGAATTGTCACTACAACAGTCAGTCGCAAGTTATTTAATACTCTCAAAGCGATCGTCGCTCCCAATCATCAGGAGCGATCGGATATTCGAGGATTATCTACTTTGCCACCACTGGCAATCGGTAGGGATCGATCGAGCAAGATTGCCAATTTCATGCCAATTGAGAGTCCTAACGAGGAGCGACATGTGTAGCGGGGGATCGTCCCCAACCTACCGATTGCGGAGGACTTGGAGCAAAGTCAGAAAATAAGCTGGAATTGGGGCTGTCACACTAATTATCACCCCTGTCTGCGGATGAATTAATTCCAGGTGACGAGCATGAAGTGCTTGCCCTGGTAGCTTGACACCGATCGATCTCCCCGTACCATAAACCGGATCGCCGACGATCGGATGTCCCATTTTGGTAGTATGTACTCGGATCTGATGAGTTCTGCCCGTCTCTAGCCGAAATTTAATCAGGCTAAAACTCCGCAATCTCTCTGCGATCTGCCAATGTGTCACTGCCGATTTGCCCCCGCGATCGAGTTCGAGAATCGTATTCTTTTGACGATCGACTGGATGGCGACCGATGGGGAGATCGATCGTGCCGCTATCGGCCTTTGGCGTGCCGTAAACGACCCCTAAATACTCTCGTCGTGCTGTCTTAGCCTGAAGTTGTTGTTGGAGGTGGTGGTGGGCAAAATCGGTCTTAGCGATCGCGATCGCGCCAGTGGTATCTTTGTCTAGACGATGGACGATGCCGGGACGTTGGATACCACCGATACTGGAGAGAGGACAATGAGCCAGCAGTGCGTGGACTAATGTACCCGTACTGTGTCCCGCTGAAGGATGAACTACCATCCCCGCCGGCTTATTGACGATCAGTAGTTGTTCGTCTTCATAGAGAATATCGAGCGGAATCGACTCAGGGATTAGATCGAGCGGCTCGGGAGGTGGTATGGATATAGACACGCGTTCGCCAGCTTTTAACTTATACTTCTTGTCAGTACAAACCCGATCGGCGATCTGGATGTGTCCTTGAATAATCAGTTTTTGCCAACGCGATCGAGAAAATTCGGGTATTTGCCCTGTCAGCCATAGATCCAGTCGAGATTCGCTCAGATCGCTAACTGCGACAATTAATTCGATTAGCTGCGGTTCATCACTGTCGGGTTGCAACTCTGCGGCGGAGCCGATGGGATCGAAGGTGGGAAAATTATCTGCTGCGGCTGCATGTACTCTATTCATCAAAATCGCTTGTATGAAAACTAAATTTCGTCGTCATCCTCGCATCGTTCGGATTGAAAACCAGGATGGTAGATTTACGATCCGAGGGATGGGACGTTGGTATCACCATTGGCGCGATCCGTACCATTTGCTATTGACGATTCCCTGGTTGGGATTTGTGGCAATTATCTCGATTGCGTATTTACTGCTCAATGCGATCTTTGCCTTGGCATATCTAGCCGGTGGTGATTGTTTGGAAGGTGCGCGGGCTGGTTCGTTTAGCGATGCTTTCTTTTTTAGCGTGCAGACTTTGGCTTCGATCGGGTATGGGGCGATTTACCCTCGGACATTTTATGCCAATTCGATTGTGACGATCGAGTCGATTGCCAGTTTATTGTTAATTGCGGTTGTAACTGGACTAGCCTTTGCTAGATTTTCTCGTCCGATCGCCAAGGTCTTATTTAGTAAGTTTATCATTACTACGACTCACAATAGTCAGCCCGCGCTAATGTTTCGAGTTGCCAACGAGCGGCACAACTTTATTTTGGAAGCTCAGGCTCAAATCTATTTAATTATCGATGAACTAACTGATGAAGGTGAATTTATGCGCCGGATTCACGAACTAAAATTACTCCGTCAGCGGACTCCGAGTTTGGTATTGAGTTGGACGATCGTCCATCCGATCGATACCGATAGCCCACTTTATGGTTTGAGTGCCGAAGATTTGCAGCGACTCGATGCCAATATCAGTGTCTTGATTAGCGGTGTCGATGAAACAGTTGCCCATACAATTACAGCACGCCATGTTTATGCTACCAAAGAGATTTTATTCGATCGTACTTTTGCAAATATTATCAATCAGTCCGCTAATGGCGATCGCTACTTTGATTATAGTCTCTTCCATCAAGTTCGTCCCAGCAAGCATATAAATGATTGAGTGGAAGATCTATGCTGATGCGGCGACTACTAGCTACTACCGCCACTCACCGGATGATTTGTAAATTTTAACCAGTAATCAGTATAAAAATATGGTGGTAAATTCATCATGGGATGTAGGTACAAATAGTGTAAACCTAAACCCGCACTCATACCCAATAATTGCCAGCCGATAATTATGAGCAGAGTCGATAGCTTACTCCAACGCCGAATTTTTAGATCCAAACTAACCAATAATCCAGCCGTACATAGAACGACTGCATCTACGAAAAAGTGTAACCATGTTAATAAAGCAACTGTTACAATACTACCTACTACGATCAGGATTAGTGCTCGTACATCCGTCTTGAAGAAACCTCCAAAACCAAGTGCCACGCTGCGACTGGGATAAGTAACAATACCCGCGAGGACGATCGTCCCCAGCCCGACTATCAGCCAAATTGAACGATTGTTAGTCCAGTCGTATAATAACCAGCCAAAGGTGGCATAAGTTAGAAATAATAGTGATAGAGAAGTCAGTGGAAATCTCAGTTTTTGGCGATCGATCACGATAAGTTAGGACTACCGAAGATGTCATTACTAGTTTACAATTTTCTAGAAAACTTAGCTATAGTAGATTACTCATTAATAGCTAGTTCACCAGCCAATGGTTACTTATTTTTGGTTTTGAACTTGCCAGACTAAAGTGAGTGCATCTGTTGATTTTTTCTTATTACCTTGTTGCTGGTATAATTTGGCAGCAGTTTGAAAATCACCAATCGCCCCAGATCGATCTTTTAGAGCATGACGAACTGAAGCACGATTGTAATAACCGTCAGCGAAATCAGGGCTAATCTCGATTGTTTTACTAAAGTCATTAATTGCTGCTGGAAAATCCTGAAGATTTTTCTGAGCGATACCCCGATTATTATAGGCAGAAACATAGTTTGGTTGGAGTTCAATGCTTTTGCTATAATCAGCAACAGCACCAGTATTATCACCAGATTTACGGCGAATATTCGCACGATTATAATAGCTAGAAGAGGTAGGATTCAACTGAATTAATCGATCGTAATCAGCAAGTGCCCCCGGAATATCTCCAGTTTCCAATCTCGTCCATGCCCGATTATTATAAGCAAGAGTGTAATTAGGATTAGCTTTAATTGCGAGATTATAATCATCAAGTGCCCCTTGACGATCGACCATTTTATATTTAGCTAGTCCTCGATTGAGATAACCATCTGCCCGATTTGGCTTGAGTTTAATCACTTGCGAGAAATCAGCGATCGCGGCTGTTGATTCGCCTGCATCCAATAATAGGTTGCCACGATTGAGATAAGCATCTGCATAGTTGGGATCGATCTTAATTACTTGACTTAAATCGCTGACTGCTCCCTGTTTGTCACCAGTTTTTTGTCTAGCAATCGATCTATTGAAATAGCTATTAATATTCCGAGGATTTAGATCGATTACCTTACTATAGTCAGCGATCGCACTTGAGCGATTGCCAGATAGATCGTAAGCAACAGCTCGATTATAAACAGCTTTCTCAAAATTGGGGACGATTTGAATCGATCGCGAAAAATCAGCAATCGCCCCGTTATAATCTTTTTTATTAAATTTCTGATTACCTGCTGTTAATAGATCTTCAGCTTGTTTTTGAGCAGATTGAGCTACGCGGATGCTCCGAGTAGATTCGGCTGCTTGCAGCAGGCTAGCACTAGCAAAATTGCAGTTGGAGATCGCCGCAACAGCGAATAGGTAGATCGACGCAATCCTCAAAGTAAGTGGTAGTTTCATAATTAAGTTATTTATAAAATTAGCTGAATATCAAAATTATTTTTGATTCGGATAAGCGACAGTAATCATCATTATTCACTATATTTAAGCTATTTTTGCTATGAATACTAGATTGCCAACTGCTAGGAGTAACCCTAGAGATCTCC
>JBBRVB010000319.1:0-5248 GCA_038247275.1 Chroococcales cyanobacterium
GCATTATTAATTCAAATGAACTAAAAAAATTGAAATTCTTACACAGACAGGCTTTGCGATGTAATTCTTTATTTCAGAAAAGAACATGCTGAATGTAGGATCAAAAGCTTATGTTCTGTGTTCGGCTAGTATTAGAGCCGATGAAAATGGAATGGCGATCGAGGAATGTGATGCTGAGGGTAACAAACATCCTTGGAATTATCTTGGCAATCATTCGGAATAGTTTTGACAACCTAGAAAAGTAGGGTGGGCATTGCCCACCAATTAGATGTGAGAGTTTTTTGCAACTATGAATGCTTTTATTCTTCTACTTATTTACTCTGGTAACTTATATCGATCAACAATTTTCTTCGCAAAATCTGGTACGTGTTGCTCTAACTTTTCAGGGTAATTACGCTTGGTAAAGAGATAATTGCGCGTGAAGTGAGAATCGATCGAGAACCGGGCATATTCTAATCCTTTGGGGCCGATCTTATCTATGACTACACCCATGATTTTTGCCACCCACATTGGTAATGTGACGGCTTTATCGTAGGCGGGAATGCTTTGTTGGACTGCGGCTGTCCGATCGCCTTTGGACATCACAGCTTGAGTCTCGATCGCGTCATTTACCAAATCTAGCATCTGTTGACCGCGATCGTTTCTAACTACGATCCATTGCCAGCCAAAGGGTGCGCCCATATACCCGACGACTAAATCGGCGAGGGAGTTTACATAGTCGAAACAACTCAAACAGGATGGCGCGAATACGTCTTTTAATTCTTTAGTATTCAATCCAAAGAAGGGGACTAATTCCGTCGAACCATCTTCATGTTTGAAGTGGACATTGAAATCCTGCATGAACTCATAATAAACTACCGTTGCGGGCGATCGACTGGTGGTTTCTAAAAACTTCTGCAAGCCCGCACGAGTGACGTTATCGGTACAGGGGGTGCCGAGGACATATAGTTGCTCCAAGCCTAATTCTTTCTCGACGGCGCGCAAGGCTTGAATCTGACAGCCGACACCGATGACTAGCAGCTTCTTCAAACCTGACTCGGCGATTTGTTCGAGGATCGATAGGTTGGGTGAGAGGGTAGGTTTATTCACCTTAGCCGCGAGAATTTCCTCCCTCGTCCGCGCGATGATTGGCATTGGTGTAAATCGATCTTCAGGCGTATTTTGGACGCAGACAACGCCTTCTACTAGCCCCTGCTCTAACATTTCGATCGCGATCGTGCTGACGATTCCCGTCCACTGGGCACCTGGGATCGGCTCGATTTTGCGCGCCGCCATCATCTGCTGGTGTACGCCAAAGTATAAGTCGTCTTCTTTATCTAAATCCCGACTGCGCCCGTGGGTTTGAGTTTCCAAGGTGGGAATCTGCTGATTGAGGAAAGCACAAGCAGTTTTGACGTAGTGAATATAGTGGGTATCGCACAACCCACATTCGCTACAGAGTTCCTTTGCAGGTTTGACACTGTTGGGTTTGAGGGCTTTGGCTTTCTGGTGTTTGGGCGCAGCAGTCATGTGGGAGGCTCGATCGATTGTCCTGTTATTTTATACGGAAATCCCCGGTTCTCGATCGAACTTGGCTGGATCGATATTTAACTTAAGTTGCTAGCGATAACCTGGGGTAGGGGCAATTCATGAATTGCCCCTACCCCAAATGAATTAGTCCACATATTGGATTACTTAATTAGTTTTTACAGGTACGGGCATATTTGACTGCTGCGGTTTCTGGGGATTGAGACTGCGGAAATACATCCCCCCGATCGAAATCAGAAATCCGATGTAAGCTATTGCTGGCACTAAATATAATTTATCCGTATAGCCAAATAACGCACTCAATAACAATCCAGGAAACCGATCTTCTGGTAGTACTTTACTGGTATTCCAGACCAATCCACCCAGATTACAAGAATGCACCTTGGTAAATTTTTCATAGAAAGCGCACATACCAGCCGACTGTCGATCGCTTTGAGCGAGTGTCGCGATCGCGGTATCGAGATGTCCCAATGAAGATACCACCAAACCCGATACAATCAGCAATAACAACACACCCATAACTTGAAAAAAGCGGCGGATATTGATTTTGATCCCCCACTTAAACAATAACGCCCCAATTCCCGCCGCGACAGTCAATCCCGCCACTGAACCCAGTGACGGCATCAAACCTTGTTGAAACTTGGCAACGATAAATAAGACAGTTTCAAACCCTTCTCGCAAGATCGCCACAAATACCAGCGTAAATACGCCCCATCCTGCATTTGTTGCCATTGCCTGCTCGATTGCCCCTTCCACCTGCGCCTTCATAAATCTGGCTTGTTTGGTCATCCAGATTAGCATCCAACTGAGCATCACGATCGCCACTAGCCCGAAAATAGCTTCTAGAAATAGCTCCAGTGTCGCCGCATAAGGATTTTGGGATTGGGATAGTGCTTGAGCCGCTTGTGATAGCAACACTCCCACGATGCCACTCGCAGCAATTCCCGCTGCGACGGCTGCATACACCCAGATGCTCAGGTGACTTTGTTTAGCTTTTTTGAGGCAAGCCAGGACGATACCGACCACGAGGGCAGCTTCTACCCCCTCTCTGAGGGTAATTACAAAAGTCGGTAAAGCTGAACTAAAATCCACGATCTTGACTCCCTGCGATTAAAATTTAATATCTGGTAGATGGCGATCTGACGATGAAGACGGAGACGAATCAACAGCACCTGAATTAACAGATTCTGTTCAACTGAGGTATTATTTACTAGCGACTGTAGTGATAATTTTTTGAGTGCTTTGTTCGATCGCCGTTACCAATTTACCAACTTCTGCGGGTGTTTTCACCGGAGTCGCTGGAGGCATCGCGGCTGGCCATGCAGTTGTGAGTTGTTTGAGGTTTTCCGTAATTGTTTTGTGAGCGTCAGGGTGATCTTTTGCCATAGTTGCGGCAATCCCTTGATACAGCATATTGGTATAGATGATGAAACCTCTAGAGTCTTGATATTCGATTGCCGCTTTGATTTTACCATCCGTAATCGCCGCACCATATTCAGAATTGGCAGTGTCTAACAACCCATTGATTACTTGCAATACAAAAGTTGGCGATTTGCATTGAGCCTCTGGCAATGCGGCAATTGCGGCATCAATCGATTGCATTGATTCTTTGAAATTGGTACTAACTTTAGTATTGTCTTTAGCTCCAGCTTTTACCAAATCTTCAAGTGTAATCAGAGTAGTCTTGAATTCTTTAACTTTGCGCTCGCTTAGTTGGTCTGCCACATCTGTATAAATCTCTTCAACTGGATGACCGATATGCGGTTCGGCATCTTTGGGCTTGTTCAGATCGAGGAGTTCTTTGGCTACAAATAGATGTCCTTTCATCAGTCCCAATTTGACCATGTAGTCAGCATCCTTCTCGACTCCAGTGAGGACGACATCTTCAATTGTGACTAAATCCTTAATCTGGTCAAATTGCTTTTGGTCGATAACTTTCTTTGTTACTAAGTCTTCAGGTGTCTTATATGGACGTTCGGCTTGAATTTTGTTCGATAACGCCGGAACGCCTAATTTAGCTTCGAGTTTATCAAGTTCTGATAAAATCGCACTATTAATATTAATTTTCTTTCCACTACTATGTTTCATACCTGCCATTTCTGGTGCATCTGCTGTTGTGGTGGGAGTTGCAGGACTAGGGCTAGTTTCTGTTGTTTTTGTGGTATCAGTATTGTTGCAAGCACTAATTACAATTGAAGCTGCAAAAGCAATAAGGGCTATTTTAATATATTCTTTGTTTTTCATGAAAATAATTTTAAATATCAAATCTTCGATCGAGGAGCGCACCAGCTAGTTGAATCGCGCTACAAATTAGCTCGAAAGTAAATACTCTCGGTCTAGAGTAAAGCGTCTGTTAATTGACACAGCCACTTGAACAACGTCGATGCTAACTATGGAGGTAAAAATCGACGCGATTGAGTCACTCTAATTGTGTACTTAATGATAATAAATGTCAACTTATTTGCAATTAATTTCCATTAAGTGGCTGAAATAACCTTAAATGCCCCCATACAGCCATTTTCGGCGATCGCATCTTGGTGGGGATGAAACATAAATTCGCCTGGATACTTAAACTCAAACTCTAAAATATGCCGTTCCGCCGTTCCCATAGTAATCACATCGGTGCTGTGAGTCGGTTGTAGCGTCATCCCCGTCGGGTATACCCGAAACATATTTGCATGGAGATGGAATGTCACAGCCGGATCGATTTCGATCATGTTTAGGACATATAGCCGAATTAATTGGTGCTGATAAATCTCGATCGGGTGCATCATGTAATAATCCGGCACCCCATTAAAAGCATATAGCTCATTTTTGCCATCATCATTAGTATCATAGCCACCCATCAATAGCACCATTTCATCAGCTACCGGGCGAGGTTGCGGCGGATCGATAATCAACATTCCATACAAGCCCTTACCCACATGCCGCGTCACAGGTGCGACATGACAATGGTAGAGATGTACTCCATAAGGTTCCGCCTCAAACTCATAAATCATCCCCGTACCATTGCGAATCGGTTTGATGCCATCCATCGCCGCTGGATGAAAACCATGAAAATGGAGCGAGTGAGCGTGCCCACCCCGATTGAGAAAAGATACGCGAATTAATTCGCCAGCTTTAGCTCTCAATGTCGGTGCAGGTACTCTCCCGTTAAAGTTCCAACTATTGAATGACACAGCGGTATTCAACTGAAGCGTCGTATTGCCAGCTACCAATCTAAATTCCCGTACAGTCCGCCCATTTTCCTGTTTGACAGTGCCATAGTCAAAATCCCGCAGGGTCTGCATCGGACTAAACGAATTGCCCATCATCGGGCTATTGGCGGGGACTATCGGGATTCTAGCAGCAGCTTGGGGTTTGAGCGATTGCCAAGCGAGTGTCGCGGTAGTCAATCCCAATCCAGTTAAGCCGTATTTAAGCAACTGACGGCGGTGCAGGAGCGGGTTGTGAATGAATCGATCGAGATTAGACATCGAGACTGGTAGTAAGTTACCCTACATATTGAGAAAATATCTTAACTAGTATTATAGTCAGTTAGTTCCTTCCTAGTGTCAAATTAGAGTCTAGGGTAGTGAGTGGATAGTGAATAGTGCGGGAACAGGGGTTTCCCCAAATGAAGCACCTTTTCAAGACAATCAATAGTGAATTGTCTATCGATCGGGTGGTTCGGGAGGATGTAAAAGATCGATCGTTATTGATGACTAAAATCTAAAATCAA
>JBBRVB010000320.1:0-5221 GCA_038247275.1 Chroococcales cyanobacterium
ATAGTGTAAAACTTCATTACCCAACAATTCGATCGCTTCTCGCAAGGCAAATTTGAGATCGGCGGACACACTATAGGTATGACGATGACTATTTTCATCCAACCTATCGAGTAAAGCTTCACCCTCACTCGGACAAATGCGATCGCGATGTAACAAAGTAGCCGCAGCTAAGAGTGCGTCGGAATCATTCTCCCGAAACAGTTCCTCTAAATCGAAGCGTAATAACCGCGAAGATTGCCATTTACCGCGATCGATTAGCGCGATCTGATCGATACTAATTAACATCACCCAACGCGGCGGCTGTTCGATCGCAAATATATAATCATTGAGCAGATCCTCAAGCGTCACCTCTTCTAGGGAGTTACCCTCCGCTGTCTTGGAAAGGTCGCTGTCTTGGCGCACTTCCATGGTCGGGGAACCCGACCGGAGTGCGCCGCAATCGTGACGGGAGCCGCCAAGACTGCGACTTTCCGCTCTTTCTAGATGCGAGTCTGGGGGCGAGGTAGATAAAATATCTATACTCTCACCAGTAAGATTTACCCCTTCAACGATCCACAATAGCGGCGTACCATTAGCTCTCGATACTTCAACCGCGATCGGTAGTAAATAATCATCCGCTACAGCTTTAATTTGCGGCTGGTAATCGTACCCTAAAATCTCCAGAATCTTGTGCTGAAATCCTTGCTGAAGTTCGAGCTTTTCCCCCGCAGTCGCGATTTGCCCCAATCGATCGCGCAACCGGAAATATTCCGATCGCAATTTCGCTAACAATCGATCGGGGGTTTTCTCAGTGTCACCCTGCAAATTTTTGGTCAGATCTTTGATATCCTTCGTCAATAATGAATCCAGATAATAAGCTGAATAAAATTCATTTTCGTTGGCAATTCCGGCTAATGGCACGATTAGATTCCCTTGAGTACAGCTACTAATTTAAGATAAGGATAGTCTTCGATCGTCATCGACAGATTCACCCAGTTTTCATAGTCTTGAAATAACCTGTCGAGTCGCTGCTGTTCCTGTTGGAGGCGTTGCGCTTTAATCGTTGTCGGACGGACATCTACATCAAATTTGAGTTGTAGTTGTCGATCGCGATTGCCCTTGAGCGAGTGCAATCGCGATCGTTGTTCTTCCAGTTGGGGCTGAAGCTGACTGACAAACTCATCCCGATCCTTTGCAATATACTTGAGAGCTTGTTGTACGGCTGTTTCTGTCAACTGCGATAGTTTTGCTAATACTGCCTTTTCGATAACGCCCTGATTGGGTATTTCCGTTTTACCCAACCGTGTGCGCTGGAGCGTTTGCTGTAAGAGTTCGACGCGATCGAATTTTTGCCCTTGAAATACTACCCCCAACCAGCGATTCATTAACGTCGTCCCCCGCTGATTGGCAAAACTCCCCCAGAGGATAAACACAGACTCCCCTGCGGCTAAACTCCCATGCAACTGAATTACCGTCGCTTGATGGCGACCAAACCGGAATAAGCCGCGATCCTTGAGCCATTCTACCAGGGGATGTAAGTCCCACAGATATTGCTGCTGGGGAAAACTCTGCTGGAGCCGACGCGATTCTTCCCATGCTCGCATAATTGCACTCGGTCGATCGGTCAGTTGCAATAGTTGTTTGTCCTGGGGGCGAATCTCCTTGGGTAATCGTTGATAACGCCGCTCTAACTCAGCAGGCATCTGTAACTCGATCGTTCGTTCAGCAGCTTGAATATTTAGGTTGGGAATGGGTGTTTCCAAAGCTTGCAGGGATGCAATCGTGTAATCGTAAGTGGAACTATACAAACTCAAACTAGTGCCCGTCTCGACCTGTTTCGCCGCCTCTGCGGGAATAGGCGCGAGATCGGGATTTTCAAGCCACGCAAAGATATCGATCTCCCCCATATCCTTCGCATTCCGATCCAACCTGTCGGTAAATTCCTCGGCGGATATCCCCTCAGCAATCATCTGAGCGGTATATTTCTCCTCCGCCTCAGCATCGAATACCCCCATAAATACCGAAGGATCGCCGATATTTTTGATCGCTTGTTCGTCTTTTTGTAGCAACACTTTGATGATTCTTTTGACCTCATCCATCCGCTCTAATTGCGATCGGGTTAGGAGATAGCGAATTTCTGGCGATCGGTTTTGTCCATAGCGATCGATTCTGCCATTCCTTTGTTGAAGTGTCATTAACGACCACGGAATATCAAAGTGAATCAGTTTATGGCTGAGATAATGCAAGTTCAATCCTTCCGAAGCTACTTCTGTCGCTAACAAAATTCTAATCTTAGAAGTTTCCTGTCCAAACTTTTCTACTAAGCTAGTTTGCTCGACATCTGGCATCCCGCCATCTAAGACCCCGATGGCATCTGGCTTGAGATTTAGATCCTGAGCTAATTGCTCTGTCAGGAATTTCAAAGTTTCTAGCCTACCCGTAAAAATCACCAACCGATCTTTGGGATCTTTACCATTCCACTTAAAGTCTTTCTTGATTAGTTGTAATAATTGCTGGTATTTACTAAAATCTGGAACCGATATTTGCTCTAAAATCTCCCGTAGGGCGATAAGTTCAACAACATCTGGATTAGTTTCTATATCTTGAACCCGTTTCAAGCGATTTTTAACCGTTTCCAAACAAGCGAACGGACTGGAGAGAAAAGATTTCAGCAGCGTCGTTTTAAATAACTGTCCCCCTGCCTTGCGTCCATCGATTCCCGCCAATTGGAGATTGGCTAATAGACTAAAAACGCGTTCCTCCATTATTGAAGCTTGAGCCTCTACCGATTCCACCTGTCGTTCCGGTATATGTTGGCGCAGATCTGCCAATACATCCTTCTTAAACCGCCGCACGTAAAGATCGCGAATATCCTCCTTCGTATAGTTTGACTCATCCGCGATCGCTGTCGGATCGAGCATATTCATCAAACTCGCAAAACTCTCTGGACGACCATCGTGGGGAGTCGCTGACAGTAGGATCAGGGTATCCGAGCGGTGAGCTAACAGTTCGGCTAATTTCGCCCGTTGGGAGGCTCCTTGCCCCCGTTTAGCCACATTATGCGCCTCATCGATGATGATGATATCCCAATGCGCCTGTTCTAAGTAGACCCGATATTCTCGATCCTGCTTGAGTGTATCGATCGAGATAATCGATCGATCGTAATAGTGAAACGGGTTGTGATTGCCGGGAATTTGGAGGCGAATCCGTTGAATGGTTGTCGAGTCCAACCGCACGAGGGGAATGGTAAAACGCACCCACAGTTCCGTTTGAAACTGCACCATCATCGATTTATTTGTCACCACCAGAATCCGCTTACCGCGATCGCGCCGAATTAGCTCTGACACTAAAATTCCGCACTCTAGAGTCTTACCCAAACCCACAGCGTCGGCAATCAAAATCCGTTGGCGCGGCGCGGATAGAGACTTATAGGCGGGATAGAGTTGATAATTCATCACATCCATCGCCGCCTGTTGACCCACATAAATCTTGTGGTCTTCGGGTGCTGTTTGGCGGAGGTGCGACTCAATAAATAGCAGACTATTGATATAGCCATGAGAAACATCTGCGACTAGCTTTGTCTGCTCCGGTGCTAACACTTCTAAATCTGTTTCTAATTCTTCAATAAACTTCGCCGCTCGACCGCGAATAAACTCTGACACCCCGATCGCCTCAATCACCCGCCCACCATCAGTCGAACGGCTAATCGACTTTACCAACCACTCCGCATCGCGACATAATATTCTGGCTCCAGGCGCAATCGGACTGTGTAGCATGAGATTTAACAGAGGAAGGATTCGATCGGTCTTAATTATTGTGCCTCACGATCGACGTAAAACTGCTGATACTGCTTAAACTCACTTCAAGTAGTGAACTTCAAGTAGTAAACTTCAAGTGCAATTTAACCTCATCCCCTTTCTTCCCTAGCTTTGGTAGTAAGTACCTTGTGCTAACTAATTTACACAACTTATTCCATCTTCATTCCCTTCTTGGGTCGAACTGGGATTAGAGTAGTTGAAGGTTCTTATGAAATTTGAAGAAACTAAGCTTCAGCTAAATGTTACTTTGAGCGCGAGATTGGGTACTTTAAGATACTTTGAACTATTAACAAAGCAAAATGGTAAAGCTTGATATTAAACTTGAAGAAGCAAAACAGGCGATCGGGATCTCTGACTTCAAAAGCGATCGGCTTCTGACAATTGCACTGACAGATCTAAAAGATCTCGATCGTCCTGAAATTTCTAAAATCGAACAAGAGAGCTTGGGGCGCAGCTATCGACGATTAGCATTCTTAGGGGATAGTCTATTCGATGCCGTCCTAGCAAACTATCTCTACAAAGTTAACTTAGCTTTAACCAAAGAAGACCTTCATAATTGGAGAAAGGAAGTTGCTTGTAGAGAATCTTTTACTGAATTCGCAATCGACTTAGGACTGCCGGATTATAGCTCTTCTTGGAATAGAGAAAAAAGAAAGCCTCCTGAAGAGGAAGCCGGAGTTTGGGGAGAGATGTTTGAGGCCGTTGTTGCTGTAATTTTTATAGACCGTAATCGTGATTTTCAAGTATTATCGACCTGGTTGTGCGATCGATTTATCCGCAATGTAGTTGGTGCCAGCGTTGGCGACCCAGATTATGAGAGTTGTATTGTCACTGAAGCAGAATATCTAGAAATGATTGGTTTGGATAGTTCTCTGTATATACTTAAAGATAGTGATTAGTTAAATGCTCAAGTTTGCTAGATCGAGCTATTCACTTAGAATGTCTGGATTATAAAAGTTGTTACGAACGACTGCGGGAAGAACCTGAAAGATATATAGATAAAGACTGAAAATCTCCACTCAGAGATATCGATCGAATCTCAATAGCTTCTGACCATTTCACTGCCAACAGTAATTCGTTGGCAGTGAAATGGTCAGACCAGAATCGTTACGATGGGGGAAACAGGTAGGGACGAGCATAACCCATCACCTGCTCATCTACACATCGAACTCTATATCTAACTTCTCCTCCGTTGGAACCTATATCCAGCAGGTTAGATCGGAAAAAAGTTATTTTAGATGAAGTAGATTTAAAATATCAAAAATGAAGACAGAAGTTCAAATAGATGTACAAGATCTAGGTAAGCGTCCCAGGGGTAATAAAAATTAAAGGTTGTAGGGAGCAAGAGCGAGTAGAGTAAGGGAATGGAATCTGAAAGCATCGAGATAGCCGGAAGAAAAATATCCCTTGCTGATTGGGACGAA
>JBBRVB010000321.1:0-5209 GCA_038247275.1 Chroococcales cyanobacterium
AAAATCTGAGTATACTCACATCTTGCATCAAAACACAGTTACTAGTGTTTTAGGGGATAGGGGATAGGGGATAGGGGAGAGTTTTAGTGCGATTGAGTAAGTTTCGAGGCTATTTTTATCAGTTGTTATGTACTGGTGCAAGATGTGAGTATATGCAATTTACGGAGCAATGTCATCATTTGCTAACAGGTCGATCGAGTGGGGTATCCCGCGAGATGCTGTCGCCGATCTGATCATAGCTGCCACATTGCCGATGGGATTGAGGCAGCCTGCCTGGACTTGCAAGGTAATTTTAGATCCATCTTCAGCAATAGCCCAAACTTGTCAATCCGATCGCTATTACACCTGACTCTGGCAGTGGTTGTCAACGATCGATCTCACCGAGTATTAACTCAGTTACGATATTTGGCGGAGTTCATATATACTATGTAATAAATTCAAGAATCAAATATTTCGATCTTACATGTGTGAGCGGCTTGTAATCCAGTGCCAGCAGATTTTTGTCAATGTCTTTACCTTTATCAGTATCTTCCGGTGCCCAGAATTTTCTTTAAACAATGGTTACTGACCTACCACATACTTAATTAAAAAATCAATACAGGATAATTAGCTGATTTTAAAGATTGACTTGTCAGTTAAAATTGAAAATAACTCATGTGTAAATAAATACAATACAATATAAATTACCTACTACTTTTGGATAGATCGCTTAATAGATATTATAAATTATCTACTCCTTTTGGATAGATCGCTTAATAGACATTGTAAATTATCCACTCCTTTTGGATGGATCGCTCAATTTTGTAATATAGATTTAATGATATTTAGAGGATACTATTTTTAGAGAGTTAGTGGTAATGAGTATCAAAAAGACTAAAAACCTTACTAATTTTCACTATTTAGGCAGATTTAATGTTTTCATACTTGCTACCAGAAATTAAGCTGTCATTAGAATTTTCCGAGCGTAAATTTCTACTTTGTATCGCTGATATCATCCTAATTATCGGTGGAATTGTTAGTTCTTTATGGTACTGGACGTATAAAACCGGTAGGGTATTTAGCTGGGAGTTGCTCACCGCTCATTCAGTCTGGATTGTCGCGATGGGAACCGGGTGGTTGGTTTGGATGTTCATTAATGACCTGTACGATTTGCGAATTGCGGTTAAAGTCAAACGCACAATTGAGAGAATCGGCTGGGGGGGCGTTAGCGTCGGCTCAATCTATTTACTGTATTATTTTTTGACATCACCAGTGCCACTGAGTGGAGACTCAATTTCACTCCGATTTGCGCCAGCATTGGCGATCCTCGATACAACTATGTTGCTATTGTCATGGCGGCTGATGTATGCCGTGGTGCTGGGGGTCGGACATGCCTGCCAACGAGTGTTAATTATTGGGGCTGGCGTTACAGGTACGATTCTGGCAGAAGCCTTCACACAGTACCCACACTACCAGGCGATCGGGTTTATCGATGACAATCGAAAACTGCATGGCAAAGTCTGTCAAAACATCCCAGTCTTGGGCGATCGCCATAATCTGAGCGCGGACATCAATCGCTATAATGTCGATGAAATCGTCCTAGCGATCAGCCGCCCAATCGATGAAGAATTGCTGCAACTATTGACCAACTTCCACGAACGGGGAATCGCGATTACGCCCATGCCCGTACTCTACGAGAAAATTACTGGTAAAGTAGCTGTCGAACACATTGGCAGTCAATGGTATTCGGCATTACCCCTCAAAAAGAATCCTTTTGATACCTTCAATCGCATTGGTAAAAGGATTCTGGACTTGATCTGTGGGGCGATTATTGGCATAGTATTTGCGGTAGTGTTTCCGTTTGTGGCGATCGCCATTAAGCTCGATAGTCCCGGTGCGATCTTCTACAAACAAGAGCGCGTCGGACAGTACGGAGCTAAATTCACAGTCTATAAGTTCCGATCGATGGTGCAGAACGCCGAACGCAATGGCAAAGCTCAATGGGCGGTTAAAGGCGATGCGCGAATTACCAAAGTCGGTAAGTTCATTCGGAAAACTCGCTTAGATGAATTACCACAAGTTCTCAACGTGCTGCGCGGTGAAATGAGCATGGTTGGTCCCCGTCCCGAGCGTTATCAATTTATCAAGGAGTTACAACAGCATATTCCTTTTTACCGGACGCGATTGGCAGTCAAGCCGGGACTAACTGGCTGGGCACAGATTAATTATGGTTATGGCAGTACGACTGAAGATGCCCTGATCAAGCTCCAATACGACCTCTACTATCTCAAACATTGGTCGCCGTGGTTAGATCTCAAAATTTTACTACGGACGTTCTCAGTGGTTTTGAAAATGCAGGGACAATAAGTAAACAACTCAAGTCAATCGATCGATCTTCAAGGGTACGCGTAACATGATTACGCGCGCCTTGTTGTTTATTGCCGATTGATACAAGCTGCCAATACCGCTCTAGTGATGGGATGAGAGAGCTTCTCTGCCTATGGATAGAGATTACTAGGTAAAAATAGCGATGAAGATCTGCCTATCGATCGATTTATTTAGATGGCGATCTTTAGTACAAATAAGATGTGTAAGTTAGAGAAAATTTTAGGTCGATCTTAGGATTTTCTAATTTCCAATCTGAACTATAGCCAGATTGGTAGCATTCATAAAATTATAGTAGGAATGGAAATGGCAGCAAAATTAATAGTGATTCAGCCGTCTACTTCACTTAATCCGAGTCAGCAAAGGATCGAAAGTGCTGCCGCCGATCCCACGATCCCAATTGTGAGTGGCATTGCGGTGATGACAGCGATTGCGGTTTCGACTTATGCTTGCATTTCCAGAGAACGGCAAAAGTTACAGCGACGGGCGGCATCTCCCAAGGCACTCTGTTATAGTTGTGAATATTTTAATCATAATCTTCATCTCAATTGTGCGATACATCCGAGCAAGGTACTAACTAAAGCAGCAGTTGATTGCGTAGACTATTGTCCGAATAGCAAGGCAAAAAAAACTGCGGAATTAAAAAAATCTTTACCATTTGTCAGCAAGATTTTTCCTGAATAAGCCAAAATCATAATAGTTGTAAGCTCTTAAACATCAATGATGCTTTGCTATTCTGCTTGCTCTACTTGTTTACAAAAGTCCCTAATTACCAAATCTACATCTGGATATTTAGCCGCAGCTTCTTTTACTCTGCGGGCAGATATTAGGTAGATTTGTTAAAAGATCGCGATTTTGCAAGTATCTAACTAAATCATTTCAGATTGAAAGGTTTGTGCCAAGTGTAGGCATCGTCAGCATCGCCCGAAGGTATGGTTTACCGCTCTTGCCAACCGGCTCATCTCCCCGATACCCATTGCTAACTGTAACAACCTGAGAATTTCCCGATCTCAAACCTGCTAAATAAATTACAGTTAAAGAAGATCATCAAACATCGAAATCGTATCAGACGGGGAAAACTGGCTATGCACCTAAGCGAAATCACCCATCCAAACCAGTTGCACGGTTTATCAGTTCGGCAACTAGAGCAGATCGCCCTAGAAATTCGCGAAAAACACCTTCAGACAGTGGCGACCAGTGGCGGTCATTTAGCTCCGGGGTTAGGTGTCGTCGAGCTGACACTAGCACTGTATCAAACATTGGATCTCGATCGAGATAAGGTCGTTTGGGATGTCGGACATCAAGCTTATCCCCATAAATTAATTACGGGCAGGTATAATCGCTTTCACACAATCCGCCAGAAGGATGGTCTTGCTGGCTATCTCAAGCGCGGTGAGAGTAAATTCGACCACTTTGGGGCGGGACACGCTTCTACGAGCATTTCTGCTGCCTTGGGGATGGCGATGGCACGGGATCTCAAGGGTGAAAGCTTCAAATGCGTAGCCGTGATTGGTGACGGTGCATTGACAGGCGGGATGGCTCTAGAAGCGATCGATCATGCCGGACACTTACCCAAAACTAATCTGTTGGTAGTACTAAATGATAACGAGATGTCGATCTCGCCAAATGTGGGCGCGATTCCCCGCTATCTAAACAAACTGCGCGTTAGTGCGCCGATTCAGTTCCTCAGTGACAATATCGAGGAACAACTCAAAAATATTCCGTTTGTCGGCGAAACGATTTCGCCCGAACTCGCACGCGTCAAGGAAGGGATGAAGCGGCTAGCCGTGCCCAAAGTCGGTGCAGTATTTGAAGAATTAGGCTTTACCTACATTGGCCCTGTAGACGGTCACAATTTGGAAGAATTGATTAGTACCTTTGAAGGTGCTCACAAACATCCAGGCCCAGTAATGGTGCATGTTGTGACCAAAAAGGGTAAAGGATATACGATCGCCGAAAAAGATCGCGAAGGCTATCACGCCCAAAATCCTTTCAATCTAGCTACGGGTAAAAGTGCCCCCGCGACCAAACCCAAACCACCCACCTATTCCAAAGTATTCGCCGATACCCTCATCAAACTCGCCGAAGACGATCCGCGCATCGTCGCAATTACCGCCGCGATGGGTACAGGAACTGGCTTAGACAAGTTTGAAACCAAATTTTCCGATCGCTATATCGATGTCGGGATTGCCGAGCAACATGCGATTACCCTCGCCGCCGGGTTAGCAACCGAAGGAATGCGTCCGGTAGCCGCAATTTATTCGACATTCTTGCAACGCGCCTTCGATCAAATCGTCCACGACGCTTGCATTCAGAAGCTCCCAGTCTTCCTCTGTCTCGATCGCGCTGGCATCGTTGGGGCGGATGGGCCGACCCACCAAGGGATGTATGATATTGCCTATCTGCGGTGTATCCCGAATATGGTGCTGATGGCTCCCAAGGACGAGGCTGAGTTGCAGCGGATGGTAGTCACTGGAATCAATTATACCGATGGTCCGATCTCGATGCGCTACCCGCGTGGCAACGGTTATGGCGTACCATTGATGGATGAAGGTTGGGAAGAACTTCCGATCGGTAAAGCGGAAATCCTCCGTCATGGTGATGATGTGCTGATGATCGCCTACGGTTCGATGGTACATCCGACGCTCCAAGCCGCCCAACTCCTAAGCGAACATGGGATTTCAGCGACGGTAATCAATGCCCGCTTTGCTAAACCTTTGGATACTGAACTATTTGCACCATTGGCGCGATCGATCGGTAAAGTAGTGACAGTCGAAGAAGGCTGTCTGATGGGTGGTTTTGGTTCGGCAATTGCCGAGTCACTAATGGATCTCGATGTCGTCGT
>JBBRVB010000322.1:0-5201 GCA_038247275.1 Chroococcales cyanobacterium
CGTCTGGGTGAGGTGCATTATGCCCGCTACAGCACGATCGTCTGTCAACGCCCAATTCCTGAAAAGTGGACTTTTCATCGCTCTGAGTTCGGATTTCCCCTCGTTGCGGCACTTTCTCGGCTCCATCGCTTCACTGACTTGTTTGGCGCGATCGAGAGTGTCAATTGCCAGAATCAATACTGGGGTGGGGTGGGTGATTATTACAAAACTTGCTTGTGTACGGCACAATTACGGTTTAAGAATAATCGCGCGATCGGCGAAGTCGTCTATGGTAAAGGGGAAGGCTTATGGCAAAATTCCCGCAAGTTTGAAGTTCATGGCGAGAAGGGCGCACTCATCTTTGATGGTGATGAAGGGGTATTCATTCAAGATGGAACTTCTACCCCATTGGATCTGGGCGCGCGCAAAGGTTTGTTTGCTAAAGATCTGGAATTCGTGCTCGACCATCTCATTGATGGCAAGCCAAATTATGTCACTCCTGCGGCTAGTCTGGCAACTCTGCGCGTTGCGGAGGCGGCGAGAATCTCGGCAGAAACTCGCCGCACGGTGATTATCGATAGTTTTTAGACGGTTGACCAACGATCGAGGGTTTAGAGCTGTCAACTGTCAACTGTTTAACCTCTGTCAAGGCATCAGCATCGAGACAGAATGGCTGGCTTAGTGTCAAGAATCGATCTCCTGGAATCTTAGCTAGATCGAAATTAACGCGCCTGTAATACTCGATCGACATTCAGATCTAGACTTCCCAGTACAGTTGACTCGATCTGATTATCTCCCTGATAAACTTTCTCCTCATACAAACCTTCCACCCATTCTAAGATCGTCACTTGTCGCGCGATCGGATCGACGATCCAATACTCCGCAATGCCCCTAGCCGCGTACTCACTCCGCTTGTACCGATAATCTCGCTTTTCTTGGTTGGGGCTGACAACTTCTACTACTAATAATGGTGGTGGCATATCCATCAGTACGATCGATCTAGTCGCTCCATCCATTTCCGTGGCTAATTCTTCAGATAATAGTAATAAATCTGGCACACGCACTGATACCCGCGCTCCACTTACTGCTACCTCTGTCTTCATTGTCAGCCGATCAGATGGGATACCCAATTGGCTGAAATATACTAACAAAAACATGGCAATCCGACGATTGACTTCGCTCTCCGATGGCATGTCAATTAGCTCTCCATTTTCTAGTTCATATAATTTATCTGTGCCATCGTCATAAGCCAGGAATTCTTTTAGGGTCATTTTCTGGATCGCAACTGTCATCCCGGCACCTCCTGCGAGAGTATATTTATTATCTTAACAATTTCGATCGATCTCAGAATTATCAACGATTAAAATCGTGTGGCAATCGAGATCGATCGCAATTACATTCTTTCCAATACTGGAATACCGAGTAAATCCAATCCTAATTTCAACGTTTTAGCAGTTAGATCGCACAATACCAATCGTGAAGTTCTCAGAGGTTCTTCTACTTGTAAAACAGAATGTTTATCATAGAATTGATTGAATTTTTGGCTGAGTTCAAACAAGTATTGGCATAATCGATTTGGTAATAAATCCCGCTCGACTTCATTAACGATCGTACCTAGTTGTAAAAGGTGTTTTGCAAGTGTTAGTTCTAGTTCCTCATTGAGGATAATCTGGGCGTTAGCTCCGAGATTATCGAAATCGATACCACCTTTGCGACTAATTCCTTGCACCCGGACGTAGGCATACATCATATAAGGTGCGGTATTCCCTTGGAGTGCCAGCATCTTGTCAAAACTAAAGGCATAATTACTCGTGCGATTTTGGCTCAAGTCTGCATATTTAACCGCACTTAACCCGACAATTTCGGCACTATTGGCGATGAATTCATCAGTTTCTTGGCGTTCTTCTGCTGCTAGCCGCGATTTTAGATCGTCACTAAATCGGTCGATCGCTTCATCAAGTAGATCTTTTAATTTAATTGCTTCACCCGATCGAGTCTTGATTTTTTTACCATCTTCACCTAGTACTAAGCCAAATGGAACGTGGATAATCTCCACACTTTCAGGAATCCAGTTAGCCAGTTTTGCTACTTGGAATACCTGAGCGAAATGATCTGATTGTCCGGCATCCGTGATATAAATAATTCGATCGGCTGTATCGGTTTGAATCCGATATCTGACTGCGGCTAAATCGGTAGTAGCATAGTTATAGCCACCATCGGTTTTTTGAACGATTAGCGGCAAAGGATCGCCATCTCGATTGATATATCCATCAAGAAAAACACACTGTGCACCGTCGCTTTCGACTAGTAATCCGGTCGCGCGTAAGTCGTCAACTACGGCGGCTAAATAAGGATTGTAAAATGATTCGCCGCGTTCGGTAAGTTGGACATTCAATCTGTCATAAACGATCTGGAATTCGCGCCGCGATTGGTCGCATAGCAGGTTCCAGGCTTTCATCGTATCGGGATCTTTTGCCTGTAATTTGACTACCTCTTGTCTTGCTGCTGCTTGAAATTCGGGATCTTCATCGAAGCGTTGTTTGGCTTTTTTGTATAAGACTACCAAATCGCCTAAATCGAGGGCATCAGCCGTCGTTAAGGCTTCGGGATAGGCTTCTCGCAAGTAGAGGATCAACATCCCAAATTGAGTCCCCCAATCGCCAACGTGATTGAGTCTGAGCACATCATGACCGCGAAATTCTAACACCCGTGCGATACAATCTCCCAAGATAGTCGATCGCAAGTGTCCGACGTGCATTTCTTTGGCAATATTCGGACTGGAAAAGTCTACGATGACGCGTTGGGGTTGCTCGGCGATAGGTACACCCAAGCGGCGATCTGACTGCATGGCTTGGATCTGGGTGGCGAGATAGCTGGGTTTGACAGTAAAATTGATAAAGCCAGGGCCAGCAATTTGTGGAACTTCGCATACTGCGGCTACATCTAGATTATCGAGGATCGATTGGGCGATATTGCGGGGTGGTTGCCCCAATTTTTTGCTGAGTCCCATCGCCACATTTGCCTGATAATCCCCAAATTTGGGATTACTCGATAAGACTAACAGCGGATCTGTCCCAGCATAATCGTCCCCCAATGCGGCAACGATCGCGCGATCGAGTTGAGTAGTCAGGTAGGCGATAGTGGAGTGCATATCAGGGACGGGATGAATTAATAGCTACTATTTATTATCTATTATCTACTGTCCACTCGATCGACTGTCACACATTGCCAAACTTTGTGACCCATTAATAGGTACAATCGCTACATACTTTGGGAAAGCCTTTGCCCCTCACCCCTATCCCCTATTTCCTAGTCTATGTTGCCTGCAAAAACACCTACAGATGCGAGTGGATTTAAGGCTCTACTCAAAAACCGTCCATTCTTATTTTTATGGACTGGACAAGTACTGTCTCAGATTGCTGATAAAGTATTGCTAGTAATGTCAATCGCGCTATTAACTACTTACGATATTCCAGTTAAATATGCTGCTTCTTCTAGTTCATATTTGATGGTTGCTTCGACAATTCCGGCAATTTTGTTTGGGGCTGCGGCGGGGATATTTGTCGATCGCTATCCCAAGAAAAAGATTATGGTAATTGCGGATGTCATCCGAGGTTCCCTAATCTTATTATTATCAATCTTACCAAAGGAATTTTTAGTTCTATTATTAATCACCTTTGCAATTTCAACGGTAACTCAAGCATTTGCCCCAGCAGAGCAGTCGGCGATTCCCTTGGTAGTAAAGCCTGAAAATTTACTGACAGCGAATGCTCTATTTACCAGTAGCACAATGGGGTCGATTATTGTGGGATTTGCGATCGGCGAACCAATTTTGACGGCAGTGACAAATATTAGCCCAAATGGTTCGCGCGAAGTGTTGGTGGCTACGCTTTATTTCATCGCAGCCGGATTGGGACAACTGGTACAAGTCCAAGAACATATCGATCCCAACCAATACACGCGCCGAGTCGATCCGTGGCATGAATTAAAAGTTGGATTTCGTTATCTCCTGAGTAATAAGATCGTCTTAAATGCGATGCTGCAACTGGCGGTCTTATTTTCGACGATCGCCGCGTTGCCCGTATTATCGATTAAACTGACGGCTGAAGTCGGTCTCAAGCCCGAGCAATTCGGATTTTTAGTCGCTCCGTTGGGTATTGGCTTGGTGTTTGGGGCTGGAATACTGGGACATTTTGGCAATCGTCTCAACCAAAAATTTTTACCCCTAATTGGCTTTATTGGGATGGGGATCGTGTTGGCAATATTTACATTTATAAGTAATTTATCGATCGGTTTATTCTGTGCCGGAATCTTGGGACTGGGGGCTTCCTTAATTGCGGTACCGATGCAGACATTGATTCAAGAAAGAACGCCAGAATCGATGCGGGGCAAGGTATTTGGCTTTCAGAATAATGCAGTAAATATTGCGGTAGCAGTGCCGCTCATTGTTGCTGGCCCTTTGACCGATCGGTTTGGGCTGCAACCAGTATTATGGGGGATGAGTATCATTGTGGCGGTGGCTGGTATTTTGGCGTGGAGTAGCACTAGGGATGTGTTGGCGGAGGCAATCGAAGCTGAAGGCGAGTAGTTGCTATTGTTGAGAGATCTGTGCTGTGAATCCACCGTAAAATGGCTGATGGCGATGTGACTCAGATTGGGTTATATTAATGAAACGAGGTTAGTTCCGCTAGTTAAATCAGCAGCTAATCCTCAAGAATATTTTTTTTGGTGTCTGTTGCACTCATTTGCATCCGATCGCGAAAGGAAATCGGGGTTTTAAATTTTAAAGGCGATCGCTGGTTAGCTAGCGATCGCCTTTTTTGTTTAGATCTTTAGATTTATTGCAGGGTTATATACCCTAAAGCCTAAATCCTAAAGACTAGGGTTCGATCGAGATCCCCAAAGCGTTATGAACTCGCGCGGCGGTGGCGGAGGCACGATCGATTAGTTGTCCGCCGAGGTAGAGGCTGGTGGAGCTGCCACCATCGAGATTGAGTGCGTCTACTGCGCCTAATTGTTGCAGGAGTCGCGCCATTTCGGAGAGAGTGGGGCCTTTACCGCCGGGATTGGGGTGAACGGCGACCAGGATCATCTTCCCAGTGCTAGTGCTGCCGATCGCACTTCTAACCGCTGCTTGCTTGCTAAAGTTCGCGCTGAAGTTTTCACCTTTGGCATCGAGGACGATTTGACTCGATCGGACTAGCCAGGGGCCAGCGGCGATA
>JBBRVB010000323.1:0-5197 GCA_038247275.1 Chroococcales cyanobacterium
GAATTGGTTTAAATCTATTTGTAAATCTAATAAGCTATTTAGTTCTGGTAAGCGGTGGAGATATACACCACCTAATAATAGGAATAATAAAGCGACTTCATAAGCATGGGGAACGTGGGTAGTCCACAGTTCGATTCCGGGTGGACGGAGGTTTAATTCTACCGATTGGTGCGGACAAGCTTTGAGACAAGTCATGCACAAGACACAATCTTTATTATCGGTTAATTGGGCAGGGTGGGAATAAATCGGACAGCCATTGGTAGTCTGTCCTTCGCCAAAACCGATCCCACCTTTATAACAGTGATAGGTGGTACATTCTGCCGCACAAGTACCTTGCTGGGCGCGGAGTTCAACGATCGATAGTTTGGCAAATAAACCATTCATCCCCCCGATCGGACACAGATACCGACACCAAAACCGCCGTTCAAATATGAGTGAGAAAATTACTGCTCCAGCCGTAATTAGGAGTAATAGCCAACTAGATAAATAAGCCGTATTCTCCAGATGCCACAGCTCTTCCCACAGGAAAATCAGGACAAATAAACCAAATAGAAACCAGCCGCCCCACTTTTGGGCAGTCTCACGCGGCCACTTTTGGAGCGTTCTAGGAAAAAATTTAAGCGATAATTTCTGAGCAATTTCGCCATAAATCATAAATGGACAAAATGCACACCACAATCTCCCAATGATGGGGAATAATAGTAAAATTAACGGCCACCACCACGCCCAAAATAGATTGAGGGCAAAATTGTGTTGACGATCTTGGGGGGCAAGAAATAGGATTGCTACCACAATCGGAAATACCCAAACAGTAAAACCGTAATTGATCCGATCGGGATACCAATCGGTATTTAAAAACCGTCGGAGCCAGGGGTAAGCATTTAATAAATTGAGGCGAAATAATTGCTTCTTTGGTGCTTGTGCCCAGAATACTTCCTTCGTCAGGAGTTTACTACCTTGCGCCTGTACCAACGCGCGATCGACCATTCCTTGCAATTCTTTTAAATTACCTGGAAAATCATAAGCCTGTAACCGCCGAATTGCTTCTGGTGTCACCTGGGGCTTGGCTTGCTTTTTTTGGCGACAGATGATGTTGATATAGTAGTTTACCTGTGCCGCCAAATCAGCCTTCCGCACCCGCAATCCTGGTACTTTGAGTTGGTGTTTAACGACCTTATTCAATGTTGGCTGCGTGCTTTCTGAGATGAGAATCAGCCGGACATTACTGGGGCGCGGTGGGGGCGACATTTGTTCGTCCCGAGCAATCGACGTATAAGTACGAGTAGTTAATAATTGCTCGATTTGGGGCACCAAATCGCGGGGTAATTCTTGAACGTCATTGAGGATTAGTGTACCCTCACCCAGCCACTCCAATAACCCTGGTTTCCCACCTACGCGCCCAAATAATTCCGCCCCATTGGCAGTAATTAGGGCACTTTTGAGACTAATAATCGGCTGATGGCGACGATTGGAACCAAAGTGAATCAGTGCGGCAATGTTATCTTTTTCTAACCCTGGTTCGCCTGAAATTAAGACAGGGAGATCGTCACTAGCAGCAGTGCGGATTTGTTGGCGCAACTTGACGGCATAACGACTACTGCCAATAATCCCCCGTTTGGCTTGGGGCACTAAATAAGTCCGCAAAGCGGCTTGTCTGTCTTGCTCGAAGGCAATTTCACCTTCGAGTTGCGCCAATTTAGTTGCGAGTCGCTCGGCGTAAGCGGCAGTAATCTGGGGATATTTGGTAACTAATGCTTGCCACCTGTCGGCGGAGATCGTCTGAAACTGGCACTCGGTAATTGCCACAATCCGACTATCTGCTAACTGCCCACGCTGCAACGCCGATAAATTTACCACCGCACCAGGTAATAAACCCGTCGCCCACAGTTCCGCTTTTTGGCGACGATATCGCTCGGCTTGCCCTGCTACGAGGATATAGAGCTGAGTAACCGGGGTATCTTCCAGCGTGACTCGACAGCCTGCGGGTACAGATAATTCTACCAATTCACTCGCGATCGATTGTAAGACATCATTGGGTAACATGCCTAATTCGGTAGATGCTGCCAACCAGTTCGCTAATGTTGCTGTAGACATGGTGCGGGATGTCCCTATCGATCGTGCGTCATCAGTTTACCCTGCATCGAATCGCTTCTTTTGCCATTGTCATAAGATGATAAATTTAAGACCTTTTTGGACTGATTTCCAAAGCTAGTTCGCTCCGGTAAAAACACACATTGAACTCCAATAGGAATGTCAAACAGCTGAGTTGGTGACTAGACAGCCTTTTTGTTCGAGCTTCCACCGTTTGGGCATATTTGCTTTAGTGATGGTGACAATCGCTGGTTTAAATAATATCCAGCTTGTAGTGTTATTTCCGTCAAATAGTGATGCTAATCCTTCGAGATATTTATCATCATTAGGAAAATTTATTTTAGGCACTAGGTAATGAGTCGTGCTGTTAAATGGAACGATCCAGTACAATCCAATATTATCTTCACCAAGCTCTAGCGTTTGAGGCTTATTTTTGATTAAGCTGGCAGTTGAAACCATATATGACCTTAAGAACTCTACTTTGCCAGTATTATAAAGTCTGGCAAAAGGAGACATTTGACTACTCAAGTCGGGCGCAATTGACGTTGTTAGAGCAGGAATGTTGTTCTGTTGTGGTTTTTGCTCTTGAATGACAATCTCTGCATCGATAGTTTCTATCTCTCGATCGACCTGTACCGACTGGAGCTTGGTAATTTCTTGAACCACTAATAGTTTGATATTATCTTCCAATTTTTGATTGTTTTTATCTTGCTGCCGTTTGTAGCTTTGATAATCAGCTTTGAGTTTTTCGAGTTCAACTTTTAGCGAAGTAATTTTTAGCTCTTCGATCGCGTTTGAATTTTTCGTTGTGTCAATCGATCCAATCTGAGCTTTCAAAGTAGCTATTTCTTGCTCTTGTCGTGTGGAGCGAGCTATCGATTCAGCTAATTCAGATGTAAGTGCTTCTACGTCTTTCTTTTTTGTTACTAACTGTTCGATAATTTTAGCACTAATAGATTGTAGCTGCTCTTGCTTATCGACTATGGTTGTAATAGTTTGGGATGTTATCGCTCCGCGTTCGATCTGCAAGATGCGATCGTTCAAGCTGACTAGTTTTTGGACTAGGCTCTCGATCGTCCGAGCTGTAGTGGCAGATGATTGAATTTGAGTATTAGTTATTTTACCACGTTCTATTAGTTTCCACGTTAGCGGTTCGGCGATCGGTAAGATTTGGACTAGTGCAGGTGCGACCAACAGACAGTCATCATGACTATTATTCGGTACGATATCTCGATCGAAACTAGTCTCTAAAGATGTCATTCGTTCGATCGATACACCTTTGGTAGGATTGGGAACTAACCATCCTTTATCTGGAGCAAATTGAGTCGGAATAATCCAATAATTCCCTCGTAAAAAGCGATGGAAGATAATCTCATTAGATTGACGATGGTAACTATCCTCACTTAGGGTAACATCGATCGCATAAGCAGTGAATAGATGCGGCAGATCGTTGTATAGTTCGATGAATCGATCTTGGGATAAATTCAGCGTCGGTGGAATAGATGCGATCGCACGATCGAAGATTTGGGTGACAGGTTGAAGATTGACAGGTAGCTCTCCGCGCGTGAGGGCAGAGACAAGATTGTTTAGATAAATTTCTAATTGTTGAATTTGTCTAGCGACGGTACGAACTTCTGTCATTGTCAAATCAAATATCGATCTAACTCTATAGTGCCCAAATTTGAGTCATTTTAGCTAAATATAGCGATCCTATTTAAGTTCCTGGCAGTAACGTTAACCTGTAGGAGCAATTCATGAATTGCTCCTACCTTTGAATTCGCGCGAATACCAAATATTATTCCACCGATTTTACTGACAAGTTTTTAATTTGAGCAGCAAACCACATGGCAACGTTACCATTATCCTCATCCATCCGTTCTAATGTTCGATCTAATAGCTCGATTGGTAATCCTGCCAACGCGACAGATTCGATGCATTCTTGATATTTACCATCTAATAATCGAAAAGCCAGCACCCGTTTTCCGCGCACATCAACTACCCAATATTCAGGAACCTCTAATTTTAGATATAGTTGTTTCTTTTCATCCAAATCGCTGGCTAAAGTGGTGTCGGCAATCTCGACTGCTAAGTCTGGCACACGCCACTTATTTAAGTTTACTCGACGAGGTTCACCAGATTGATATCTAGGGGCATTGCCGCCAATATATACAACTTCGTCTGGCGCAGCTCCTTGATAGTTGGGCTTTTCTAGTACGCAGCCACCCATCAGCTCAAATTTGACATCTTCGAGTCTAGCAAACCAGAAACCGAGGATTAGTGTGAATAGTTTGTTGAATCGTGCGTGGTTGATACCTTCGTTGCCCATATCCTCAATCCACATTGCTCCGCAATTAAAAAAAACTCGCTCTAGCTCACGCTGAGGATCTTCGACAAGGTGGAGATATTCCTCCCAAGTAGCCTGTCGATCGATAATAACAGGTGATGGGGTGGTGATAATGGCAGTCATGGGCGATTACCTCTGAATCTGAAGCTCTAGGTACTTTGATTTTAGCGCAGACGTTGGGCATTTATAAAAATACCAGTTCGCCTTGTTGTTGCAGTCGCCATGTTTGAGGATTGGTATTAGGCTCGATCGATACTATTGCTGGTTTGATTAATTGGATCTTTTGATAATCAAGGGTATAGTTATGCCCTTCAAAGATTGTGCTAGTAGTGGTATATGTACTTTGATCTATATCTATCTCTTTAGCAGGTACGAGATAGATATTATCTTCGAGATTGAATATCCAATAATTTCCTCGATTAAATTCTTCTAGCACAACATTTTTCTTTTCATTTCCCCAATTAGCACTAATCGACTCTTTTGTAACATTGACAGTCTTAACCTGATATTTTTCTGCAAATTTACCAAGATTATGATAATATTCTGATATTATATCTTTCTCTGTTTGAGTTAATATAGGAGCTGATGGAGTTGGATCCTCTTCTTTTTGTGGGATTTTATTCAACTCAATATCACTTGGTGTAGACAATGAGTTATCGTCAATACTATCTTTATTTTGCATCTCTGGGCTATTTATGCTTCGAGCTGTAGCTGCCCTATCTGATAACAGAATGGACTTGATTTCTGGGATATTAACAAAAC
>JBBRVB010000324.1:0-5169 GCA_038247275.1 Chroococcales cyanobacterium
AAGATGTGAGTCTCCCGATCGTCCCACAACGAAATTTGAATATTTTTCATGTAGCCGTTAACAGTTGACAGTTGACAGTTGACAGTTGACAGCGAAAAGTGCGTTCTTGGGCTTTGCCCAAGTAAAGCACCTTTTCAAGAGAGCGAAAAGTATCAACTGTCAACTGTTTAACTTATCGACTAATTATCTGCCGAACGGGGTGCCAAAAGCATTCGCCAATCGGCTATGTATGAACGAGCATCACTGGAGATCGGGCTACGCCGACCGATCGTCGCAGCCAGCTCGATCGCTGCGGAGATCTTGCCCTGTCGATAAATACTCATTGCACGATCTAAGGTGTGGCGATCGGCAATTTCTTGGAGTTCGAGATTCCAGTAGCGGACTTGGGATTGAGCATCTTGATATAGTACTCTCCCTGGGGCGATCTGACTAGCGATCGCGACTGCTTGGGAGAGATTGCCTTTATTAGCTAGAGCCTGGGCATTCGCAAGGATTGGTCGATCTTCAATCGTCTGAATTTGCTCATTCCAGTCGGTTACAAATCCAGTAATCTCTTCACCCAATGGACGATCTTTGGTAATCTTGCCAGCTAACCGCACAGCGGCTTTGAGATTGGTTAAGGACTCGCCCTGGCTGACGATTTGTCTCGCTTTAGCCAAAATCACCCGATTGTCGATGGTTTCGATCTGCCGGCTCCAAGTTGAGATTTCACTTTGGGCAGTTTGACCGACATCACCTTGAGCGGGAATCTGTTTGGCGGTGGCGATCGCGAGTGCTAGAGTTGCTGGTTGCTGGAAGTTGGCGATCGTTTGTGCCCACTGGAGTTGGGTTTGTTGTTTGAGCATTCCTTCCCAGCTAGAGCGTTTTGCCCGCGCCAGAGTATAAATCGAGCTAGTTTTTGGGATTTTTTTGACTTGAGAGATCGCGTCCATCATCGAGAGCATGTGTCTCTTTCCCGCCCAAACATGCGCTTGATTGAGTTTGACCCAATATTGAGCTTCTGAGTAAATTGCGGTGTCCTGGGGCACTTTTTGGACGATCGCGATCGCCTGATTAAAGTTCTGAGTTTTGTACAAACCAATGCTCAAGGTGACTAAATGTTTGCTCCATTTAGTCCGCAGGATTTGTCCTGCTTGATAAACGTAGGTAGTAGGATCGATCTGGTTGGCTAGTTTCATCGCCTTGACGATCGGTTCTGGCTGTGTCGGTAAAGGTACTTCAACGATTTTTTCTTGATTCCCGGCGGCTGTGACTGCCAATTCTAGCCGCTTGGCGCGGGTATTGTCGTTATCGCTATCTTTATCTACCAGCGCATCTTTTGCCTCTTGCAGTCGATCCCAAGCGTCGCGTTCTTTGGCTAGCTTAGATGCCATTTTGTCGTACTTAAAACCGTTCCAGTAGCTGCCCCGCATCCGCTGCACGGTCTGCAAAATTCCAAAAGCTTGGTTCCAGTCACCAGCTTTCATCGACTGCTCAAATTTGGCATCGATCTTGGCACTGTCTTGAGCTTGTAGCGACCATTTGGCGATCGATTCTTGGGCACGATCGTAGCTGGGACTAGTAGTAGGGACGATCTTGAGGGTCGCGATCGCTCGCTCGATCTGACCTTCATTCAATTGTTTGCGCCCGATCCGGATCAGGTCTTCCGACCAGGATTTGAGCAACCTTTGGGATTCACCATAGAGTGGGTGCCGATCTGTCCAGTCTCTAACTAGGGCGATCGCACTGCGAAGCTTGGGGATTTCTTTGGTCTCAGCTCCGACTTGAGCGCAGTAGAGCAGTTCGCTATCGGTCGCGCTCGGGATCGCCCCCTGACAACTGGGAGTCTGTGGTACCGCAATCAGCAACAAGTAACTAGTAATCCCCGTACCACCCACCATCGTCGCCAGTATTGCCCAAAATGCCGACAATGGATCGACTGTGACAGTGGGCAAATTGAGCTTACTAATGGGCGCGATGATGTCGCTAAACAAATCGCGATCGGGAATTATCCTAGTTGCCGAAACTTTAGCGGGGTCGCCACTATCATCTGAGTGGGGGTAACTGCCCCTCTGCGTGAGTTCGCCATCGATTTCGAGTTGGTGCCCTTCGACTTCGATCGGAGTAGCTGCTGATTTGGCAGTTGCTTGTCTGGGTTGGAATTTCCGCCACAGGTTAGTTAACTTTGCTTCAATCCCCTTTTGGTTGCTATTTTGCATTGTTGTCTTCTCAAATAAATATAAGTTATCAACTGAACTGTGAAAATGTATTTTTATAGTTAAAGTCTAGATATCACCCGATTGAAATTAACAATAATGCTCGTCATTTTAGACACCCAGGATCGAGGTATCGAAAGTTACACTGCCTATATTTGATAATATTCATACCACTAATCTGCGACGATCGAGGTTTTGATTACCTTATTTTAATAAGTGTCTGGCAAACCTGATGTTAATTACGAACATTTGCCTACTTTCGATTGACTAGAGATTGAGGATTAAAGTTCTCAATTGTCTAAATCGCCCGAATTTGTATAGCTCAAACGTAACAACTGAATGCTAAAATCTCTGTTAGAGTATAGCTAGATGGGTTAGCTACAAGATAGTAACACTATTAACGGTTTTTCAAACTACAGTTATTAATCGTAAACTATTTGCTAGCTGTCAAATTTATCACAATTTTAGAATATGACGACTTTGAAGATTAGCGATCGAGCACTCCTGAGCTTGGATTTAGCAGCGATTGCCGCACCGATCGATCGCTGGTTGACAACCACTCCCAAACAATTTGACTTGGATCTGACCCTGGCGATCGATTACAACCAAGATCCCCAAGATCCGCGCGAACTCTCCGAAATCGCCGAAGTCCGGCTGTGGTTTATTCGAGTGGATGCCTGCTATCCTTATCTACCGCTGCTCCTAGATTGGCAAGCCGGAGAACTCGCTCGATACGTCGCGATGCTGGTACCCCACCAATTTAGCCGCAAAGACGGAATTCAATACAATCCTGAAGCCTTAGAAATTTGGGTGATGCACCGGGTATTTTTGTTGACAGAGTGGATGCAGCAGCACCAGATCGCCGTTGGCGTAGCCTCTCGGAACGAGGGTCGATCGCGCCTCAAGTTTATGACTCAAATGTTGGGTTATGAGCTAGATGATGGCTTATTTGAATTGCTGGAAACCAAAGAGTAGAAAACTAAACCTCAGCGAACATCTATTCCCTAGTCTATGAAAGCAGAAATGGAAATCGCGCAGGGTAGGCAGTGCCCACCAACTAGGTTTCAGGCATAGTCTATTTTACAAATATTTCCACCTGCCCACTGAGAAGACTAGATCCAAATAAATAGCTATCCCCCATTCCCTAATTTATGAAAGCGCAAGTATTTCGTGGAGTCAGTAGACTCAGTTATGAAGATATCCCCGTCCCCACCATCGCCGCAGATGAAGTACTCGTGCGGGTGAAGGTAGTTGGCTTATGCCAGTCGGACATCAAAAAAATCCTCTATCCACTCTACGAGCCACCCCGGATTTTTGGACACGAAACTGCTGGTGTCATCAGCCAAGTTGGCGCGGATGTCCAGGATTGGCAAGTCGGACAAAGAGTAGTAGTCATGCACCATATCCCCTGTATGCACTGCAACTACTGTCTCCATGAAAATTATTCCATGTGCGATGTCTACAAAAATGTCACGACGACAGCGGGATTTATACCCAGTGGTGGCGGCTTTGCTGAATATGTCAAAGTACCGGGGCATATCGTTCGCAATGGCGGCTTAATCCCAATTCCCGCCAGCGTTACCGACGAGCAAGCCAGTTTTGTCGAGCCGACAAATTGCTGTCTCAAAGCAGTCAAAAAAGCCAATATTCAAGCCGGGGATACCGTGCTGATTACCGGAGCTGGCCCGATCGGGTTAATGTTTATTATGCTGGTGAAGCATTTTGGAGCCAGAGCCATCTCAACCGATCTAATCCCCTCTAGGGTCGAAAAAGCATTATCAGTCGGTGCAGAAGCCGCTTTCAACGCCCGCGATCCCGATCTCACCGCCAAAATCCACGCATTAACAGGCGGTATGGGTGTCGATACCGCTATCCTCGCCGTACCCAGCGACAAAGCCTTTTTTCAAGCCTTAGACTGTACCCGCAAAGGTGGAAAAATCTTGTTCTTTGCCGAGTTCCCCGATGAGTTGGAAATTCCCATCAATCCAAACGTTTTATACCGACGGGAAATCGATTTGATGGGTAGTTATAGTTCTTCGTTTAAGGTTCAGGCTTTATCAGCAGATCTCGTCTTCAATCATCGGATTGATGTTGATGCTTTGATTAGCGATCGCTATCATCTCAAAGATTTAGATAAAGCAGTAGCACAAGCAACTAAACCAACAGGGGAAACTTATAAAATCTTGTTGTATAACGACTAGGAGCAAGCATGAGCGGTCATCATCCATTCCAACGCATAGCTGAGAACTTGCCTAAAGAGAGAAAACTAAAATTAGAGCGTAATAAAAAAGAACTATTAGCAGCCATTGAGTTAAAAGCAGCAATTAAATTTACTGTAATAAATTGATAGATCCATCTAAAACCTATATTGAAAATAGAGATATTTTCTAATGCTATTAGAATTAAGACAACTAAAAATTAAGCCAGGACAGCAACTCTTGTTAGAAGATGTTAGCTGGCAGCAATTTGAAAACATTTTGGTAGACTTGGGAGAGCATCGGTCTGCTAGAGTTTCTTATAGTCATGGTTATTTAGAGATTATGGTGCCATTGCCAGAACATGAAAAAGCTAAAGAAATTATCGGCGATATAATTAAGACCTTACTCGATCGCCTCAATATCGATTATGATTCGATCGGATCGACAACCTTGAAAAGTGAAAAAATGACTCAAGGAGTAGAACCAGATGCTTGTTTTTATATCCAAAATCAGGCAAAAGTTATTGGTAAACATCGGCTAGATATGAATATAGATCCACCTCCAGATCTAGCTGTGGAAATCGATCTAACCTCTCGAACTCCATTAAATAATTATGAGAATTTGGGCGTGCGAGAACTGGGAGCATAACACTTTTGCACTGAGTATTTATACTTACGATAATTTAAGCTGCGGTCTTCAGACTAAACCCAATCATTCCATTCAAATAAGCTACTCGATGCGCCAAAACCTGTGGCACATTTCGCTCATTCCATTGT
>JBBRVB010000325.1:0-5133 GCA_038247275.1 Chroococcales cyanobacterium
CGTGCCATATCTTCCACCAGATCGATCTCGACATAAGTATACTCATTCGGCAGCCGATTTTGATCGATTAGCAACACGCGATCGTTTTGCCAGCGGACGGGATAAACGGGGGTATTCATAGATTAATTAGCTAGAGCGACGAGTAATTCTATCATCCCCTATTGGGCGCGCGATCGAGTAATTCATCGATTGTATCGATTTCCACACGTTATCTTTACTATACCTATCGATCGCTAGGAATCAGGCAACGTTTTAACGGCTTTCCCCCGACAAAATGACTCTCCACAATTGCGGGAATATCTTCACGAGTCAGATGACCGTATAAATGGCGATTGGGAAATAATATTTTTCTAACCTTACGTTGAATTTTAGCTGGTAGCCAAGCGAAATTCTGCCAACTAGCACGATCGACGGCGACAACAGTGCCAGCTTCACATCGATCCAAACATCCCGATTGCCGGATTTCAACTCGTGCCAACTTGTGCCGATCGATCTCATCCACAAAGGCTTGATATATTTCTACCCCACCACAATTAAAACAACAGCTTTCTGGATTGTTGAGATCGCCGCGCTGTCGCGTACAGACAAACACTCGATATTTAGGTGGATTCATCAGATCTCGATTAGATTTTAGTAGCAATAATTATCCCACTCGCCCTAAGAATCTAGCGGCATCATCACACTAGATCGACTCATTTCGAGGCGATCTTCATGTGATTCCTGACTCCTGACTTCATTCAATTGATGTAGTGTATCTACAAAGTCGCGAATCCCTTGAAATTGACGGTAGACAGACGCAAATCGAATATATGCGACTTCACTCAATGGCCGCAATTCGATCAGCACCAGTTCGCCAATTTCGGCGGTGGTTACCTCTCTGAGGCTGCGTGTTTGGAGTTGGGATTCGATATCATCCACGATCGATTCTAGGGTATCGGGGGTAAGTCCAGTTTTCTGACAGGCGTGAATTATCCCCCGCAGCAGTTTGGATCGATCGAAATATTCGCGGCGGGAATCTTGCTTGATGACAGTCACCGGCACAAATTCCAATCGTTCGTAAGTAGTAAAGCGATGTTTGCACTTGAGGCACTCTCGCCGTCTGCGAATACTCTGTCCGGCTTCTGTCGATCGAGACTCTAGGACGCGACTATCTGTATATTGGCAGTAGGAACATTGCATGTAAATTATCAATTACGAATGATGACCGATCCAGAAGGGGTATTTTCTGCATGACTCACTATTCACTATCCCACAAAATGCAAAAACTGAGCCAGGGTGCAGATGTTTCTACCTCCTGACTCAGTTTGTCGAACGATCGCTAGATCCTTATTTTTTGCGGGGAATCTTAGCGGGTTCGCGAAAAGCGATCGCAAAAAAGACCGTACCCAAAGCCAATGCCGTTACCAAAATATAAATAGTTGCTTCCACGATCGAGATCCTCTGGGATAACTTTTAGTTTAACAAACAGCCAGGGAATCGGGGGTCGCAACCAGATAATACCCAGTTGCCGATTCCCAACTCCCCAGATTTCTACGCTTCTTTCCGACGCGTAGTTGGGTCTCCCAATTTCTGGAACAGACCGAATTCGACTTGTTCTTCCATATCGGCTTCTACACCAGCAAATACGTCGCGGTAAATTGTCCGCGAACCATGCCAGAGGTGACCAAAGAAGAAGAATAAAGCAAATACAGCATGACCGAAAGTGAACCAACCGCGCGGACTAGTACGGAATACACCGTCAGAACTAAATTTCTCGCGATCGAATTCAAAGATTTCACCACCTTGAGCTTTGCGGGCAAACTGCTTGACTTGGTTGGCATCCGTAAATGTTTGACCATTTAGCGCACCGCCGTAGAAGCTAGCAGTAATTCCAGCTTGCTCGAAGCTGTATCTCGACTCTGCCCGCCGGAACGGTACGTCTGCACGCACTACACCTTCGGAGTCAGTCAAGATGACGGGGAAACTTTCAAAGAAGTTAGGCAGACGACGCACGCTCAGTATTCGACCTTCAGTGTCTTTGAATACTGGATGTCCTTGCCAACCTTGAGCGATACCATCGCCTTTATTCATCGCTCCAGTGCGGAATAGACCACCCTTAGCAGGGCTATTACCTACATAGTCGTAGAATGCCAGTCTGTCTGGAATTGCCTTCCACGCTTCAGATTCACTCTGACCATCTTCGATGCTGACCTGAACGCGACGTTGAATTTCCTGTTGGAAATAACCGCTATCCCACTGATATCGAGTTGGGCCAAATAATTCGATCGGTGTGGTAGCACATCCATACCACATTGTTCCAGCTACGATGAATGCAGCAAAGAATACCGCAGCAATACTTGAAGATAGTACCGTCTCGATATTTCCCATCCGCAACGCTTTGTAAAGGCGTTCTGGCGGACGAACGGTGAGGTGGAATAATCCAGCAATAATACCAACTGTACCCGCTGCAATGTGGTGAGCGACTACGCCACCAGGATTGAACGGATTGAACCCAGATGGTCCCCATTCTGGTGCAACTGGAGCCACATGCCCCGTGATCCCAAATGGATCGGTAACCCACATCCCTGGGCCAAATAGACCCGTCAGGTGGAATGCTCCGAAGCCGAAGCAAAGTAAACCAGACAAGAACAAGTGAATCCCAAACATCTTGGGTAAATCTAGCGCAGGTTCTCCAGTCCGAGGATCTGTAAACAGCTCCAAGTCCCAGTACACCCAGTGCCAGATCGATGCCAGCATCAACATCCCGGACAGAATAATGTGAGCGGTAGCTACACCTTCAAAAGACCAGAAGCCAGCGTCAGCGGCTGATTCACCTGGAACAACACTCCAACCACCCCAAGATTTGGTGATGCCAAGACGGGCCATGAAGGGCATGACAAACATGCCTTGTCGCCACATGGGGTTGAAAACTGCGTCACTAGGGTCGAAGTTTGATAGTTCAAACAGCGCCATCGAACCAGCCCAACCAGCAACTAAAGCTGTATGCATTAAATGCACGGATATCAGCCGACCTGGGTCATTCAGGACAACTGTATGCACACGATACCAGGGTAGTCCCATCGACTACGATCCTCCTTAAAATAGGTGTCTACGAAAATGCTGATTTTTAAACAATCTCATGCATTATGTTATCCGCTTCCCACCTCGGAGGCAAGGCGATCTCGCTGTAATCGATCTCTCGGTGTCGATCGCCCGAAACCTCTACATGACTAAGCTCATAGTGGTTACAGCACTTTTCCCAATCCCGGTTTAATTAAGATTTATCCTCAGAATGTTTACAAAAGTTAACAATAGAGGGTAGAGGGTAGGGAATAGGGGGTAGGGAATAGGGGATAGCGCAATTTCAGTTGGTTAACATCGATCTGTCGATCGCGATCCTAACTCTCGACCCGAATTTATAGTGAAATCGAGATCGAACGACTCCATAACTTTCCTACCCTCTACCCTCTACCCCCTATTCCCTACCCTCTAACCTCTACCCTCTACCCCCTATTCAAAACCATTGTCGTACTGGTGTTGACGACAAATCCGAGGCGTTCGTAAAAACCTTGGTGATGAGTGGTGGTGAGATAAATGCGTTCGACTCGTTGCATACAAGTATGTGCGAGGACAGTCTCTACCAATCTGCGCCCCAAACCGAGCTGTTGATAGTCGCAATCGACGACTACATCAAAAATTGTAGCTCGATACACCCCGTCAGAAACGGCTCTAGCAAAACCGATTAATCGATCGTTATCCCAAGCTGATACTACAGGTTCGCTGCGATCGAGGGCAATTTTGAGATCGGATATTTGACGATCGGTTGCCCAAAATGCACTTTTATTTAGTAGTGTTTGAAGTTGATACAGGTCGAGATCTGCGCGGCGATCGCAAAACCGGATCGATCGCGCTTGGATTGATAAAGGGATATCTATACTCACGAGCAGTGGTGCTTTAGTATGATTTAAGTTATACCAAAGCACCCGCGTAAATGTCTATCCCTGAATGGAGCTAAGGAGGCTCGAACTCCTGACCCCTGCAATGCCATTGCAGTGCTCTACCAACTGAGCTATGGCCCCAAATTACTAATCTTTAACTTACTCGATCGAGTTTGGTGTTGTCAAGGGAATCGGGAATCGGGAATCGGGTGCTAAACGAGCGTCGTTCACCATACCTATGGAAGGCGATCTCCCGATCTCCCACGGCTTCGCTCAGTGCAAGTCGATCGCACACCCTCCAATTTGGTAAATTAATCGGCAGCAATTCCCTAAAGCCCTAAAGCCTAAAGCCTATTCCCTATTCCCGATTCCCTAAAGCCTAGATCTAGGCTGGGAAAATCCGCAAGCGGCGGTTGGGTTCTTCACCGAAGCTAGCAGACTTGAGTCGATAGTGCTCGATCAGTTCGTGCTGCATTTTGCGGACATAACTCGATCGTGGAAGCAATTCGACTGGTTGACCTTTGGGGATGACGATTTGTTCGACGGCTAATCGAGCTTCCTCTAGGGCTTCGACTTCATCATCGCTACCATTTTGGGCGAACAAGCGCATGTCATCTGCTTCGGGAATCCCCGGATCGTCCATGTGCAGCATTCGCCGCAGGGTGCGGGTGATTTGGGGAATCGTGCCGGATTTGACGCTGTAGATCGGGACTTGACGGACTTTGCTGATCTGGCGGAGTTTGGCGTGATTTTTGATATGCGTCCGTAGTGCTAGTACCGCATCAGCACTACCCATATCTTTGGTCAAGATGACGGGGAGATTGAGAACTTCGATCACCTGTTCCAATTCGTCGCGACCGATCCCGTATGGGTAAACGTGGAGTGGTAATTCTTCCCCATTTGCCCCGACTGGTGTCCCCGCTGAGTGGATGATGGCTTCGTCGTCATCCCAGTTGCGATCGAGGAGTTGGGCAAAGCCCAGATCGGCCTCTAGGGTCGCCTGTGAGGCATTTGTCGCGAGGGTCGCCGGCATCGGAGCCATCCGACCGCTCGATCGCCAGCCTCGGCTCGATGGGGGTGTATTTGGCGGTGGCATTAAGCCATTTTTTAAGGCTTCTGGGAGTTCGCGGACGATCGAGACTTTGCCGGCTTCATCGACTGTCCGAATTTGGGGTGTCGGTTGGCGACCGCGCAGGAGGGTATCGACCATTTCGGC
>JBBRVB010000326.1:0-5129 GCA_038247275.1 Chroococcales cyanobacterium
ACTCTGGAGTATTCTTTCAGCTTTCTTATTTGTTCTGGAGTCATCATTTTTCGGCGATTGTTGGTAACTTTAATTATCCTCTAATTATCGATCTCCTTTCCATGAGTATTTATACTCATCGCAAAAGTGTTATGCTCCCGTCACCAATTAGTGACCGAACAATTTCAAGAGCCTTAAAGAAAATTGGGTTTAGTCGTAAAAAAAAACTTATGGATACCGAGAAAGAGATGAAGAAAAAAGAAGAGAGTTCAAAGAAAAGCTAGCTAAATATAGCAGAGAAGAGCAAGTTTATCTAGACGAGGCAGGGATGGATAATAGAGATGAATATGGATATGGATATAATGAGATAGGGAAAAGGTTTGAGGCACTTAAAAGCGGAAAAAGAGGAGGGCGTATAAATATGATTGCCGCTTGGTGTAATGGTCAATTATTAGCACCATTTACTGTAGAAGGAGCTTGTAATCGTAATGTGTTTGAAATTTGGCTAGAAACTTGTTTAGTACCAACATTAAAAGTAGGGCAAGTCGTGATAGCAGATAATGCAACTTTTCATAAAGGTGGACGGATTCAAGAGATAATTGAAGCCGCCGGATGTGTCTTATTATATCTGTCACCTTATTCGCCAGATTTCAACAAAATTGAGCGATGTTGGTCATGGCTCAAAAGTCGCATCCGCAAGCAAATAGACAGATTTGCCTGTCTTCGAGATGCAATGGAAGATATTCTTGCCAAAGCGTCCTAACCGCCTTGGCGGTTGCTATAAATTAATACTTAGTACAGGCTCGGCTGAAGAGTTGAGACAGAAGGAACATGAACTGGAAGTGCTGAAACTTGAAGCTACGCGAGTTTACTTTGAAAAGTTTTTAGCTATTCGTGAAGTGCTTACTCCTGTACAAGTTCTAAAGCAGTGCGAGATTTTTGCTCTGACTAATGAGGAACGCATAGAAAAATTTCTCCGCAAAAAGCCCGATCGAAATTAGTTTTGGAGGGTGGGCAATGCCCACATTGATTAATTGTTACAAATTGATTCTCTTACAGAAATAATTTAACCGTACAAACTCGAATAACTGATTGTACAAGCTAAGATTGAAGTGGTGGTCAGTGCCCACCCTACAAATCTACGTCTGAAACCCAACATTTTAGGTTGGGTTTCAGTAATGCGATTCATTTCTTTCGGTGCGATCGCATCGCTCCTTATTTGCCAAATAAACTACCGCTGAGTTTTTTAATTGCCTTACCAGCAATGTCTGAGTAGCTAAGTTCCCCAGCAAGTACTCTTGCCATCGTCATACTTGCCGAAGGACGTTTCACAGCGGCTTTGTAACTGACTTTGGGAAATTGATAAAAGGCAGTCGCCAGACGTTGTGCCCACTTCATGTCTGCGCCCCATTCTGTGGCGATGATTTCAGTGTATTTCTCTAAGGCATTAGTGGTACCACCGAGTGCGGCGTGAATCGCTTCGGCGGCTTTAATGCCTGAGAAGATCGAGGGACGGATGCCTTCGGCGGTCATCGGATCGACGACGCAGGCGGCTTCGCCAGCTAAGACGGCATTTTGGGTATGGAGTTTTTGATCGCCATCCCACAGACACAGGGGATGTCCGTACTGTTTGAAGCTATTGATATCGATCCCAAAGGCACCCGTACTGTAGGTATCGAGAATTTTTTTGAAGTCTTGGGCTTCACCGCCGCGAAATGTCCCAATTCCGATCGAATATCCATCGGCTTTGGGGAAGTTCCAAATATAACCGTTTTTGACTAAGCCAAATTCAAAGTTAATCGTATTGACGACATTATCGCTCGGTGCATCGACTTCGAGTGCGCCAGCCAGACGACGTTTGCGATCTTTGAAGCCCAACCACTTCGCCATGTTGCCTTTGGCACCATCGGCGGCGATGATATATTTACCTTCAACGCTACCAGTGGCGGTATTTACTTGCCAGCGATCGACTTTAAATTCGATACTTTTTACTTCAGTATTGTCGCGTAATTCGGCACCTTGTTTTTGGGCTTGTTGGACGAGAAAGTGGTCGAATACATCACGTTTCACCATCCAGATCGGCTCTTGATTTTCGAGCTTGACATCGACTGGATCTTCGAGGTTCAGGGTATAGCGCAGAGTATCGACTCGACAGGAAATCGCTGGGCTAAAATCAAAATCAAACCATTGCGCGATCGCTGGAGATACGCCACCGCCGCAGGGTTTATAGCGAGGTAAGGGATCTTTTTCTAAAATCAATACCGATCTACCCTGTTTGGCGAGATGGTAGGCTGCACTGCCTCCTGCGGGGCCAGCACCGACGATAATACAATCAAACATAAAATGGCTATCTAGAGACTTCAGTCATGGCTCTAATCTGCCATACTCTCGACCATTGTACAACTAGCGATCGCTTCGATCCGAACGAGTCTCGATCGAGATGAGACGTAACTACGAAAGTAATTGAAGATTATTGCCGGCTGATAACTTGAGCCGATTTATCAAATTAAGTTTTTTTAAACTATTCAAATCCTAGAACTACCCTCTACTCTGTGCCCTCTCATCACAGTTAACCTCTAACTTTTGCAGGAGGTCTATGCTTGTGTCAAACAGCTTACGCCCCAATCCCCACCTTGTCAATCGATCCCAAACAGAGAAGGAGGTCGCGAGTGTGCGACAGTAAATTAAATTTTGACCAGTGACTAAGCTGCTTGCTGATTTGGTTCCTCAATGCCCCATTGGTGCTTGAGTAAGGTCTTGTAGCTATTTTCTTGGAGCATCATTTGTTTGTACAAGTTGACTAGAAATTCCTGAGCCTGAGCCTGACTCATATCTTTGACTTGGTGCTCGAATGAGCGGATGCTAAATTGCTGCTCTAGGGATAGATCGAAGGATTTAGACATAATTCACTCCTAGTATGGGTGTTAAGCAAAATCGTCCCCATCGGGACAGTTAATTATCGTTGACATTTGACTTTGATATTAAGAAGTATAACAGTTGTTTGACAATGATGTCGATCTGTAAACTTGTAGATTCAAGCTAGTCCGATCGATAGATATTTATCTGTCTCAGCAACAGTTAATTTAATTTCTAACAAATTAATTAGATCGAAAATGCTCAAGATGAACAAATAGTAGATTTTGTCAAGGTTCCTTGATAATTATTCAGATTAGCGGTATTTGGGATCGCGGAGCCTGAGATGGGAATGGAATTGCTAACTTGCGAAGATTGTGAGCAAAAGCCGGTAGGGGTGGGCATAATGATCCTACGGAGTCGATCCAAACTAGCCCGAACAAGTCCCAGATGGTACCTGCCGATCGCAGAAAAATTAAATGGTTGCTGATTATATAACGCTCGATCGCTTGGCTACTGAGTTGAGTGAGATCAAGCACCAACACTTCAGTGGACAAATTTTACTCACAAGTTCATTGGGACGAGAGTGGTGCCTTTATGTCTACCTCGGTCGCATCGTCTATGTGGCCGGCGGTAGTCATCCAATTCGACGGTGGGTGAGAAATGCCACCATTATGGGCGTTGATGCCAGCACTGCTGACGACCTCCAAGTCCGCATTGATGCGCTGACTAATGTTTCGGCATTGACCCCAGAAGAGCTAAATAGTTGTTGGGAGTATTATTTGCTGGTGAATTGGGCCAAACAAGGTCGGATTACCCGCAATGGCTTGATTAAGCATATTCAAACCACGATTGTTGAAGTACTATTTGATGTCGTTCAAGCAGCAGAAGTAAGTTATCAGCAGATAGCTCAAGACTGGCTCAGTCCCCAACTGACCCTGATCGATCTCAATCGCGCCTTGGGGATTGCCGTCCAACAACAGCAACAATGGCAACAGGTGGGACTGGCGGAAATCTTACCCGATCGAGCCATCAAAATCGCGGCTCACAGTGATTTTCAAAAGATTGTTTCGCCATCAGCCTATCAAGCACTCCAGTTTGTGTTGAATGGAGAACATAGTATTCGAGAAATTGCGATCAAGGCCCGCAAATCACCGGTCACCATCGGTCAATCCTTTCGATCGCACATTCAATCGGGAACGCTTGCCCTCATCGATCTGCCAGATTTTGCCAGCCCAGTCGCCAAAAGTAAGTATCCGTTCGGACAAAAAGCACCGCTAATCGTCTGTATCGATGATAGTCCCTTTGTCTGCGATCGACTGGAGCAAATTTTTCGGCAAGAGGGTTATCAATTTATTAGTGTGCTGGATTCGCTTAAAGCCATTCCGATCGTCATTGCCAAAAAGCCAGCACTCATCTTTCTAGATTTGGTGATGCCCAATGCTAATGGCTATGAGATTTGTAGTCGGCTCCGCAAAATCGGTGCTTTTGAGCATATACCAATTGTGATTTTAACTGGTAATGATGGGGTGATTGACAGAGTTCGAGCCAAAGTTGTCGGGGCAACTGATTTTTTGACTAAACCAGTCCAATCAGAATTAGTACTCGAAATTGCCCAGAAATATTTACAACAGGTCTCAACCAACTAATATTAGTATTTTTAACTATACAAATGACAACTAAAATGTCTACAGCACTGATTGTCGAAGATGTTCAGACCGATCTAATGATTTTAACTGATTACTTAGAGACTATAGGCTGGCGGGTAATTACGGCAATTAATGGGGAAGAGGCTCTCAAATATTTGAGTTCTAACAAACCTGATATTGTTTTTTTGGATGTGGTTTTACCTGGACGCAGCGGCTTTGAAATTTGCCGGACGATCAAGTCTCAAGTAGATACTCAGAAAATTCCGGTGGTAATGTGTTCGACGAAAAATACCGATATGGATCGGTTTTGGGGCTTAAAACAAGGTGCCGATCTTTATTTGACCAAACCAGTAAATCGACATGACTTTATCGAGGTAATTCACAAATTAGTTAATTAATTAAGGTGATGTCGATCTGAGGATATCGATCGCCGGCAACTGATACTTAGTCTGGATTTAATTAGTACATAAACAGCCAATAACCGATCGCGATCGAGGTGACACATTGAACTTAGCTGGTAATATTCAAGCAAATCGATCGATCCCAGCGATCGACTCAGCAGCACGAAATCGACAACAATTTTTGAAGTTTACGATTCAGCCAGGTTTGATGGCACTCATTGAGATCGAGTGCGTGATGGAACTGGTG
>JBBRVB010000327.1:0-5064 GCA_038247275.1 Chroococcales cyanobacterium
CTAAGAATTGATTGATTATCTTCGGAAAATTTGATAACATATTAACTAGTTTTTTGTTTTAAATGACCTCCATTTTATCTCAATGGAGGTCATTTTTTACTAGTTATTTCTATCATTCAACACTTCTGATTTTACAGGTTGTACTTTCGATTAAAATGGGTAAGGTTTCTAGTGCAGTATTGTTACGAAAGCTAGGTAATTACAGTCGGAAGAATAGATTGTATCAAGCTTTTCAGGAACTAGGGCGGGTCATCAGAACGGTATTTCTATTGCAATATATTTCAGGCATGAAGTTGAGACAACAGATTACTGCCGTCACAAATATAGTTGAATCTTACAACGGATTCTCCAAATGGTTTTTCTTTGGTGGTTTTGGAGTTATTGCTAATAACGATCCTGTTGAGCAGGAGAAAATTATTAAATACAACGATTTGATTGCTAATGCTGTAATCTTCCACAATGTTGTGGATTTGACTGATATTTTGAGAGATTTGCAAAAATCTGGGTTTTTAATTACTCGTGAGGATGTGGCGGCGTTGAGTCCTTACATGACAAATCACATCAAGCGTTTTGGAGATTATCTGATTGATATGGAGACTGTGCCGAATATTTTGGATGACACCGAGGCTTTAGTTTTGACTTGAGTAATTTGGAAGGCAGTCAGAGTCAGGGGTTTTGATTGTAGCTTAACATTACTTGACAACGTGTCCCATTTTGCACGTATGTCGGCTGTACCCCTACCTTACCTTCTTTAAGAATGCAATGCTATGCGATCGCTCTCATTTCAAGCGAATTCGATCTTACTGGCTCAGAAGCCAATGCCATCTAAAATACGATTTGGATTGTTGACTTCGCTGTGATGTATGTAAAATAAAGTTTTTAAGCGTTTCGTTATCACACTCCAGATTCTGTTGCAACGCCTATGTTGTCGCGATAAGATCGATCGGGACTTCGACGGATTGTGACACAGGAGCTGCTTTAAGAGCGGCTAATTGACTGAGTAATCGCTCGCGGACTTCATAGCGATACTTAAAGAAATGTTCTCCTACCCCTAAAACGGTAAAATAATCGTAGAGTAAACTGGGTTTCAATACCGCTAAAACCAGCAACTGCCACCAAAACACAAATCGAGTATTCCTGACTACGCCCTGTCGCCAGCAGATCGCCCAGTATAGATTTAACTCATGTTTAGTAATCGGGCGATTGTGTTTGCTCCGCCATCCATTCATCATCCGAAAACATCGAAATGTCCGCTTGAGATAGGGCATCGGCTCGTACATTTGCCAAAACGCATCGATATACTCTTCAGTAATTTCAAATACCGAACGGGTGGGGATAAAGTTCATAATCTCCCCCTGGTGGAAAGTGCCTAACCCTTCTGTTAGCCGTCCTTCGCGTTCGAGCCGAGTCCATAAGGCGGTATTCTGTAAGGCTTGAAGCAGACTAAATTGACCGATCGGAATATTTGCCGTTTCGATAAATTCCTGAATCCGTTTCCCTGCACCTACCCGCTCGTTATCAAACCCCATAATAAAGCCAGACATGATTTGTAATCCCATCCGGGTGACTTTCTCACAGGATGCAACTAGCGATGTCCGGGTATTCTGCACTTTGTGAATCCCGATCAGACTATCGGTATCTGGAGTCTCAATCCCCATAAAGACAATCGTCATACCAGCTTTTACCATTAGTTCAATCAGTTCATCATCTTCAGCGAGATTTACAGATGCTTCTGTCAAGAAAATAAATGGATAATTGCGTGCTTCCATCCACGGAATTAATGCACGTAATAGTAATTTGGCATTACGAGTATTGCCGATAAAATTATCATCGACGATAAATATATAACGATGCCAACCCATTTGATAAAGTACTTCTAATTCCGCCAAAAACTGGACTGGTGTTTTCGTGCGGGGTTTGCGACCATAGAGATTGATAATGTCACAAAATTCGCACTGGAAGGGACACCCCCGCGAAAATTGAACGGTAATCGCTAAGTAAGCATCTAGATCGAGGAGATCGAATCGAGGGATCGGCGTATGGGTGACATCTGGCTTTTCAGTACTCCGAAATATCCCCTCTGTCTCACCCCGCGCTACAGCATCTAAAAATAGCGGAATCGTACATTCACCCTCATCTAGAATCAGATAGTGCGCCCCGGCTACTTGAGCGACTACGGGAATTGAAGTGGGAAAAGGCCCACCAACGGCGACTCGTTTACCCAGACTAACCCCTTTGTGAATTAGACTTTGAAAGTCGGCTTTTTGGACGATCATCGCGGAAATAATTGCTAAATCGCACCATTCCCAATCTGCGTCAGTTTCAGGCTTAACATTCCGATCGAATAATCGAATTTCCCATTCTGCTGGTAACATTGCCGCGATCGTAATTAATCCCAGCGGTGGATTTGTCGATTTCAAGCCTGCCAAGTCCAATGTCTCCTGGTAAGACCAGAAAGAATTGGGCATAGTTGGCCACAGGAGTAAAGCTTTCATAGGCACTCCAAGCGATAAAATAATTTATTAAATTATTTGTTTCTTTATGTTCGATTGCCATTAGTACCAATTATTATGGTTTCCGCTGAAAAGGTGGCAAGGAGCAGATTGAAACATTGATGCTAATTCTTAGCTTAGTTCGATCGCTAGGAAAATCACAGCTATTTTAGTTAATTTTAATTACAGGTAGTGTTCCGAAAGTAGCCAAAGAGGTCAAAACGTTACAAGCTGGGCATTATATTCATGGATGAAATACGATCGAATTTGGCTGGTTGGTTCATCGGCGGAGCCGCCGGGCACGAGCATCGAGTCTCCTAAATGGTACCCTCTCAAAGCCAAAGCTCCGCAGCTAACGATCGCGGCTGCCGCCAAAAATACCACTCGCACCCCCAAAGGATTGGTGGCAGTGTATCCATAGACCTTAAATATCTGCGGCACGATTAAGCTCGATAGGGACATCCCAATTCCCGTTGAGAGGGAAAAAGTGCCGTAGTGAAATGCTTCTCGTCTTTGGTGGGTCACTAGTTCGTCATCATCGACAACACTCCCCATCATCGCGTAAATCAAAATGAAATAGCCACCTAAAAATGGAGCGAGACTCGCTAACGAGATCGCCGCAGCGATTGTACGATCTACTCTCGGAAAGATGCCGATGCAAAAATTCATCCCGATCGTCACTGCCAATCCCCAAGTCACAGCCTTTAATAACCGTCGATGCGGATAGCGGTGCGCGAGCCAATTCCAAAACGGTGCGCTGACCATCATCACAATTACGACTATCCCTTGAAACACACTAACTGCTGCCGTCGAGCGAGCGACGACGAGGGTGACAAAGTAAGGCAGATTTGCCAGCAGCATTGCATAGCCAGTTTGCACCATTAAATTGGATACACACAGCCGCAAGAACTGACCGTTCCGCATGGTCACCCGTAGACTCGATCTCAAGGTCATCGGCTGGAGCGATCGGACGGGAGTCTCCCGCAATACCATTAATGTCAGCAATACGGAAATTAACCCCAGTGTCGCTACGACTAAACTCATCCCCAGCGCCCCAACGCTAGTAAATAGTGGCGCTACTATTACCGCCCCAATCAGCACACCGAGAGTTCCAAAGATATTTTTCCACATGCTCAAGCTCACCCGCTCCGAGGCCGTACCACCCATCTCTGGCAAGCTACTATCGTAGGGGATGCCGACCAAATGAAAACTGGTATAAAACGCGATCGTTACCCCAAAAAAGTAAATCGCATTGGTAGCTCCCAAACTAGCACTGGGCGGTATCCACAGCAAAATTAGGGAGATTAACATCACTGGGGTCGCGAACATGAGGAAGGGACGGCGACGACCCCAGGGGGTTTTAATTGTATCGCTCAGGTGTCCGACGATCGGTGTAATCACAGCATCCCAGAATCGCCCCCCTGTTAACAGCCATCCAATTAGAGCCACATCCAGATATGGGGGATGACCTGAATCTGGCGGTGGTGCCCAGAAGTATAGCAACCAGGTCGATACTGTCGTGCTGATGATATTCATCCCCGCCGAAGTCGCACTGTAGAGGAATTTTTGCTTGAGGCTTAGGGGATAGGTCATGAATAGATTGGCTGGTATCTAAAGTAGGACGGCGCTGATGGACTCATGTTGCGCGGAATGCTTTGGCTCGTGCTGTCTTCTTTAATCGTCTGGGTGAAATTCAAAGGCCGCAGTTTCGACCAGCAGAGCTACCGAGCCAGTGCCTTGAATCTAGTTACGGCGGCGATTGTGTTTTGGTCTGGATCGATCGCAATTTCTTTACATTTAGTTTCAGAATGTAGGATATATTTGAGTTAGCGCACAGCTAGGTTGCATCGTGAAACAAGGGTGAAAGCAGAAAAGCTGAAACAGAGCGCAAAGAGACGACAATTTGCCAATTAATAATTTTTTAAGAGGAAATATCGACGATGCCACTACCACCAAGTCCCAAAACTCCAGCTTTTGTCCAACTAATGCGCTGGATTTTCAGCCCCATGTCATTGATGTCGGAATGCACCCAGCGTTACGGCGACATCTATAGTCTCAACTTGAGTCGCAAATCTCCCAACGTCATCTTTGTCAGTAATCCGCAAGCCTTACAACAAATTTTGACCCAGGATACCCGCGACGACTTTAGCGCGCCAGGAGACTTAAACGATCTGTTTAAGTCTTTGCTAGGCGATCGCTCCGTAATTACCTTGAGTGGCAAAGAACATCAACGCCAACGCCAGTTGATGATGCCAGCATTTCATGGCGAGCGGATGCGAACTTATCGTCAGATTATCGATCGAGTTACGGCTGAGACGATCGAGAATATCCCCGTCGGGCACACTTTTGACGTGCGGGCGACCACTCAAGCGATTACCCTGCGGGTGATGATGGCAGCCGTATTCGGACTGAACACGGGAGCGCGCGCTGTCAAGCTAGAGCAGCTATTAGTTCGACTCCTCGATCGGGGCAGTTCGCCATTAAGTGTGATGATGTTATATCTGCCGCTGCTGCAACAGGAATTTTTTGGCCCCTGGGAGGCGCAAATGCGCCTTCAGCGCGAGGTAGATGA
>JBBRVB010000328.1:0-5063 GCA_038247275.1 Chroococcales cyanobacterium
AAATAATGAGTGCATCTTGCTCAAAATGTATCACCTGCTACACTAGCATACTCGATCCTGAAGACCCTGGAATTTGCGGTACGCGGAGATCGGCAACATAAGTCGCGGCTGTAGTCGTCGGCGGACTATTCGCAAATGTAGCTTGGGATAGAGCATTTTTAACTGCGGTTATTTGTCCATCACTCAGTTGAGGGTCGCTAGTTTGAGCGCGAACGGGTAGTGCTAAATATTGCCCAACAAACAGAAGAGATAATAAAAAAATGCGAAGCTTCATGTTACATGACCTCCTGAAAAATAGGGAATGCATACTCTTTTAAAAAAATCAAGATACTCAAGCTGCCAGTGCAAATGTGATAACCAGCTACGCTGATAGTTGAATAAACCGCAGTTCTCATCGTGGCTATGAAAATCGCCCGACGATTTTTGTGAAACCATTGCCCGACTGACTCCGAGTTATGTTGTCTAAAAGTACGACTTTGCATTTATTTAGCTTGTTGTTGATAATTGGGCTTGAAGTAGCGCAGTCCCCCGTACAGCCCAGACACTACTCCAAATAAAGCACCCATGAATGTGATTATTACGATCGCTTGGAGGAGAAAATATTGTGTCTGATGCCAATCTCGTCGATTCATTTGGATTAAAATTTATTACTATTTTTGCAATCGGAGATGGGATAGGTAACTCGCTGTTTATTGTAAAATCCTGTAGATCGATAGCTTGGTTGGCTGAGAATTGCAACAGGTGAAAATGTCATCACGCTATCGTCAACCTGTTTGACTTTGACTACATTCACCGTTAGAATGCGCTTTCTGCCCGAACGATCGTTAAGGATCACTTTGAGCGAACCATCAAGATATCGACCGCTAGGACGGGCACTAATATTTAACAGAGAAGCATTGACACATTTATTGTTAGTGCAACCATCGGTAGTAATTACAAATGAATCGCGGAAACGTTCGGGATTGTCAAAAAATATCCGCTCGATTCGGCGATCGGTTGCCGACCAATCGAGTAGCTGTCCGGTGTTTTCCGATACATTGGCAATTACACTTTCTCTTTGTAGCGACACCGTGCCAGCCCTAGCAGGAAGGCTAGAAAGTAGAAATGAAAGTAGTACTAAAAGTGGAATTTTACTTAATAACATAATCACCTTGGGTAGTCTGTACTGTCATGGGTTGAGTTGGCGCGGACGGATAATTGGGGTTGAGAATTGGCGGTTGTGAAATTACTGCCTGACTTGGAGTTCCTGGGGGTTGAGTTGGAGTAGTCGTGAAATCGGGACTAGTGCTTGGAGGCTGAACCGGAGCGGTGGTGTAATTAGGGGTGGTGAGGGCTGGAGGCTGAGAGGTTGCTGGCTGAATTGGAGCAGAATAGAAAGGACTGGGTGCAACGACATCCGAGCCACTGGAATTAATGACAGATTGAGTAGACATCGGATTTGGTGGTGTTTCTACAATTAATGAAGTAGCTGAAGTGTCCAAACGAGCGACTTTTGGTACTGGAATGGGTAGATAATTTTGGGTCGAACTCGAAGTTTGAGGTGGGGTGTTATCGATCGGGATTTGGAATGTCGCAGCTTGGGCGACATATACACGCATTGGCGTACCAGGCAGCAAGTAGCCGACTTTGCTCATTTTCTGTAATTTGCTAGCGAGACTGTTAGCACGACTGACTTCAGCTTGAGCTTGCGGACTAAAAGCACCCTTAAATACAGCACCTAAAATATTGGGACTGCCGTTATTTTGAGTGGCGATCGTCGTGCCAACTCCCACGCTCACAGAACTGCTATTACCACCGTTAATTAAAACGTTACCGACTTCAGCCGCACCTCCAAAGATCGCAGCGCGGGTATCGGCGGCGGCAAGTTGCGAACCACTGACCTCTTTGATTTGAGCGAATAAAGGCTGGTTGTCGTTACCAGTAATGGCAAAGGCTCCAGAGGGAATATCGATCTGAGTATTGCGGTAAGTAACTTTTTTCGATACTGCCTGAATCATGCCATTATCGGCAATCTGCAACTCAAACTCGATCGCCGTACCGACTGGTAAGTGCCAACCAGAGCCAACCTCGATTGCTTTGTCGATCGTCACTGTTGCTAGGGTTTTAGTAGAATTTTGAGATGTCCCTTCCCCATTGCCGATCGATGTGTAAAACGGTGTTACCAGTTTCCCAGAGACTACCTGACCGACTGGTAAACGTAGAATCGGGGACATTGCGTTGCCTCCAGCAAGAGTGAGTGGTCGATCTGTTGGTTTGGTAGTAGTTGCATCATTAGAAATACCACCATAGTTAGCTAGGCTCGATGCTTGCTCCCAATCAAGTCTGGGTTGTTGAGGGACTGTAGACCGATCGGCGGTAACTGTAGGTTGCATAATTTTAGGTGTTTGATTTTTGGCAACGATTGAGTTTCTTTTGGCGACAGGTTGGGGTATTTTGGACGGTTGAGTCTTGGCAGCGATCGTGTTGCGTTGGACGACTGCGGGTTGTGGTGTAAAAGTCTTTGCTAGATTCCCATTTCGTTGACTTCGGAGTGTAGCTTGCTTTTGTCGCTCGTTGGCTGTTTGGGATCGAGCTGCTAATAACTGCGATCTTTCTTGCTGGAGAGATTGGCGCAGTGATGCCAGTTGAGTTGTTTCCTGTTGTCGCGACTGACGCAGGGATGCTAGTTGAGTTAGTTCCTGCTGTTTCTGTTGTTGCAGAGAAGCTAATACAGCCCGATCTCGATCTGAAGACTGCATTTTGTCGATCGGTTTCGTTGCCGTAGCGGTCGCGACCGGAGGAGTTGTCGATGGAGCAGAGCTAGGGGTTGAGGTTGGACTTGGCGACGAAGCCTTCGCTCGCTCTCCAGCGACTCGTGCTGCATCGGCTTTTTGCTGTTCCATCACTAGCTTTGTTTTGAGTTCCGCAACTTCTTTTTGCTGTTCGGAAGTCGATTTAACAGATTGTTCGCTATTATCTAGAGAATCCGGTTTTTTGGTAACTTGCTGATTTGTGGCACTGCCTAGACCCCATAGTAAGAGCATAGTTCCAACACCTAGAGTACTAAATAGTGCCAATCCGATTAATAAAATCTGAAGTTTTGGATTTTTTTCTGGCGGCTGCGAGTCTTCTTCTAGGTCTGCCGCACTAGCAGGTTTAGTTTGCGATTCTTGGGATAAATCGCCAGATTTTGGCAGCTCGATTCCCATTCTTTGAGACACTTCTTCAAGTACTAATTTTTCCTGTGGCATATAATTTCTCCTTCTTAATTTCGGCTGTGTGAGATCGATCTTATTTAATATTTGTAATTGAGATAACTTCTAGCCCCTCAGCACGAGCGATTTGAGCGGCTTTTGCAATTCCGATATCTTCATATTTACGGGTGACTTCTGATAATAGTGGTGGAGGCACCGCACGGACGGTCATCTCGACATTAATGTTTAGCTTTGTCGGTTGCTCGTTGCTACTATTGACAATTAGTTGAGTGCCAGCAACTTTGACCTTCCATTTGCCAGAGCCTAAAGATTCTGGTTCGCTAACTTGCTCGATAATGTATGCAGTTTGCACCGAACTATTGCCACTTCCTCGCACGATCGATTGGAGTTCGCCTAATTGTTTGCGATAACTATTCGCAAATTCTGGTTCTAAGGCAAGAGTATAGCGATATGCAGTAGTCGGAATTTTTCTTCCGCCTTCAACAGCGATACCAGGATCGGGAATATTCCCCTTTTCAGGTAGCGTGTTTCGCCAAGTGTAAATACCGCTCATGGTTTTTTGAGCGAAGAACTTAATCAGCGTTGGCGACCGATCGGTTCCTGTGAAAAATTCGAGATTTTCGGTTTCACCATTACCACGAGTAATGAAAGTTGGCATCGATCGCGAGATGGCAGCAAATAACATACCGACAATAGCTACTCCGAAAAAAACATTAATAACGAGCAACCCGAAGGTGGCGATTTTCCAACCAGTAATGATATTTTTCGAGCGGATTGTTTCAGAACTATCTACGATATATTCTTCGCCCTCGGCTACAATCGCATTGTGAATAACTGCTACCGATGAAGATTCGTCATTCTGTGGAACAAAGTTTGATATTTGTCTGACTTTCATTGTTTTACAATAGAGTGACAATCCGATGGCAGAAACTATAATTATTTTTTAGGAATCATCTTAGATGGTGCTACAAGTCCGATTAAATCGGTTGTAAGTTGAGCCATTAGTGCGTAGATACCTGCTCCGCCACCCTTGGCAATTACTCCAGCAATTATCGGTGCGCCGATAGCATAGCCTAGTTGTAAGCTATAGGCTGGCTGGCTTCCTGATGTATTTGCGTTGATAAAACCCATCATTGCACCCAAGATAGTTAATGAGAACTTGAAAATACCTAATCCCCATAATGAAGCAAACCAAATTTCAAGTGGTTTGGTATTTAAAAATGAGAATGCAAGTGGGATCGGCAAAGCCAAAATTGACAGGATGAAACCTTCATCGGCTATTTCGCCAATCATCACAGACCAGCCATCTAAGATCGCCCCAACCAACCAATCGCGCAACCATTTATCTGGATCGTTTGCAAATTTAACAAATTGATTCCAAACGCTGTTATAGTCATACGAATCGACGAGACTATCCATTTTGGCTTCTGTATCAGCTAATTCTGCGACAAGTTCGGGATTTGCCACTGATAGTTTAGCTGCGACAACCATCGTCTTTACATCTTTAGTACACTGGACGTATGCTGGATTCGGAATTACATTTCCTGGCTTGGCGGGATCGGGATCGGCGATAGTCTTCGGTAACTTTATGCAGACTTGCATTTGATTACTAATCGCCTTAACAGTTTCATTGTCGGTTTTAATCCCCGCAAGTTCGGCATTAACACTGCCTAACAATTTTGTATTGGCTGCGATCGAACTATCGATCCCTCTAATCAGGGCATAGTTACCGATCGCAAACACACGCGCTCCATAAGCATTTCCCACGAACATAAATGTTATGAGCAGGAGCGTTAAAATCCTCAGCAGATGATTTTTAAGGTTATCAAAAGATAAGTCGGGGATAATTGGCACCAGCCAAAACAATAC
>JBBRVB010000329.1:0-5061 GCA_038247275.1 Chroococcales cyanobacterium
GAGATCTACAATATCAGCCACTTGGCACCCGTCTCTCCTATTTGGAAGTTTTGACGATGATGATTACGATCAGTGATAACACTGCCACCAACATTATCATTAAGCGTCTTGGCGGGAAAGATTTACTAAATCAGCGATTTAAGTCTTGGGGCATGACTTCAACTGTAATCCGCAATCTTTTACCTGACATCACAGGCACTAATACCACCAGTTCACAAGATCTGGTAAATCTGTTGGCAATGGTAGATCGGGGCAAGTTGCTGACATTACGCAACCGCGATCGATTTATGGACATTATGCAGCGCACTGAGACGAATACACTTTTGCCCAAAGGTTTAGGCCCAGAAGCAAGAATTGCCCATAAAACTGGTGACATCCGTTCATCTGTGGGGGATGCGGGAATTGTCGATATGCCAAATGGTAAACGCTACATTGTCGCGGCAATCGTCAAACGCCCTGACAACGATCAACGAGCTAACCAACTGATTCGGGATGTTTCTCGCGCCATCTACGAGAATCTCAGTACGGCAAATCGCCCACCATTAGCACCATCGCAACTCCAAAATCCAGCTCAAACCCCAGCTCAAAATGTTGACCCAAACCTGAAGCCTACTCCAAGTACCGACCAAATCCTCGTCCCCAATCCTACTCCCTCGGAACCGCCTCAGCCCTAATCTCGACTCTAATCTCAGTCAAGATTCTAGCCTGATTAGCCATGAGATCGAGGATCGGTGGCATCAGCAGGTAATGGTGCGGCAAACTCCGAAGTTTGTCCTCGATCGAGTTTGTTGTAGGGCAATGTTTGCGACGCGATCATGGCATCGATATTTGCCGCGAGGATTTGTTTGGGCATAGTCCCGATCGCATTCCCAATCGTCTGATTACCTCGATCTAAAAATACAAAGTGGGGAATCCCATCGACCTTAAATCGGGTAACTTCGGGCAACCACTTATTGTTGTCAACATTGAGCATGACAAAATTAACTCGATCGCCGTACTGTTGCTGTAATGCCTTGTTATCTGGAGCCATTGACTGACAACTGGTACACCAGTCAGCATAAAACTCGATCACGGTGGGCTTGGTGTTGGCTAAAGCGGTGTCGATCGGGACGGCTGTGGCAGCGATCGCCTCTAGGGAAACACTGCTAGTCTGGATGCTAAACCCAAAAAACACAGCAGTGGTAAGGATAATCGCGGCGATCGATACCAGCAAATTTCGCAGACGGTTATTTGACGATTGATTTGGCGGATTAGCAGCAGGTGAGTCCATGATCGATAAGAAAGTGTGGGTAAGAACTCCATCCTAACTTAGACCTTAATCGCTAGATCGGATTTTTGGTTTTGGTACTGGCTTCGTTTGAATTGGCTTTTTGGCTGGCGGTTTAGCTTGAGTAGGCTTCTTCGCGGCAGGCTTTACCTGAGATGGCTTTGGTGGCTTGACAGGAGGTTTAGCTGGTGGCTTAACTGGCGTTGAGGGTGGAGCTACAGAGCCAATCAGTTCCATGGGGCCAGATACCCGCTTATTATCGATTTGATTGCCAACTGCAAGCAATTTAGCTCCAGTTGTGTTGTTAATATCTTTTTTCTTATTGCCTTTAAAAATGTTTAGCCCTGGGTTAGCTTGAGTACCAAGGTCTGGATTTGGTTGATTGCCACTCCGATCGCGAAGAATTACCAGACCATATTCTTGGCTATTAGCAATCGTATTAGCATGAAGCGAAGGCGTAGCGACGTTAGAGAGAATAATCCCGTTGCGGTTATTGATGATCTGGTTGGACGAAACTACGACGCTGGATTTTTGCCCGATCGATAGACCAAAACCAGTGTTATCAAACACATTGCCCCGAATATCACCAGAACTGCTGCCTACAGCCGAAATGCCGCTACCTCTGTTTTTGGTGAATTGGCTACTCACCACGTTTGCGATCGAATCCCCAGTTAGAAACACGCCATCATGAGTGTTGTTGATAAAAGTGCTGCTGGTAGCGGTGAAATTTTTACTGGACTCTACCCACAGCCCATAACCACGCGAACCACTATTGGTAATCGTCACGCCAATCACCTGAGCATTATTTGCCGCGAGTATAGCGATATTTTGTCGGGCAAATGTTGGACTGACAAAGAAACCACCACCTTTGATCGAAATACCTTCCCCCTTACTGTCAGCATTGCCACGCAACTTGATTCCAGGCAATAATTTAAGCGGGAACTCCTCACCAGTTTCGGCACTGTAATTTCCAGTCGCAAGTTGAATGATTGTGCCTGGGCCAGGAAGCGTGCGTAAGGCGGCAGTAATTGTCCGAAATGGAGTAATTGCCGATCCTGAGCCTGGATCATCGATGCCATTGGGGGCGACAAAAATCAATGATTCAGTTTGAGGAAAGTTTGGTAGCGGAGATTGTGGAGATATTTGTGGGGTAGGAATATTAGCTGGAGCGGCAACTGGCAAAGATTGAATCGTCCCAGGATAAGGAATTGTGCCACTCTGCCCGTTAGTTTGCGCCAAAGTAGTTTGACTAAATGCCGTTTGCCCCAGGGCTAAAAAAAGAGCCAAACCGATCGATCGATGTAACTTCAACATATGTTTCAACTAATACCTCAATAATCCTTGAGATTCTAACCTCACCCCTGACGGATGTGAAGCCAAACAGTTGCAAAAAAGCTAAATAAAAGTCCAAACGTTGCATAAATTCAGTTCGCTGTTCCTATGCAATCTTGAAAGAATTTATCGATTTGGGGTTAAAAGTAATACGCAAAAGATTATTGCGAGACTATAACTGACCACAACCCGATCGCTAAAATTACTGCACTTAAATGCTGGGGGAATAGCGATCGCCAAGGTTGACGGGCAATCTTTTGGGTTAATATCCAATTCAGAACTACGGATAAAATTAATGTGGTTCCCTGTAAGAAACCAATTACCGCAGGATGAGCTGTAAATACAGGTAAATTCAAGCCATCTAAACCAAAGGTAGCAAAAGTAACTGGTAAAATTCGTCCCGCTTCTTGCAGAAATAGTCGTAAGTAGTGAGCCAAATTCGCACCTAAAACTAGGGGTAAATAGCCATATGCCAGTTGAATAAAAGGTCTGGGTTTGCAAGCAGTGATACTGAAGGGCAGCTTATATCTTTTGATTAATAGAGCTAAATAATGGAGCGATCTCATCCCACCATAAGCTAGGAAAGGAATTACCACAGGCGCGATTAAGACCAGTAAAGAGAACGCTAAATGTGGCAAGAAACTATCCAAGTCGAACTGCCATCCCAAAACTGCCCGAATCTCTGGCAAGCGATGCAGAAATGCTCCCCCTAGTAATAGGAATAAAAGTGCAACTTCATAGCTACGTGGCACATGAGTTGTCCAAAGTTCGATCGCGGGTGGACGGAGATTCAACTCCACAGAACGATGGGGGCAAGCTTTGAGGCATGTCATGCATAGCACACAATCGCGATTATCCTGAAGTTGAGCAGGATGGGAATAGAGCGGACAGCCATTGGTTTCTAAGCCTTCGCCTTTTTGCACTCCACCTTTGTAGCATTGATAAGTCGTACATTCTGCCGAGCAGGTTCCTTGTTGAGCGCGGATTTCAGTCATGGAAAGCTTGGCAAACAGACCGTTCATGCCACCAATCGGACAGAGATAACGACACCAGTAACGCCGCTCAAAGATGAGCGAACAAATTACCGCACCCGCCGTAATTAACAAGAGTAAATAGGCAGAGAGATAAGCCGTATTTTGTAAATCCCACAGTTCTTCCCAGAGATAGATCAGCACAAATAGCCCAAATAGAAACCAACCGCCCCAGCGTTCCGAAACATCTCGATTCCAAGGTTTGAGCTGCCGAGGAAATAGCCATAGAGATAGTTTTTGGGTGACTTCGCCGTAAATCATAAACGGGCAGATCGAACACCACAATCTGCCGACAAATGGGAAGCCAATCAAAATCAGTGGCCACCACCATGCCCAAAATAAGTTAAGGGCAAAATTTCGATCGATGGTCTGGGGAGCTAAAAACAGAACAGCCACCACAATTGTGTAAACAGGTAGAATCAGCCAATAATTTAAGCGTGTCGGAAACCAATCACTGCGGAAAAAATATCGTAAATTTGGATAGGCATTGAGCAGATTAAATCGAAACTGTTTACCTTTAGAGCGACTCGGCCAAAATACCGCTTCAGTCAAGAATGGCGCACCTTGAGACTGCACGATCGACCGTTCGACCAATAACTGCAATTCTTTGAGATTCCCTGGAAAGTCATAGCTTTGCAAACTGCGTAATGCCTCATCCGAAATTTTTGGTTTAGGAATGCTTCGATCGCGACAAAACAACGCAATGTAATATTCGACCTGCGGTTTGATATCAGCTTTTCGCACTCGTAGAGCTGGAACCTTAATCGTCTGTTTTTCGATCTGGGAGGAGCAAGCTGGTTCTTTTTTCTCTGTGACCATCATGATCCGAACTTCGCAGGGAATGTCAGGATCGGATTCACTACTGCCTACTGGCTTAAAGGTTTGGCTTTCTAGAAGTTGTTTGATTTGAGGAATAACTTCGGTTGGTAGTTCTTGAATATTGTTCAAAACTAAAGTTCCGTTCCCTAGCCACGTTAGTAGACCCTGATTGCCACCAAGCCGACCAAATAAATCAGCTCCACTGGTTTGAATTAGACCGCAATTGACCTTGATGATTGGCGATCGACGCTGGGCAGAATTAAAGTGGATTAAAGCGGCAATGTTATCTTTATCTAATCCAGGCTCTCCAACGATCAAAACTGGCTGCCGATCTTCACTTGCCTTTTTAATCTCTTGGCGGAGTCGATCCGCATAGCGACTTTTACCAATGATCCCACGTTCGGCTTTGGTCACAAGGTAGGGTTGTAGAACTTTCGATCGATCTTGCAACCACTCTAGAGAATTGACTGAAACTTGAGATGACATGGTTCAACCTCAATTTATGACTCATCCTGATTGTAAATCATCTCTGATGCATATAGCACAGTAGCCACTGTGCCTGCCTGATGCAGAAATCCGACCAACTGGTAGCATACCTAGTGGTTAATCAAA
>JBBRVB010000330.1:0-5053 GCA_038247275.1 Chroococcales cyanobacterium
AGTACTATCAATCCGTGCAAAGCTATTTTGAGCGTCAATCGCAACTTTGAGCATTTCGATAATTTCATCTAAGTTGGCATATTCATCGATCGATCGGGCAATGTAGCTCTTGATTTTGAAAAATACCATAAACTCAGTATTGCCAAACTTATCTGCATTAAGATTTTCAGCTTGGTTAGTAATCTGTGCTAGTTTCTCAACAGTGCGGTGATGTAAAAAATTATCGCTTTCTAATACTTGTGGCTTCCGAAACCTGTCGCCAAATTTTGATAGTAATGAATCTTTGCCCAGCTTGGCAGCTTTTTTGGAACTCCAGAGGATCGATACGACTGGAAATAAGGCTAAACCGCCGATGATGACGGCAATTGCCATCATCACTGGAGTTGACATCACAAATGTATAATTTGCATTGCCTAATGTTGTGGTGTTACCGTCACCAGATCTAAGTACGTTTCCACTTGAGGTAGTGTTACCACCCTCTGCATTAATTCCCTCACCGATTGGAATGCTAACTGGATTGTCTGTAGTAGATCCAGATTGCTGTGTTGGTGCTTGATTGGGATTTCCATCTTCCAATAGTTCAGGCGGGTAGTTCTGTTGGATTTTTTTGTTAATCGCATTGGGATCTGGTAGAACTATACCCCCTACTGTTTTAGCAGGTTTGGCTTGGGAACCAGCTATGCTAGGGGTTAGGACACTTGTCGCCGATATTCCTAAAGCTGCGATTGGGAAAGGTTTCGGTAAATACTTCGACATACATTTCGATCGATTAACATCTTTTGCTTCTAGAGTTCCCAGTATCACTGACCAACTGCACATTCGAGCAATAATTAATCCTTCATAGTTCGTATAAGTAGCTATCGTCGCTCGTCCAACCATTGCTGTAAGATCACAGCAGCCGCGATCCGATCGATTGTTGCTTTATTTTGAGCTACAGAGATCTTCGCCGTCTTCATCATTTCTTCGGCAGCATAGGACGTTAGGCGTTCATCTACATATTCAATTGGTAAGTCAATAACTGCGGCTACTCTGCGGGCAAATTTCTGAACTTGCTTGGCTTGAGAGCCAATTTTGCCATCCATTGTATAGGGCAAACCCATGACTAGTAGCTCGACATCTCGCTCGGCGATAATCTGGTTCAAGCAATCAATATCCGCTGCAAAGGAGCTGCGCCAAATCGTAGTAATGCCTGTTGCGATCAATCCTAAGCCGTCACAACCAGCTACCCCAATCCGTTTGCTCCCGACATCCAATCCTAATACTGCAACTCTCATGGTGTGGGTTCTGTGTAGAGGATCGATCTGGGCTACTCGATCGATTTTAGCTTTCTTTTCGGTCGGATTGCTGCTGTTGAGAGATCTGAAAATTTCCGCAGACGCTACCTCACCTGAGACGATCTAGAGCTTAGTTTCAATAACAGAGATATTCGATCGATCCTCACATAAAAATAGAGACGTGACAATCCACGTCTCTAATCTAAAATTATATTGAATTTGACGATCGATCTACATTATCGCTAAATACCCTATGCTGCTAAATCTACTAGATTTACATCATCAGCTTTTTCGACTAAGCCTAAGAGGTTAGATTGTGGTAAAGTTAGCTCAGTAGTAGGTGCCAGAAGATTGAGAAATCGGTCGGCAATTTCATCCTGGCGACCTAAGAAAAACTGTTCCCAGTTAGCCTGAGTTGGTTCGACATGAGTATGAACCTTACAGGCTGGTGACTTAGCATTATTACCTGCTAGCTCACGTTTGACTGTAAATTCAAATACGCAGAGGCTATTAAACCGAACGTCTTTAGCGCGTGCGGGGATAGAATTAGCGATCGCATGGCATTTGGTTACTTGCGTGACTAGTTGTTGCCAGTGGAAGCTAAAACTCGCTTGATTTGCACCTTTGGCTACATAAGCTAGCCCAATTTCATGTAATGGTTGATTGTGTTCGTCTAGTAGTAAAACTTCATAGCATTGTGCTGTCCCATACTTCTCACGATTGCTATACAGTTGCTTACTATATTGCCCCGCAACAACCAATCGTTCTTCTTGACGAGAAACCTGCCTGTCGAATGCAAATAAAGGCGATCGCGGTACTACCAACATCCGAGGTGATTGAAGCAATAGTCCTCGTTCTTTGCCACCACTATTATATTCATAAACGATCGTCTGACCCTCATCGACATGTTTCCAGCCAGCCTTAGCCATTTCAGCTTCGGTAATGAAGTAGCCACACTCACTCGCGCCATTTTCACCCCGCAAAGCTTGAATGCGCGGCAGACGGGCATTCGGATTCACATATTCAGGTGCGGCAAATCGATCTCGGATCTCAGCGGCACTTGGCACGATGAGCAGCTCCTGATGATTTTGAGGTGGCATTACATCGGCTCCATTAACAGCATCGACATCGACCGAAGTTGAGTTGTGAGTAGGTGAGTACTCGACCGGATTATCTTTAGTCGCTCTGGTTTTTGAGTAAGTCATAGATCTGCTCTGTGAATGATTTTGAAGTTCTACGATCTGCAATCTCAACTCATCTCAATGCCGTGACAACTTTGTCAATTCTAGAAATTGACAGTAATTCTAAGTTGTCTCTAGAGCTTGAGGTGAAGGAGTTTGAAGGTTTAAGGCTCGGTTGACACTCACTTCGATTTACCGAAGGTGCTATCTCGTCCCTTGTTAGTACAAGCATATCACACTTCTGTAAAAATAGTACGAAAGTCCTAATGAGAATCGAACTATTTAGTGCAGAGAGTGGGAGCAGACGGATCGACAAATCTGAGCCACTCGGATAGTTAGGTGTTATAGTGGAACAAACGCATCTTTAAGATCTAAATCGTCACTGCCAACTCAGCAATGTAGACGTTAATTCAGGATTAGCTTCAGAGATCGATGTCTATGTCCAGCCGAATCTGAAGGGATTAGGACGATTGCCCTCAAATTTCACAAAATTCGCCTTGTCAATATCTAGATCGTAATGCTATGATTATATGTCTGGCATTATGTCAATTTTTAAACGTGAGTTTTCCCAGGGCTAACTGTGGCAAATATTAAGTCTGCAATCAAACGTGTCGAAGTAGCCGAGCGAAATCGGTTACGCAACAAATCTCATAAGTCTGCGGTACGGACGCTGATGAAGAAATACTTCATAGCCGTCGAGAAGCACACGGCAACACCTTCAGACGAAACCTCGGCTGAAGTGACCAAGTGCATGAACGAAGCATACCAAAAGATCGATAAAGCCGTTCAGAAAGGTGTCTTGCATCGCAACAACGGTGCCAACAAGAAGTCTCGTCTTGCCAAAGCAACAGCAGTAAAGTCCGCTTAGTCTATTATTTCTGACCGCAACCAATTAATCTGTGCTAAATGCAGCTAATTGACACTCACGTTCATATCAATTTTGATGCCTTTGAGGCGGATCTAGAGGCAGTGCGCGATCGCTGGCAAACGCAGGGAGTCGTACAGCTCGTACATTCCTGTGTGACTCCAGCAGAATTTGTAAAGACGCAGAAATTAGCAGATCGGTTTCCCGAACTGTTTTTTTCAGTCGGCTTACATCCCTTAGATGCTAGCTTGTGGCAATCGGATTGGAGAGATCTAATCCGAGGGTTGGCAACTAGCGATCGGCGGGTGGTTGCAATTGGCGAAATGGGTTTAGATTTTTTTAAAGCTGATAACCATCAGTGGCAAGTCGAGGTTTTTCGATCGCAGTTACAGATTGCGAAAGAATTGGACTTGCCAGTAATTATTCACTGTCGCGATGCTGCCATCATGATGCGCCAAGTTTGCCAAGAATTCTGGTCGGAATTCGGGCAAGTTCGTGGCGTAATGCATTGCTGGTCGGGAACTCCAGCCGAAACACAATGGTTTCTGGATTTGGGATTCTACATTAGCTTCAGTGGCGTGGTTACTTTTAAAAATGCGACTCAAATTCAAGATTCAGCTAAAATCGTACCCTTAGAAAAACTGCTGATCGAAACTGATTGTCCGTTTTTGGCACCCGTACCCAAACGTGGTAAACGCAATGAACCAGCATTTGTCAGTCATGTTGCCAGTTACCTGGCTCAATTGCGGGATGAGCAGCTCGAAACTTTCGCCGCTGCTACGACCACAAATGCCCAACAACTATTTAAACTACCAGTGTTATCTTCAGTTGGCTAACTATACAAATATATTTTATCTTTATTTACACAAGCGCGCTTCACCCAGATAGAATCGAGATCCTATTCGCTACATAGATGACTTTCAGTCCACACTCCCAGGTCGATCTCTGTCAAACATACCACAACCAATGTCGATGGTTCGGAATTTACCAGTCTTTAGGGGGTTAAAGTTTGAATCGATCTGCCGTACTGTCGTTGGATCGTCTGGGTTAGTAACTGAAAAATTCATGGACGATCGCATCCAAGCTCGAATCCAAATAGGTTTGAACTAAATAATTAAGAATCGATCGTCGATTGCTGTTGAGAACGCACTTAATAAGAGGAACATCATGACTAGTCAGATTACTACTACCGCATCCACTTACATGTTGCCGGATTTGGTAGAGATTCAGCGTTCTAGCTTTCGTTGGTTTTTGGAAGAAGGCTTGATCGAGGAACTAGATAGCTTTTCACCGATTACTGATTATACTGGAAAACTAGAGCTGCGGTTCTTGGCGAAAAATTATAAGCTCAAACGTCCCAAGTATGATGTGGATGAAGCTAAACGACGCGATGCTAGTTATGCAGTACAAATGTATGTACCGACGCAGCTAATCAACAAGGAAGACAAAGGCAAAATCATCGAGCAAGATGTTTTTATCGGCGACTTACCCTTGATGACCGATCGCGGTACGTTCATTATTAACGGTGCCGAGCGGGTAATTGTCAATCAAATCGTGCGATCGCCTGGAGTTTATTATAAGTCCGAGCTAGACAAGAATGGTCGTAGAACTTATAGTGCTTCGTTGATTCCCAACCGGGGTGCGTGGTTGAAGTTTGAGACGGACAAAAATGATATCGTCTGGGTGCGGATCGATAAGACTCGCAAACTTTCGGCGCAGGTATTACTGAAGGC
>JBBRVB010000331.1:0-5028 GCA_038247275.1 Chroococcales cyanobacterium
AAGGATGGCAAAACAGTTGAGGCTGTCGATATCTTCATGGGTGGTACCGTCGGTAAAGATGCCAAGCTGGGTGATAAGGTAATGAAGGGAGTTCCAATCTCAGAGTTAGATGCTATATTGATCGATTTATTAGTTGATAAATTTGGTGCTAGACCTAAATCTTGAGCTTTGTTTTTACCCATATAAGTAAAATAGGCTATCATCAAGTTTATGACCTATTTTTAGGTGTTAAATAATAATAACTAGAATTGGATTAACTTTAATTATCATCATCATAATTTTTAACTAATATTGATGACAGATAGTAGTAGTCAATAGTGGTTTCAATTTCTGTATTTTAATACTCTGAAATTTGATATTTGCCAAAGTTTTATGTTTAAACGGTAACAAAGTTTACAGTTTTATCAACAGCCAAAAACGACAATAGAGAAAAGCAATTGATAGTCATCAATTTTACTGACCTAAACACGAGGAGAGATCGAGAAATACATGAGTAAAACTTCACGAAGAAAGTTTATCCTTGCCGCTGGCGCAACTGCTGCGGCTAGTATCTTAACCAATGCCTGTACTAGTAACAAAGTCGAAGGTGAAGGCACTCCTGCTGCTGGCACAACTCCAGCAGCTACTGTTGCCGCAGGTGATGCTCCAGAAGTCACAACAGCAAAACTGGGATTCATTGCTCTTACAGATTCAGCACCCCTAATTATCGCCAAAGAAAAAGGTTTATTTGCCAAATATGGGATGAAGGATGTCTCTGTTATCAAACAAGCTTCTTGGCCGATAACTAGGGATAATCTAGAGACTGGTTCTACTGGTGGTGGGATTGATGGAGCGCACATTCTTTCCCCGATGCCCTATTTCATGACGATGGGCATGACCAAAACCAAACAACCTGTACCGATGTACATTTTGGCCAGATTAAATACTAATGGTCAGGCAATTTCGGTCGCTAATGCCTACAAAGATTCTAAAGTCCAACTCAAAGGTGATGGCCTCAAGGGTGCAATTTCTCAAGCAAAATCTAGTGGTAAGACTGATGTAAATGTAGCAATTACTTTCCCTGGTGGTACTCACGATTTATGGATGCGGTATTGGTTAGCAGCTAATGGTGTAGATCCGAACAAAGATGTAGCTGTTGTACCAGTTCCACCAGCACAAATGGTTGCCAATATGAAAACTGGCAGTATGGAAGCTTTCTGTGTCGGCGAACCTTGGAACGCTAGATTGATCAATCAGAAAATAGGCTACACCGCATTTGTAACTGGAGAAATGTGGAAAGATCACCCCGAAAAAGCCTTGGCAATGCGTCAAGATTGGGTAGACAAAAATCCTAAAGCTGCTAAGGCAATCTTGATGGCAGTACTGGAAGCCCAACAGTGGTGTGATAAACCCGAAAATCATGCGGAAATGTGCAAAATCATTGCTGCTCCCCAGTGGTTTGATGTGAAGGTAGAAGATATTTTACCCAGAACTCAAGGTACGATCGATTATGGCGACGGTAGGAAGGTTGATAAATTCCCCCAAGCGATGAAATTCTGGGCGGATAATTCTTCATACCCTTATCAAAGTCACGACATGTGGTTCCTGACTGAAAACATGCGCTGGGGCAATATTCCCACCGACTTCGTGAAAGCGAAGGAAATGATCGGAAAAGTCAATCGCGAAGACTTGTGGAAGGAAGCAGCAAAAGCTTTAAAAGTTGATGCGGCACAGATTCCAGCTAGTACATCAAGAGGAGTAGAAACTTTCTTTGATGGTGTGAAATTCGATCCTGAGAAACCAGAAGAGTATCTCAAATCTCTCAAGATTAAAAAAGCCTAATATATAGGTGAAAATTTGTAGGGTAGGAGCTACCCGCTCTACAAATACTCATAGGCTAAAATTATTAACTCTTAACTCTTAACTACTAAATAAACAAAATCTTATGGCAGTTAGTACTCAAAAATTAGGTAAAAGTCGGCAAGGAATTAGTAATCCTTGGCTGAAAAAACAAATTAGAAATTTTGCGCCTCCAATAGTTGCCTTGGTAGTTTTCCTGGTGGTATGGCAAATTTTGTGTCCGGTTGGTTCTCAGGGATTGCCTGGGCCAATTCAGATCGTCCGTGACTCTTGGGACCCGTTTATTATCAATCCTTTCTTCAACAATGACGGAAATTCTAAGGGCTTGGCTGTTCAAGTTTGGGCTAGCTTACAGCGCGTATTTGTAGGCTTTTTCTTCTCTGCCGTTGTTGGCGTGGGCTTAGGAATTTTAATCGGTTCTAATAAACTACTATATAGTGCTTTAAATCCGATTTTCCAAGTACTTAGAACAATTCCACCTTTAGCTTGGCTACCTCTATCCCTAGCGGCTCTCAAAGATAACAGCTCTGCTGCTTACTTTGTAATTTTTATTACTGCTGTCTGGCCAATTCTGATTAATACTACCGTTGGGGTACAGCAAATTCCTCAAGATTACATCAATATTAAAAGAGTTTTAAAACTCTCAAATAAAACCTACTTCTTTAAAATTCTATTACCTGCCACATTACCGTATATCTTCACTGGCTTACGGATTGGGCTTGGGTTGTCTTGGCTGGCGATTATCGCGGCAGAGATGTTGATCGGCGGTGTGGGGATTGGCTTCTTTATCTGGGACTCTTATAACAATGCCTATCTCGATCGAATTATCCTCGCGCTGGTTTATGTTGGTGTAGTTGGCTATTTACTCGATCTATTGGTTGTATTTGTTGGCTCTAAAATTGCAGAAGAAGGAAAATAAGCTCCGGCGGAGTTTTAGGATTATAAGAATTAACGGGATCGAGATATTGATTCTAAATGTTATTCATTTTTTATAATTTTATCAAATCACTATCTTACCATTATTCTCGAACTAAAATGTTTGTCCAGATTGACCATGTAGATAAAGTATTTCCCTTAGCTAATGGGGGAAAATATGTTGCACTAAGAAATATCGAGCTAGAAATAAAACAGGGGGAATTTATTTCCTTGATTGGTCACTCTGGCTGTGGCAAATCGACACTATTGAATCTGATCGCTGGACTCGATCGAGCGACCGCAGGTGGAGTAATTTTAGAAGGAAGAGAAGTTACTGAGCCTGGGCCAGACCGGATGGTGGTATTTCAGAATTATTCACTGCTACCGTGGCTATCAGTGCGGGAAAATATTGCGCTTGCAGTTGATGAGGTCTACAGCAGACAGCCCAAAGGCGAACGCAAAAGTATTATCGAGCATCATATTGAATTAGTCGGTTTGACACATGCGGCTCAAAAGCGTCCTAGCGAACTTTCGGGCGGGATGAAACAGCGCGTGGCGATCGCCCGTGCCCTAGCTATTCGCCCCAAATTACTCCTCTTAGACGAACCCTTTGGTGCCCTCGACGCGCTCACTCGGGGCGGCTTGCAAGAACAACTCATGCACATCTGCGAAGAGAGTGGCGTTACCGCCGTAATGGTCACCCACGATGTCGATGAAGCTCTATTATTATCCGATCGGGTGGTGATGCTCACCAATGGCCCCGAATCCCAAATCGGCCAAATCCTCACCGTCGATTTACCCCGTCCCCGCCAGCGGATGGAAGTAGTCAAACACCCCGACTACTATCCGATGCGGAGTGAAATCATCAACTTCCTCAATCAGCAAAAACGCGTCAAACAACGCCAAGCCAATAAATCTACCCCCATCCTCGTCCCCCAAACCAAGAAGCTCGAACAGACCACAATCAATATCGGGTATATTCCCCTCACCGACTGCGCCCCGCTGATTGTTGCCAAAGAAAAAGGCCTGTTTGCTAAATACGGCATCGAGCAGGTGAATCTATTGCAGGCGGCGAACTGGGACACGATCGCCGACCAGATCGTCAGCGGCGAACTCCACGCCGCTCAGATGGTCGCAGGGCTGCCGATCGCCCTGACTCTGGGCATGAATGGCAGACCCTCGACCCCGATTTCAGTGCCCCTGGTACTCTCTCGGAATGGCAACGCGATCACCCTCAGCACTCAGCTCTATCGAAAAGGCATCCGCACGATCGAGCACCTCAAAGCCGCGATTAAAACTAAGACGATCGAGCGCAAACTCACCCTGGGGATCGTGCATGAGTGCTCGATGCACAACCTGATGTTGCGGTACTGGCTGGCATCCGGTGGCATCGATCCCGACATCGATCTCGACTTGATTGTCATCCCACCCCCAGAAATGGTAGATCGATTGAGAGCTGGCGAAATAGATGGTTTCTGCGTTGGTGAACCCTGGAATACCCAAGCGATCCAAGCAGGAATCGGTTTTGTCATCGCCACCGATCTGGATATCTGGGCGGGTAATCCCGAAAAAGTCCTCGGATTTACAGAAAGCTGGGTTCAACAACACCCTAATACCCACAGTGCGATCGTCCGCGCCGTCCTCGAAGCCTGTGAATACTGCGACGAACCCCGCCATCGCCAAGAAATCCTCGATCTCCTCACCCAATACCTCAATGTTCCACCCCAGCTAATTCGCCCTGGCCTGATCGGGCCATTCGATCGCGGCGGCGATGCCCTACCTGAAATCCTCCCCCGCTACCATCAATTTCACGTCGAAAACGCCAACTGTCCCCGCCGGGTTGAAGGACTGTGGATTCTCACCCAACTCGCGCGGTGGGGGATGACCCCCTTCCCCAAAAATCACCTCGAAATCCTCACGAGAGTGCGGCGGGTAGACCAGTTCCTGACGGCTTGCCAAGAACTAGGTTACATCGGTATCGAACCCGATCGCGACCCCTTCCAGCTCTTCGACGGTCAAGTCTTTAACCCTGACGACCCGATCGGTTATCTCCGCAATCAACCCATTCAGCGGGAGCTGGAGATTAGAACGATCGAGCTTGATTAGTTGAGGTTGCGAAGATCTACCCACCCCGCCCTTCCGGCACCCCTCCTCGGAGGGGATTTCCCACCCCGCCCTACGAGCTGATTTACTGCGCTAAAACACATGGCATTCCTGACGATCGATCGAGTTACCAAAGTTTACCCTACCGCCAATGGTCCCGCTACCGTCCTC
>JBBRVB010000332.1:0-5017 GCA_038247275.1 Chroococcales cyanobacterium
AACCGATGACAATTGATGAGCCTGGGACTTGACGATCGACCCGCAGGCGCGCTTCTATCTTCAATTCTGTTTTGAAGAGCGAGAAATTGTGAGGGTAATCGATCCTTCGATCGGCACAAGTTAGTCACAAGTCAGGTATTAACTCAGTTATTAGTAGAGTTTAATGGAGCTATCGGGGACTAATAACTCGATTGCGATCTCTTCGACGAAACTTAGCAAAGTCATTTGGCAACAACGAATTATGACTCATTTTGGTCTGCTGTGTCCTGCCGCTACTGGTCATCTCAATCCCATGACGACATTGGGATACGAACTGCAACGGCGCGGTCATCGCGTTACTTTATTCGGCATTCCCGACGCTCGATCCAAAACCTTAGCCGCCGGACTGGAATTCTGGCCGATTGGCGAGGCAGAATTTCCCGCCGGAGCGTCAGCCGCATCTTTTACCCAACTGGGGAAATTGAGTGGGTTAGCTGCTTTTAGATATACCGTCGTTCTATTCCAACAGTTGACAGCCATGCTCTTGCGGGAAGCTCCAGCAGCGATCTCAGCCGCAGGTGTTGAATTACTGCTGGTGGATCAAACTTCATTTGGTGGCGGTACAGTTGCAGATTTTTTGGAGCTGCCCTTTATTAGCGTCAGTTGCGCCCTCATGTTGAATCGAGAACCAGGTGTGCCGCCGATGAATACAACTTGGTCTTATAACCCAGCGTGGTGGGCGCAACTGCGTAACCAATTTGGTTATCAGTTAATCGGGCGCATTGCTCGACCGATCGTCGAAATAGTAGCCCAGTGTCGTCAAGAATGGAATTTGCCCCCACATCTCCATCCCGATGAGGCTTATTCGCAACTTGCCCAGCTCTGCCAACAACCCGCTGAATTTGAATTTCCCCGCCAGCATTTACCCCCGCATTTCCATTTCAATGGAGCTTATCATCATCCTGCTATTCGAGAACCAGCTCCGTTCCCATTTGAAAAGTTAACTGGGCAACCGCTGATTTACGCCTCGATGGGAACTTTACAAAACCGACTGAGCGGGGTATTTAAAAGTATTGCCCAGGCGTGTGTGGGGTTGGATGCTCAGTTAGTCATCGCGCTAGGTGGCGGTAGTAGTCCTGAATCTTTACCAGAGTTACCTGGTGCCCCACTCGTTGTAGGCTATGCTCCTCAATTAGAATTGCTCCAAAAAGCTACTCTCACCATCACCCACGCAGGCATGAATACTGCTATGGAATCTTTGAGTAATGGGGTACCGATGGTGGCGATTCCCATTGCTAACGACCAGCCAGGTGTAGCAGCGCGGATTGCTTGGACTGGGACAGGAAAGGTCATAACTCTTGGTAAGTTAACTAGTTCCACACTACACGCAGCGGTGAAGCAAGTGTTAACGGAAGATGCCTACAGACAAAATGCAGTTAAGTTACAAGCGGCAATGCGCTGTGCTGGAGGAGCGAGTCGAGCAGCCGATATTGTGGAACGAGTGGCGCAGACAGGTCAGCCAGTATTGGCTTAACGATCGCGATCGTGGCATTAAATCACCTACCCAAAATTTTAGTGTAAGAGGAATTGTTGATGTCCAACGATAAATCAGAGGATCCAATTGCCAGTAGTAAATACACTGCCAAGAGCGAGACAGAGAGATTATTCAGCGTGTTTGAGAATTTCTATAAAGATGCTGAAGAAACCAAAAATTTATCATTAGAAGATACTACGAGCGATCGGCAACCAGTTCTCACAATGTCCTCAATCGGGCAATTGGGTCGATTTGGCAACCAGCTTTTTCAGTATGCTTTTTTAAGGCTTTGTGCCGAAAAAAGTGGCGCACGAGTAGAGTGTCCTGCTTGGGTTGGTCAAACTCTATTCGGACATCAAGATGCACCTATTTCCAAACGATTACCTCCAGCGATCGAGTGTAAGGATGAGGAAGAAAATCTCTTCGATGTAATTCCAGAATTTATTCCTTATATCGAAAAACTGGCAGATGCGAAGAGTTTGCGGGTAGGTGTAGAGGCTCTAAATACTGGTCTTGCCAATGTCGATTTATGGGGTTTCTTTCAATTTCACAATCGATATTTCAAACCTCATCAGCAATACTTTCGTTCGCTTTTTCAACCTGTAGATAACCTGAAAATAGCTTTAGAGGAGGGTTTAAATACTCTGCGATCGAAAGGTAGCACGATCGTCGGTATTCACATTCGACGCAGCGATTATCTCAAAGAACCACGAATGGGTTTCACGCTAGTGTTTCCTACTAAGTGGTATTGTGAATGGCTCGAAGGGATCTGGGATGAGTTAGAAAACCCAATTCTTTTGCTATGCAGTGACGATTTAGACGGTATCGTTGCTGACTTTGCCAAATTTTCACCTGTGACTACAAGTGACTTAAAAATTCAGTTACCAGCAGAAATGAAAGAATTAGACTTTTATATTGATTTCTTTATGCTAAGTCAATGTGATATGGTTTGTAGTAGCAATAGCAATTTTAGCTTTGTTGCTTGTATGCTCAATCAACGAGCAAAGATGTTTTTCCGTCCACACTGGGATTTTTCATCGAGGTTTATTGTCTTCGATCCTTGGGATAGCCACCCACTTTTATATATAGGACAGCCGAAATTACTGAAAAATCTACCGGAGATTGTTTGGACTACTTATTTTACGCAAGGTATTTGGGCAATGCTCAAATCTATATTTGTATACCTTCCCAAGAGTATTATCAGAGAGTGGCTACTTCGAGCATATCTACGTTACAAAGTTAATGGCATCATCGGCGCGATCGATTGCTTTTAAGAGTGATTCTTTTGGGAGGAGAGGAAGATCTGCGCTCCAGTAAGATGTCTCTGGATCTGGTTCTTAGCAAATTGTCCCTACCAAAAATCTGAGTTAGCCCGCCCTTGCTCCCCCGAAAACAATCGCTCTCCTGATTGTAGCAAGAACTGCGGATCGTCCAAGCGATGACATTGATCAGCCTGGGACTTGACGCTCGACCCGCAGGCGCGTTTTTGCCTTCACTTTTAGATCGAACAAAAAATAAACATTGCCGAAAAATTCTTTAACTAAGAAGTTAGTTGAAAGTTGTTTGTAAGTTACTCATAAGTTAGTCACAACTCAATCGTTCTCAGATTCAAACTTAGTTAATGGTGGAGTTTAATCCATATAACAGACTGAAACTAACTAAATTTTAATCTAAAAAACTATGCCGAATAACTCTAGACGATCCACCAAAGAGATTCTCTTATCATCTCTTAGCGTACTGATTATTATTAGTTCTACTATGGTTGGCTTGACTATGTTATGGAAAGAATGTTCGCGGCTAATAACTAATGATCTCATTTACCCTTCCGCTTGGCGATGGGTCACAAACCGATCTCGTTAACTTGCATTCATTCATTCGATCGACATTACATTTTGTTTCAATATCGAGCAGAAGATTTTTACCGATCGAACAAAAATCCGATAATCGGTCTAATTACAGAATAAATTGGCTTCTGAGAATATCGGTAACAACTATGCTAAAACAACTTTTTATTATCAAACTCGGTTTGCTCTTATCCTGCTTGTTACCGCTGCCAGTCTTAGCACAAAGTATCGAGGCGATAAATATCTTTGGTGATAGCCTAGTAGACAATGGCAACGCTTTTAAAGCAACTGGGGGACTAGTTCCGCCCAGTCCACCTTATTTTAACGGACGTTTTTCTAATGGCCCTGTTTGGGTCGAAGGTTTTTCTACTGAGTTAAAATTACCAGCCGGAACGACTAATAACTTCGGCGTGGGGGGAGCTACCAGCGGTACGGCAAACACAATTAATGTCGCGCTCCCAGGTTTAACGACTCAACTTGATGGCTTTTTACTCCTCTCACCCACCGCCAATCCCAACCAGTTATTTGTCATCTGGGCGGGTGCGAATGACTATCTCGGCGGCGGTATTACCAATCCAGCCACAGTAGTTGGCAATCTATCCACAGCTACTCAAAGGCTAGTAAATGCTGGAGCGCAGCAAATAGTCGTCCCCAATCTTCCCGACTTAGGTAAGATTCCTGCTGGTGCGGCAGATCCAGTGCAAAGTGCCGGACTTTCCCAACTATCAGCAGCGCACAATAGCGGCTTGAGGACATCCCTGCAAACTCTGTCTCAACAGAATCCCAATCTATCGATCGTGCCAACCGATACGGCAGCATTATTTAATGCCATCATTACCAACCCCGCTCGATTTGGCTTTACCAACGTCACTCAACCTTGCTTAAATACCACCACTGGGGCTGTTTGTGCTAGTCCCGATACATCCCTATTCTGGGATCCACTTCACCCCACTGCTGCGGGTCACAGACTGATCTCCGCTTATGCTTTAGATACTGTTACGGCGGGACGATCGATCGCCGCTCAGTCGGAAACAGCTTTGGGCAATACTAACCGTCAAACCCGCGATATTAACGGTCGGTTACTCGCACTGCGAACTACCGCGCGTCCAATAAATGGACAGATTGGTGTATTTGTCAATGGTGACACGAATTTTGGATCTCGATCGACCACGACTACCAATACGGGTTTTAATATCGATACCAAGGGTTTTACCGTCGGTGCTGATTATCCAGTTAGCCAGAATCTCGCGGTAGGGTTAGCGGTGAGTTCTGCAAGTACTAATAACCAATTGAATGATAACCGAGGCAAAGTTTCAGTTAGCAGCACCTCTGTCTCTGTCTATGGCAACTATACTCAGGATAAATTCTACACCGATGCTCTGATTAATTATGGTTGGAACAACTTTAATATCGATCGCAATATTCAGGTACCAGGTTTTACCCAAGCCACTGCCAAACCCAATGGCAATCAATTATCATTGCGAATAAATAGTGGCTATGATTTCGGCTCCAATAATGGCTTATCATTTGGGCCAACAGCGGGAATTCGTTATACCAAAGTCAATATCGATGGCTACACCGAGCAAAACGGCGACATCTTAAATCTCAAGGTCAATCCCCAAGAGTTAGACTCGTTAATTTTTAATATCGGTGCCCAAGT
>JBBRVB010000333.1:0-5014 GCA_038247275.1 Chroococcales cyanobacterium
ATTTCGCTTAGTTAAAATTCCATCGCCATAAGCTAATACACCTCGTAAATCGTTGACTAAAATCTGGGCGGAGACAATTAATACACCTTGGGTTAATTCCCATGCATGATTTAATACTCGATCGCGTTCTACCAGATCTTCAATGACATTAATAATGTAGCTTAAATTTACGATATCAGCCGATCGAATCTCAACTTCAGGGAAATAATATGGGTCCCAACCCTCGCAGCTATAGCCTTGTAATTTTAATCTTTTAACATCCCCACCAACGCCACAACCATAGTCAAAAATAGTCGTCTCTGCTGTAATAATACCTGACTCGATCGCGAGTCTGACCGGACGAGATAGTTCTACTCGCGAGATGGCTGCACGATGTCGTTCGACTTCTACTCCGCTCGGTATTTGGGACATTGGTTAGACTTTAGGCTTTAGGGATTAGGGATTAGGGACTAGAATGGACTAGAATTTAGTTTTAGCAAGCGTTTCATTAATTACTGGTGGGTTTTGGGCAGGTTTAAATTAGAATTTTGGCATAAACATTATCGATCGCATAAACCTGCCCCTACAAATTTTAAAATCACTTCCCGATTTGAATTAATTCAATTTTATAACCTGTCGGATCTTCTACAAAAGCAATGACGGTAGTTCCGTGTTTCATCGCACCTGGAGCGCGAATGACTTTACCGCCCTTAGTTGTAATTGCGTCGCAGGTAGCGTAGATATTATCCACTCCCAGCGCGATATGACCGTAGGCATCACCGATCGTGTAGGCTGAAGTCTCCCAATTATGAGTCAGTTCGATGACGGTATTGTCAGATTCATCACCATAGCCGACGAAAGCCAGCGTAAACTTCCCCTCGGGGAAATCCTCCCGCCGGATTAGCTTCATGCCCAAAACTTCACAATAAAAGCGGATCGATGCTTCTAAATCGCCAACTCGCAGCATCGTGTGTAGTAAACGCATCGCAGTTATCGCCCTATCTAAAAAATTTGGTAGCTGAATTTGCTATTTGATGTGCCTTCAGGTCGTATGATAACCTGTTGGCACCGATTGTTGCCAAGGAACGAATAATTGGGGTGTCAAGCTACATTGTTTACGGACAGCATAGATCGCGATCGAAGGATGAGGGAACAACTATGAACATGCCAGACATGGCGATTGCAGAAATCCGAGCTAGAGAGATTCTCGATTCTCGCGGTCGTCCGACAGTAGAAGCCGAAGTATACTTAGCCAATGGTGGATTTGGGCTAGCTCAAGTCCCCAGTGGCGCATCGACAGGCAGTTTTGAAGCCCACGAATTGCGGGATGACGATCCCAGTCGCTACGGCGGTAAAGGGGTTCAAAAAGCTGTCAGCAATATTGAAGACAAAATTGCGCCAGCGTTAGAGGGGATGGATGCTTTCGATCAAATGGCGATCGATCGCACGATGATCGAGTTAGATGGTACACCCACTAAGTCTAAATTAGGGGCTAATGCTATTTTAGCGGTATCACTCGCCAATGCCAAAGCCGTCGCTAATGCCCTGGGAGTGCCACTCTATCGCTATCTAGGCGGCCCTTTAGCCAACTTGCTACCCGTTCCCTTGATGAACGTGATTAATGGTGGCTCTCACGCTGCAAATAATATCGACTTCCAAGAGTTCATGATCGTGCCTGTGGGTGCGACTTCCTTCAAGGAAGCTCTCCGGTGGGGAGCCGAAGTATTTGCCGCTCTGAGCAAAGTTTTGGATGAAAAGGGTCTCCTGACTGGAGTTGGGGATGAAGGCGGCTTCGCGCCGAATTTAGAGTCCAATCAGGCATCATTAGAGTTACTCATGGCCGCGATCGAATCCGCAGGCTACAAACCGGGCGAACAAATCGCGCTAGCTCTCGATGTCGCCGCCAGTGAATTTTACAAAGATGGTAACTACATTTATGACGGTAGCAGTCATACCCCTGGTGAATTCATTGACTATCTAGCCGATCTCACTACCAAGTATCCAATTATCTCAATTGAAGATGGTTTACACGAGGAGGATTGGGCAAACTGGCAATTACTCACCCAAAAAATTGGCTCCAAAGTGCAATTAGTCGGCGACGATCTCTTCGTGACTAACTCCGTGCGTTTGCGCCAAGGGATTAAGGAGAAATCGGCAAATGCCATTTTGATCAAACTCAATCAAATCGGCACCCTCACCGAAACCCTTCAAACCATCGATCTGGCTACCCGCAATGGCTTCAAGTCAATCATCAGTCACCGCTCTGGTGAAACTGAAGATACGACAATTGCCGATTTAGCCGTCGCAACTCGTGCCGGACAAATCAAGACGGGTTCCCTCTGTCGCAGCGAACGGGTGGCAAAATACAACCGGCTGCTGCGGATTGAGGATGAGTTGGGTGAGCTAGCTGTCTATGCTGGATTAAAATAATCGATTCGACAGAGCCAATTAAACAGCTTAATGGCTGAAGTCGATCGATAGTCAGCTCTGTTATATTTAGGGCATGAAGGTTGGTCGAGCTAGTGAAATAAAGCTACTAATATTCATAAGTATTCTTATTAGTAATATTGCTTTCATTGGCAATCGTTACGAAGGGAAATTCGGGGTTTAAACTTTTGTGGCGATCGATAAAATATTATCGATCGCCCTTTTTTTATACTAGCTGCGGCTCTCCCGCTATTACGGTGATAAGTATTGCTTATTTGAATAATTGGAGTAAAACGGAAATTATTTAAATAAGCAAGCCAATAGCTTCTCTTTCATGAGATTGAAATTCTTAAATCCATAGCTCTGGCGAATTATTAACTTAATCCTTGTGTTAATCCCTTCTGTAACTCCGCTAGTTGTTCTATTATTAAAGTAATTGCAAATTTGATCGATGTGAGAATCTAGCGTGTCAGCAGCACTTCCGAACATCACCTTGCAGATATTAACCATTTTTTCATTTTTCTCATCCCACTAGATGCGGTGATGTCAGTGTTATAAATCTTAATTAGTAAATCCAGTTTTGTAGGGTGGGCACTGCCCACACCCTAGATTTTGAGAGTTACGACACGATCGAACGGTGATTTATATCATTATTTTTAATCTGCATTTCTATCTAGCAAATTAAAGTATTTGGGGGGGAAGTAATCACGCTATCGAAATTTTTTCTTGTCGCTGGTTTGAATCTTTGATAGACTTATTTGATCCTTCTACTAATAATCCCTTTGCCGAAATACACCCATATACTGGTTCAGGAATTGGGCAATTAAATTCTGTTGCCACCTCAATCCATTCCTGAATTATTACCTGAACATTCTCGATTACCTCTTCATAAGTAGCACCATCAGCCATACAGCCAGGTAATTCTGGAACTGATGCAATAAAAGCCTTGTCTGTATCGCTCCAGTAGATATTGAGATGATATTTTAACATATTGTTTCTACCCTCCTTATTGGTGTTTGATTAATATTGCTCTAATCTGTGCTACTTGATATGATTTTGCTTTGCCATCTTGAGGCTGAATGTTAATTGCTTCGGGAATACCTTCTTTGATGAATAGAGGTAGACCTTTTAATCCTTCTTCTTGACGATCGAGTGATGCGATATTTACTAATGTCGCAACGGCTTCTTCTGCGGTGGGTGGTTTGCCCACCACATGTAAGCTACAGGGGAGTAACCGCGACTCGATTTCCATCAAGCGGCGATAGGGAGTGAAGTAGGAAATAGTTTCCGCGTAGGAACGAAGTTTGGCAATTGTCGCTTCGCTGGGATTATTGGCTGTGTAGTAGAGGTTGGAAATATTCTCGATTACCTCCGGTAGGCTACGCCAACGAGCTATCGGGGAAACACTCATTTGACATGCCCACCACTAGCATCTCAACTAATTTCCTCAATCTTGTTGTTTATTAGCACGATTTACACGAACCAACTCACAGTCTAAAAAGTCTTTATCTCTTAATGCTAAGTCAATTCTTTCGACTAAATCATCTCGATCTTCTTTTCGTCGAGTACTAATACAGATTACGATACCGCGATGATTGTTATCGCGTTTATGAATATTTTTAAAATCATTGTAATTCAGCGTGATGACTGCCCTACTTTCTTGGATGGCAAATGCTAATACCTCTTCATCAGGAATTCCTTGATTTGCGTTACCAGCCTCTAGGGCAGTTAAAATATCATATCCTTTCCCTCTGAGTTTTTTGATAACTGGAAGTTCAAAGTTTTCATCAGCATACAGTTTAACCATCTAGTCCGCTTCGTTAGCTGAGATCGCTTGCTCGATTTCATCGGGAAAGGTTTCGGCATAAAACCAAGCATTTAGTAGATCGGTTTGTGTGAGTTCGGGATGTGCTTCTAATATTTCTAGATCGCTGGTTCCCATCTGGTGGGACTGAAATAAACTCCAGACTGGAATTCGCGTATTTCTAATTCGAGCAGCACCACCCACAACTTTGGGAGTTTTATTAATGCCATCTAGTAGCTGAATAATCTCGGTTTTTTCTTCTGGCGATAAGGTCAACAGTTCTTGCCGAAGTTCTTTGGTAATCATTATTTTCTCTCTGTCGATCGCATTAATATAAATATTTCACAACCAAAAATCTCTTGATTTTTGTCAGTGGAGTAAGATTTTAAAATAGTTGGATATCAACTTTCTAAAATTAAATGCCATGTGCGGCTGCTTCTTCAATGTTGTCTAGTTGGATGAGAGCGCGAATGACTGCGGGATCTTGGGGATACTGTTGGGTTGCCCACTGCATGGCTCGGTAGGGTGCGTCTTGGAAAAAATATACGCCTTCACCTAGCCAGTCGTAGTCGTTGTCGCTGACTCGAAATCCTTGAGAGAGGATGGTGTTGGCTTTTTGTCTACTGGTGCCATGATAACCGAAGACTTGAATTGCTGGGCTTATCATGGCTTTCGCGTAGCGTCAGTTTTGTCGAATCGACTGTAGAACTCTGTACAAGCCGATTTTAACACGATCGAGTATCATCACCGCACACAAAACACAGTTAGATCGAGATAAATTGTCATTGATCGAAAGAATATCAC
>JBBRVB010000334.1:0-4983 GCA_038247275.1 Chroococcales cyanobacterium
TAGGCAAACAAAATCGCCCGCTCTCCAGCCAAACAAGCTTCCTGGATAAATTTGCTCACTAATAGAGTTTTACCCGTCCCAGTGGCTCCAGTTGCCAGGATAATTGAATCTTTAAAGTAGCCACCGCCACACATCACATCCAAGGCTTTGAGTCCAGATGATACTCGCACGTTGGAAGACTTCTGGGTGAGCCGCATCGCCCCCAATGGGAAGATATTGATGCCGTGATTGGTAATCGTAAAGGGATATTCGCCCTTCATGTGGGTGGTACCTCTGAGCTTGAGGATTTCGATCGTCCGGCGGCGGCGTTCGCCTTCGAGGACATTACGGACGATGGCGACGTTATCCGAGACAAATTCTTCGACCCCAAATCTCGCAACTGGGCCGTATTCTTCGACCCGCTCAGTTGTCATAATGGTGGTGGCACCCATCTGTTTGAGCCGTGCCACTAGTCGGAAGATTTCACGCCTAACTACTGATGCTGCATCATATTGTTGAAAGATGGCAGTGACCGAATCGATCGAGACGCGCTTGGCTTTATATTTAGTAAAAGCATACTGAATCCGCTCGATCAAAGCTGAAAGATCGAAGTTTCCGACTACTTCTTGTCCTTCCGGATCTGGGGAAGCATCAAGGATGAATAATTTGCCATCATCGATCGATTGTTGGAGATCCCAGCCAAAGCTGTAGGCGTTCTTGATAATATCGGCAGGTGATTCCTCAAAAGTTACAAAGATGCCAGGCTCATCAAAATAGTGAATTCCGTTGTAGACAAATTGAACGGCTAACATCGTTTTGCCCGTCCCAGATGTACCGCTGAGGATCGTCGTTCTCCCCACTGGTAAACCACCATGCGAGATGTCATCGAAACCTTCGATCATGGTGTGAATTTTCTGCACACCGAGGGGATGTAACGGTAATGCTGCTAACTGATTCGTACTGGTCATTGCTGAGATTTGAAAAGTTTCTAACTAAACAACTAATTCGACTTAATCACTCGTTTGTGTAGAGTGCCGGCGGCAATTGCCTGGTTATAATTGCAAAAGCTACAATCTAAAAATCTCCATCGCGCTCGGATAGCTCTTCATACAGCAGATCCAAGCCAATTAACACTTTTTCACGATCGGATAAATCGCCGATAATTTTTCGCACCGGTGGCGGCAATACTTTTGATAGTGTCGGAGTTGCCAAGATTTTGTCTTCTTCTGCTAGCTGGGGATTTTTGAGTACGTCAATTACTTTAAGGGCATATACGCCTTTAAACTCTTCTTCTAAGATATTCTTTAGAGTTCGCAACGCTCTGACTGAGTTGGGCGTATTGCCTGCAACATACAGCTTCAAAACGTAAGTTTTCATTAATGGCGGCATAATTTAAATTATTAACGATCGGTAGAAGATGATTACAGTTAATTACTTGAAGATGGCGATCGCTTAACGGTATTTTGAGCAGATTAACCGCTCGATCGTCATCACTGGTAGCTAGTGCGAACATCGCGCGTCAGGCTACTTGCCGCGCAATCGGATTTTTGGCGATCGCTTTTTGTCCTACTCGTCGATCGACGATCGTCATCACAATGATTGCATCGATCGGCAACTGTGGCTAAAAATCTGCTTCAGCTAGGGCAAGCAAATTTAGCGATGCGATCGACCACCACTGTTGCTACATTTCGCGCGGTACCGATCGACGGTACATCTCGCACAGATGCGCCATAATGTCAATTAGAGTCAGCCGGTACTCCAGCAAAATTTCCTCGCTACGTCCTTCCAATTTTAGCTGGTCTGAGAATTCTTCCATCAATTCCATGTGAATCTTGACAATTTCCGAAACTGCCAGATCTCGAAAAAAGACCCCGCTGATGAATTCATCGATCTTGTCATCGATCTCGCGGCTATCGGCAAAATATTCGAGGACAATTTTACGATACTGTAGTTTCAATCGATCGAGTAGTTCTTGCTTCTGGTGACGATCCAGATGCCGAAAAAACTGGCTGGAGTTACGTTTGTAGTAAATTGCCAAATACCCGAGCCGTTCGTCGAGCTTTTCCGATAGGCGGCGTTGTTGCCCAAGCAAAAAGCTAGTTTCGGGGATCTCAATCTGAGTCTGAGTAATGGGTTGCTGCGAATTATCAGAACTTGGCATGATGGGAGTTAAGTTCAAAAACTTGGCAATGGCCTTATCGATTGCTCCATCAATACTCGCTAGTTCTGTTACTGCCACAATGACTTCTGATGGCTGATAGATATAGCTACTAGAGATCGACAAGTTTGGACGTGGATGACTTGCGTGACTTTGCAAGTTAGGTGGGGTCAAACGATGAACGATCACTACCGGCAAAATCAAACCGCGATCGTAAAGATAATTAATCGCTGGTAGCAATTGCTGTTCGGAGTAAAATACTAGGCAATCTAGCTCGTACTTGACCAGTTCTACATAGTCCAAGAACTGCAATCGATCGGTAAAATATTGCAAGATGTAACGCTCAACACTCAAATACCGACCCAATAACGGAGCTAGATCCGTTGAGTCAGCCAAAACTGCAATCGTAAGAGAACCAGGCAAAATAATTTCTACTCGCTCAAAATGCGAACACTTAGCTATGACCGACCGCTGAACGGATTAGTCGTTAATCCAGATCGCTAATCCATTAGGACTGGATCGATCCGCTTTTAGTAATTGCAAACGATCTTTGCATGACGATCGATACCACTGACAGTCTTGCTTTAAGATCTAAACTTAATCTTTATTTTATAATCATATCACGATCCGCTCCTGACGGCACTGTTGGGAGGAAGGGGGAGCTGTTCGCTGGGCTTACAATTTCAAATATTCAGTATTAACTTTAGATTCCCTAGCCAGAGCCACCTTGCCAGTTCGGGCAATTTCTTTAATCCCAAATTTTTGCAAAACCTGCACGATCGCGACAATTTTACCAGGATCGCCAACGACCTCCAGTGTCAGCGCATCCTCGGCGACATCGACCACCCGCGCTCTAAAAATATTGGCGAGTTCAATAATTTCCGAACGATGGGTACTACTCGCATTGACTTTAAGCAGCATTAATTCGCGCTCGACGCAAGGAGTATCCGTAATATCTGAGACTTTGAGGATATTCACCAGCTTGTACAACTGCTTGGTTAGTTGCTCGATCGTGTGGTCGTCACCATCGATGACCATTGTCACCCGCGATCGACCGATCTGTTCAGCAGGGCCGACCGCCAAACTTTCGATATTAAAGCCCCGACGGGCAAACAGCCCAGCAATCCGAGTCAATACTCCAGCTTCATCTTCAGCCAAAACAGATAGAGTGTGTTTCATAGGGGGGTAGAGGGTAGGGGGTAGGGGGTAGAGGGTAGGAGAAATGTGTATGTACGGAAAAAACTAAGACTTGATGGCTAAAACCTACAGCCTACTCTCTATTCCCTACCCTCTACCCTCTATTTAGTCCCAGCGTTATATTCTCTCACAATTATCGATGGTCACAATTTTAAAAAAAATGTAATCATTGACGTGTTTAACCCAGAATACCCCACATAATAGATAGGGTTTATCTTTCGACATGGAGTATTTTAATTATGGGTTTCTTCAAAAAAATCTTCGGCATGGAAAAACCAGCAAATGCTGAAGTTAACCCTGTCGCGGCGGCTGATGCTACAGATCCGTCAACTGGTGCGGGAATAGCCGCAGAGCGGATGGGAATCAATGGGGAATACGACCAAAGCGGTTTATCCAAACGTGTCGCGCTAGCTTTTGATGAAGATGCTGCTGTTACTGATGTAGAGACACTTTGGGTCGCTCAAACTGGTGGTAGTGTGGTGCTCAAAGGAACAGTCCCCAGCCAAGAAATTCTCGATCGCATGGTTGAAATCGCCAGTGGCGTTTCTGGTACTACTGATGTCAATATCGACCAAGTTACAGTCGGTTAAAACGCAGCAAATGGCGGCTAGAAACAAGCCAAATCCACATCAAGCTTCAGATCTGACTTGGTTCTAGCCGCTATTTACTGGTAAATATTCCTTTGCCGCTAAGGCATCTAGCCAAGTCCGAATTCGATCGTTGACAACCTCCGGTACTTCGTCGTGGGCGCAGTGTCCAGCAGCTTCGAGATTGACTAGTTCCAGCAGTGGATTCAGTTTTAGTAAGATATCAGCCGTCCCCAGCGGGATCATCCGATCTTCACAGCCCCACAGCAGCAACATCGGAATATTCATTTGAGGCAGTAGCTTGCGAATATTTGGTGAAAAATTGCTGCTAGTCATCCCCTGCATAATCTTCACAAATGCCGCCGGAGCCTCTTGTTCCTGGGCTGGAGTCAAAAAAATGTCAATTAAGTCATCAGTGACTCGATCGGCATTAGCATAGGCGATTTTCGCCCATTTTTTGGCAACTTTGGGGCGACTGACGACTCGAAACAATCCGTACAGTAGCGGCGGATTTAAGATAACCCGTTTGATGCCATTTACTAATGGTTGGAGCGGTCGGGGAATTAATTCCTGTTCGGCAGAGAGATCTGGTAAGCTGACCATCACCAGCGTCGTCGCCATCTGGGGATATCTAGCTGCGGCAACTAGAGCCACCAACGACCCGATCGAGTTACCGACCAACACCATTGGGCGACCAACAAAAGTTTGCCAAAAATCATAAACTTGATCGACCCACAAGTCGATATCATAACTAATATTCGGTTTGCGCGATCCACCCCAACCGACCAGATCGACTCCATATACAGTCCGATCTGCTGCCAAAAATTCTAAATTGTGTTGCCAATGCCCGATCGATGCTCCAAAGCCATGCAGCAACAACACTGGTGGCTGACGATCGAGATTATCGTCAAGACTCCGCTGATAAGTGTAGCGGGTTTGCCAACCTCGCCACACCCAGTCACGCTGATTTCCTACCTTCTGATGCCAAGTTCGCACAGCATATACTCCGATTTGAGCGATCGATCTCCATTACCCTAAAAAGGTCATCTTAAGCTTAAAAAA
>JBBRVB010000335.1:0-4974 GCA_038247275.1 Chroococcales cyanobacterium
ATCACTTGATAGAAGAGTGTTTGAAGCTAATTGTGTCTCGCGAAAACGCTTCTAGAACTGCGACATTTAATATGCGAACGTACAATTTCTAACTAAAATCTCGATCCAAATTCTAGGCATTGGTGTCCAGTTTTTGAAATTACAATTAAAGGATCGGAGCTGCTCGATCGTCACTCAATACCTACAGATTAAGACTTGAGTAACGATCGCCGAAACTAACCATCCGCTGTCAACTGTCACCCAATTCCATCAATTACGGGATGAAAGTAGAACGCAAATCCCAGCACGACATAAGCAGCCAATAATAGACTACCTTCGAGCCAATTAGAACGTCCATCCGAACTAATCGAGTTGGCAATTAATACCGAAACTGCTACGGCAACTAATTCAAACGGATTGAAATTTAAGTTCATGGGTTTGCCCATGATATATCCAGCTAATACTAAGACTGGTGCGACAAACAGGGCAATTTGTAGGCTCGAACCTAATGCTACCGATACAGATAAATCCATTTTATCTTTCATCGCGACAGTCACAGCAGTGGCATGTTCTGCGGCATTACCCACGATCGGCACTAAAATTACCCCCGTAAATAATGCTGTCAAACCCAACTCTTTAGTCGCAACTTCTAGTGTAGATACGAGAAATTCTGACTCGACAGCCACTAATAATGTACAGCCCAATAATACCGTAGTCCATAGCGGTAAATTAACAGGTTCGTGGTCGTTATCGCCAGCCAAATTTGATTCTGCTAATTCTTCTAGATCGAGATCTGACAACGTGATATCGTACAGATAGGTGTGCGTCTTCATCGAAAATAGCAGTGTCAAACCGTAGACACCAATTAGGATTACGGACACAGCGATCGAGAGTTTTTGGATCGCATCTGCATTAATCCCTGTCGAAGTATAGTCCACTGCTGTCGGTAACAACATCGCAATTACCGCTAGATTTAGACTTGAAGCATTTACCCGCGCCACAATTGGTTGAAATGTCTGTTCTTTATATTTCAACCCACCCAGCAGCATCGAAAATCCCATTACTAGCAACAAGTTACCAATAATCGAGCCGGTAATACTTGCTTTGACAACATCAATCAAGCCCGCATTGAGCGCAACTAGCGCGATAATTAATTCCGTCGCATTCCCAAAGGTGGCATTGAGCAAGCCACCAAGTGCAGGTCCCATCACTACTGCTATCTCCTCCGTGGCTGTCCCCATCCATGCCGCCAAGGGGATAATTGCCAGCGCAGAAGTGACAAAAACGATCGGTTCGCTCCAACCCAAAAAGTGTCCAGCGACCGAAACTGGGATAAATAGCAGTAAAACAGAAAGAGCGTTATTGAGATTTAGCATTGATGCTTATATTGGTACACCGTTTCTCTAGAGTACCCGATCTATCTTACTGACTTTTTACTAGATCCTATTTCGATCCAAATATCTCTATTAAAATGTCAGTATCATCAGTGGCAGATCGGCACCTTCAACTCGCCGATGGCTGGCTTTGTCAGTCACCACCAGCATTAGTTCCGATCTCAGATGACCATTTCGGCGAAAACGAACGAATATCTTTTCAACCCCAAGTCCAACTCTTCTAAATTCTCAACCATGCAATATCGTCGTTTTGGTCGTACTGAGCTACAAATGCCTGTCTTTTCCTGTGGCGGGATGCGCTATCAGCACAAGTGGCAAGATGTCCCATTTTCAGAAATTCCTGATGAAAATCAACTTAACTTAGCAGCGACAATTCATCGTTCGTTAGCAGTTGGGATAAATCATATTGAAACGGCGAGATTTTATGGTTCCTCAGAAGTCCAACTCGGTCGGGTATTACCGAAATTAAATCGACAAGATTATATATTTCAAACTAAAGTTGCTCCAGTTGCCGATGCCCAGCAATTTAGGCAAACTTTTGAGTTGTGCTTGTCGCGACTCAATTTGGAGTATGTCGATCTACTAGGTATTCATGGGATCAACGATCGCGAAACCGCCGATTATACACTCAGATCTGGTGGCTGCTGGGAAGTAGCAAAGCAACTGCAAGCTGAAGGAAAAGTGAGATTTATTGGATTCTCCACACATGGCACTACCGATACAATTGTGCGGACGATCGAGACCGATCGATTTGATTATGTCAATCTACATTGGTATTATATCAATCAAACTAATTGGGAGGCGATCGACGCAGCAACACGTCACGATATGGGAGTGTTTATTATCAGTCCTACCAATAAAGGTGGATTGCTAAATAAACCATCTGCAAAGCTAGTCGAACTGTGTCAACCATTGAGTCCGATTGTCTTTAATAATCTCTTTTGTCTGAGCCATCCTCAAGTTCATACTCTCAGCGTTGGTGCAGCCACACCCAGCGACTTTGACGAACATCTCAAAACGTTACCACTATTAGCACATGCTGCCGAATTACTACCCCCAATTATCGATCGATTAGAACAGGCGGCAATTGATAAACTCGGACGCGAGTGGGTGCAAACCTGGCGACAAGGCTTACCAGAACCCGCAGACACCCCTGGGAACATCAATATCCCCACGATCCTGTGGCTGCGAAACCTCGCGCTTGCTTACGACACGATCGAGTATGGACAGATGCGCTATAATTTGCTCGAAAATGGCGGACACTGGTTTCCTGGTGCCAAAGCTACCGCAGTCAAGCAACTCGATTTGTCTGCTTGTCTGGCAAATAGTCCCCATGCTGCCAAAATTCCCGATCTCCTCTGGGAAACAGATCGTCTCCTGGGTGGGATCGAAGTCAAACGATTATCTCAAACTTAGGCAATTCTTAGGAGTCAATGTTTTTGAGTTAGTCATTAACAAATTAGCCGTGATTTCTCAGGGTAATCACGGCTACTGCTAGCGATTAGATATGAAAAATTTTAAATTCCTGCTCCATCCAAAAATTGACGGATGACTTTATCGTCTAGATCGCAACTTGGCGGTAACTCAATTCCTGCTGCGGAGGGAGTTTCAAAGCCTTGAGCGATCGCATTACAAGTTTGTTCGGTTTGAAATTTCTGCACCTGCTGCTCTAAGCTTTCGATGCGATCGACTAATGCCCGGATCACTTGAGCTTCGGTATCGGGTAGGCTACCATGTTCCAATGGCCCGACGCGTTCGCCAGCTCGATACAAGATCCGCCCAGGAATGCCGACTACCGTACAATCTGAAGGTACATCCCGCAGTACTACCGAACCTGCCCCAATTCTGACATTGCTACCGATTTGAAGATTGCCTAATACTTTTGCGCCAGCACCAACCACCACATTTTCGCCCAGCGTTGGGTGACGCTTGCCAGTCTCTTTGCCAGTACCACCGAGTGTCACACCTTGATAAATCAGTGCATAGTCCCCGATAATTGCGGTTTCACCGATGACTACTCCCATCCCATGATCGATAAATACTCCCTTGCCAATTGTTGCGCCGGGGTGAATCTCAATCCCCGTAAAAAAGCGGGCTAGATGTGAAATAAAGCGCGGCACAAACGGGACACCGAGCAGATGCAACCAATGGGCAAAACGATGCAATGACAACGCTTGTAAGCCTGGATAGCAGAAGATAACTTCTACCCAGTTACGGGCAGCAGGATCGCGATCGAAAATAATGCGGAAGTCAGCAATCAGTTGAGCAAGCACAGCAGTGTTCCATTATCACTAGGAGGCTATTAGGTATTTTAGCTGGTATTTGGCGATCGATGTCAGTAGGGTTTACCGGATTTAGGGGATAGGGGTTAGGCTTTAGGCTTTAGGTTTTAGGTTTTAGGTTTAGGCAAAGGGGGAAGGGGAAAGATCTGTAGGTTGGGTTGAAGAATGAAACCCAACACGCCCACCTCGTCTCCCCGTCTCCCTGTCTTTCTATCTCTAAACTCTTACCGCAACAGGAGTTGCCGCGAGAGCTTCTGCCAAGCTGCGAACTACGGCAATCATCGCAATTTCGTCATTGAGCTTATTGATTGCCGAACCGACACCGATGCCGGCAGCACCAGCGGCAATGGCTAGTGGTGCAGTGACGCTGGATAAGCCAGAGGCACAGAGTACGGGCACGTTGACAGCGCGGGAGATTTCATAAGCAGCCGCCAGAGTAGGTGCTGCTTTTTCGATTAAGCCGAGGGTACCTGGATGGCTGGGAGTGCTGCTGGTCCCGCCCTCGGTTTGGATGATATCCGCACCCGCAGCTACTAGAGCTTGCGCTAACTCGACTTGTTTGTCCAAGCTGAGGATATGGGGAACGGTCACAGACAGGGTAATATTGGGCAGCAAGGCGCGAGTAGCTTGAGTGAGTGCTAAAACTTCATCAGCTTCAAATCGGATACCTTGGGCATAGAAACTATCGAAGTTACCGATCTCGATTAAGTCAGCACCTGCTGCAACAGCAGCGACAAATAATTCGGGTTCGACTGCCGACACACAGATCGGCAGATTGGTGAGCTGACGCGCCATCCGTACCAATTCAGGATCGGCAGCAATGTCTAAAAATGTTGCACCGCCTAGATCTGCGGCTCTGATTACCATCGCCACCCGCGAAAGATCGAAATTATTCAACCCACTGATGACTTTGAGGACTTGATTATTAGCAAAGGCTGTGTGCAGGCTATTCAACATATTTACCAATTGGCGAAGGGACGTATAAAGCTTTATCTGAAACCATTCTGACATCGATCGGCTGAATTTGATTCAAGGGCGATACTAAAATCAACAAGATCGATACTCGATCGAGCGACCTTCTTGCCCAGGAATTTCCGTGTCATACTCAAAGATAGAGACACTTTGGCGATCGCACAATTATGTTCTATCCCGCAGCTCCTTGGCAGCTTTATGGTACTGCGCTGCAATCGCTCCACGCGATCGATCTGGCTGTAGCCAGACAATTTGTACCTAGAGATTTTGAGATTGTCCCCGTGCTTCCAGGCAAAACAGTGGGGAGCTTATATGTATCGATCTACGAATCTAATTCGACGCTCCAA
>JBBRVB010000336.1:0-4932 GCA_038247275.1 Chroococcales cyanobacterium
AGAGTATGTTTCAAGATGTCCGTATCTTTTATGGCGACGAATTAATTTGGGTTTATAGTCGATTGCACACGTATCCTCAGTATATTGGCGCAGGTGTATATGACAAGCTAGCGCGGTTATTTATTATGGAAAACGCCACGACGATCGATGTTGAAGTCAATGAGCCAGAGCAATTATAATTCCCGCCCAGGTTGGCAGGCATCTCTCCAACTATCCTACCGCTACCAACGCAACAAAACTCAAGCGATCGAGTCTCATGGCATCGCCCCGCTCAAAGTCCAACGCTCGTTTTATCCTGAAGGTGAGGCGATTTGTCATAATACGATTTTGCACACTGCTGGCGGGATTGTTGGAGGCGATAAGCTGCAAATTGCGATCGACTTGCAATCCCAAGCTCGTGCCGTAATTACCACGGCGGCGGCTAGTAAGATTTATGGTAGTAACGGGCTGACGGCATCCCAACGGATCGTCCAAAATATTGGGGACAATGCCTGTCTCGAATGGTTGCCACAAGAAGCGATTATTTTTGATGGAGCGATCTTTAGCCAACATCTTCAGGTACATCTCGCCCCGACAGCAAGCTGGCTGGGATGGGAAATCAATCGCTTTGGGCGCACAGCACGCGGCGAAAAATTTACGCACGGGATCTGGAAATCCGCAACGGAAGTCTATCGTCAGGGTAAACCCATCTGGATCGATCGACAGTTTTTAGATGGCAACGAGCAAATCGATCGACCGAATAGTCTAGCTGGATATCCGATCGTCGGTAGTCTAGCATGGATCGGACCAGGCTCGATCGAGTCTGTCTCACAGCACCAACAGGATCGAAATGTGAATAAGGAAATTGTGATGGCAGTTCGAGATCTATTTGGTGGCGAACCAAGTAAAATAGGCGTTACCCGACTAACCGAGGGATTATTATGTCGGTATCGAGGTGACTCGACTACTGAAGTCCGTCAGTGGTTTACCGCCGTTTGGCATTTGCTCCGTCATTCATTTCTCCAGAGTCCACCGATACATCTACGAGTGTGGCCATAATTTGGAGCAGTTAGTGAATAGTGGATAGTGGATAGTGAATAGTGAATAGTGAATAGTGAATAGTGGATAGTGAATAGTGAATAAGTAGACCGAAACAAACATTTATCACTTCAACCATACCCACAACATAAATGGTTGGCAGTGCTTACCCATTACCCATTACCCATTACCCATTACCCATTACCCATTACCCATTACCCATTACCCATTACCCATTACCCATTACCCCTCCCATGCAACTTTCCCCTCAAGAAAAAGATAAACTCCTAATTTTCACCGCCGCGCTCGTTGCCGAACGGCGCAAAGCTAGGGGCTTAAAACTCAACTACCCCGAAGCAATTGCCTATATCTCTGCCGCAATTTTGGAAGGAGCGCGAGATGGGCAAACTGTCGCCCAATTGATGAATTATGGCAAAACGCTACTCACTCATGATGATGTCATGGAAGGCATTCCCTCAATGATTCATGATGTCCAAGTCGAAGCCACATTTCCCGATGGCACCAAACTCGTCACCGTCCACGATCCGATTATGTAAAGTACCTCACCACAACAGCCCCCAACTGCCAACGTCGCGGAGTTGAGGACTATTATAGAACGAGCAAATCAATTTAAATGATGCCAAGGCGAGTTAAACCAAGTGTTGCACCCACACCAACCAGATGTCCGAACGCAGTACCAGCTAATAATTGAGCTGCTGTCAAACCACCAACTAGCATGGGGCCAGCTTTTTTGGTAGTACTAGCGATCGCGATACCTAATAACGAACAGACAATCATCACGATCGCAACTGTTGGCGACCAGGGTTGACTCATCGGGGCAATCGCGCCGAGTAACAAGGTAGAATTTAACATGATTTACTTCTAAATATTGGATACCTAATCACAGCTTAAAGGATTCTATCTCGATTAAATGATAACTTTTAGTAACGAGCCGAAAACCGCAATTAGATAATCCCGTTCCTATCCAAAACTAATGCGAATTAAAATTTGTGGAATTACGACTGTCGAACAGGGGCTGGAGATCGCCACTATGGGTGCAACCGATCTGGGCTTGATCTGTGTCCCGAATTCGCCCCGTTATCTAAACCTAACTCAACTAGTCACCATCGTCTCAGAGCTAGGTAGCGTCACTAATACAGTCGGTGTATTTGCTGATTTTTCGGTAGCTACAATCACCCACGTCGCCTTACTCACCGGCTTGGACACAGTTCAACTCCACGGTACCGAATCCGTCGAATTTTGCCAGGAATTGCGCCAAGCTCTCCCCGACACCGAAATCATCAAAGCATGGCGCGTCCGCAGTAGTGACGATCTCGCCACCATCCAAGCCTACGCCCCGATTGTCGATGGTTTACTGCTCGATGCCTATCATCCTGATGCCTTGGGCGGTACGGGACAAACCCTCGATTGGCAACAGTTATCAGCTTTTAAACCCACGATCCCGTGGCTACTAGCAGGCGGCTTGACTCCCGACAATATTTGCGCGGCACTGAGTCAACTCCAACCCGACGGGATCGATCTCTCCAGCGGGGTAGAAGTTTCTCCAGGGCGGAAAAATTTAGAGTTGGTCGATCGCTTATTTGCCAACTTGGGGAGTAGATTAGGCTAAAATAAAGAATTAAATATTCGCGCTCCGCATTGGCATAGCCTCGATTAGGTCGAATCACAATCACACAATCAGCAAAAATTAGGAGTCAAGAGGCGATCGCATGGATAGTAGTAAAATCATCAATGTCGATATTCCTGGGGATAAGCTGCTTGTCCCTGCTGGAGTCGATGTCCGCCAGCAAGCATCATCGGTAGCTATTGGCGATATCGATCTCGTCAGTTTGCGCGCGGAAAGTCTCGCTACTATCGATCGCGTGCAACAGCAATTAATCGCAGAATTTAGCATCGACATTGGCAAAATTCAAGAGCGATTAAATAAATCATTTCGACAATTTCTATTGGCAAAGGAATATGAGCGGATGTCGTTTTTGCAGCGAACGATCACTTCTCATATCGAAAATATGGAGGACGAACGCGGTTTTCCCGCTCGACATCCAATTCATTGGTTTAAGTCTAAATTAGAATTTAGTTCGACAGGAATCCTGCAATTTGATTTCAAGAAAGATGCTGAATTATTTATTGAATCAGCCCTTAATTACATCGAAACTGAAATCAAAGAGCAATTGAGAACCAAGCAACAAACGACAATTGCCATCGTCGAGGATGAATTAGTCCAGCTTCAACAAACGATCGGCAGTCGCATTCAGTCGATCGCCGCACTCCGTAAGATCATGAGTGCAGAATATATTAATAGCTTTATTCAAACCGAACGCTTGACCTTGAAGGTCATCGATAGTTTTTACTTTGTGAGTATGGGTGCGAGATTTAATCCCAAACAGGAACTAATTTACAGTGAAGTTTGCGTGCGCCCAACTGGGGTATTCGATCGCAGTAAAGATGACGAGAAACCCACTCAATTAAAGTATGCAATTTCTTGCGATCGACTAGTAGATGTTATGAATGAATCGATCGCTCGATCGGTCGATCGAATTCAGCAACAAACGCAAGCATATCTAACCACTAAGTTAGTACCGCAAATTGATAAATTGTTTGAAGATCTAGAATCGTGAGGTCTAAGTCCAAACTTAAAGAATACTTTTACCGAACCACCTAGCTAATCCAATCGTGTAGAAATACTGCATCGATCGGATCTTTGGCGATAGGATCGATCTGGGGACAAACATCGATGATTTAAGCTGTTAGTCATTTAAATTTCTTGCTCAAACAGCTTGCCATAAAGTACCTGGGGCATGGATAGTGTGGTTTAGATGTTCGACAGCTTACCAATCGCCTCCAGTCGCATGATACTGGCTCAAAATTTAAACGGTCGCGTTCGCATGGGGTGGATCGATGCATCTAAGGGTATCCTAAGATCGGAGCTATTTCTTTTTGGCAATGACCAAATTCTGCCCTAACGGACACGATAATCCTGACATCAACCGGTTTTGTCAAGCCTGCGGTAGTCAGCTCATCGCCCCTGTCAACAACGCGATGACAGTCGGGGTACTACTTGGCGATCGCTATCGGATTACCAAAGAAATCGGACAAGGTGGTTTTGGGCGAACTTATTTATGTGAAGATGTCAATCGATTTAACGAATTTTGCGTCCTCAAGGAGTTTGCGCCACAAGTGCAGGGTACGGCTTTATTGACTAAAGCCCAACAATTATTTGAGCGGGAAGCTGGAGTGATGTATCGACTCCAGCACCCCCAAATCCCTATGTTTCGGGAAATGTTTCGGGTGAATCGTGGTGGCGTGGGACAGCTATTTTTGGTTCAGGATTATGTCGCCGGTGACAACTATCAACAGCTCCTCCGCCAGAAACTCCAACAGGGTAAAACCTTTACCGAAGCTGAAATCACCAAGTTTCTGACCCAAATTTTACCCGTACTCAGCTATATCCATTCGCTCGGTGTCATTCATCGGGATATTTCTCCCGATAATCTGATCGTCCGCAACAGCGATGGGTTACCCATCCTGATCGATTTCGGTGGTGTCAAACAAGTCGCGGTTAATGCCGCTACTCAATATATGAGCGGTAATCCGGGACATAGCGATGTCCCGACGCGACTGGGCAAAATCGGCTACGCACCCAACGAGCAAATGCAACGAGGAGTAGTCTTTGCCCACAGCGATCTCTACGCTCTCGCCGCAACCACCCTGGTCTTGCTCACCGGCAAAGAACCTCCAGATCTGATCGATCCGCAAAACTTCACCTGGAACTGGCGCGAACATATCAGCCTCAGCCCCACACTGGCGGGTATACTCGATCGAATGCTCCAACTGCGTCCGCACGATCGGTTTGCCTCCGCCCAGGACATCCTCACAGCTCTCGAATCTGGAAAT
>JBBRVB010000337.1:0-4931 GCA_038247275.1 Chroococcales cyanobacterium
AGAAGTACCCTAGCCAGTCGCCATGAGGGTCGGATGACACTAGATGGCGAAGTGGAGTGGCAGTATCAGAAAGATGCCGCAATCAACGTCGTGATGTATTTATCTGGTGTCACAGGGGTGAATAACCTCATCTCGGTTAAACCCAAATTCACAGCAACGGCAATCGAAACAGCGATTAAAGCGGCGTTCGGACGGAGTGCCCTCCTAGATGCCAACCAGATCCAGGTGCAGACCGCTGAAGGTGAGGTCATCCTCAGCGGCAACGTGCAGAACTTTGCCGAGCTAGAAGAAGCCGAACGCGTCGCCTGGGCAGCCCCAGGGGTATTTGCGGTGAAAAATCGGCTGACTGTGAAGTGGGTTGCTTTCGATCTGCCACGATAGATTTGCTGCTCTCAACCATCAAGAATTTAATTACTAGTTTGCAGATCGAGGGAGCGAGATAATTAAACTTTCGGGGTGGCGATACTCCGATAGTTTGAGTCGATCTGGCTGAGTGGTTATTTCATCGATCGGTTATTTAATTTAGTTTTCATCAGGAATCAGATGACAAGCAAACTTTGGTTTAAGTGGTTCAAATTTCTAAATCAAATTACGACTGGTAGGTTACAGGGAAAATGATTTTGATGTAGTGTAATTATCGGGTGTCAAAATAATCATCGTAATTGAGGGAACGGACGATGAAATCACTCTAGCTCAGACTATTTTCACAACTCAAGGTATTGAGGATTGGATGATTTTTGATTCAGTCTGAATCTTCAACTAGAATAGTATTTCATCTAGGCTAGAGAACCCCAAACCAATATGGCTCAATCGATTTTAGCCTACGCTGTTGGCACTTTTGTTGCCCTATTTCCCATCGCTAATCCGATCGGTGCAGTACCCATTTTTTATAGTCTAACTGCCACTGATAGCCGCGCCGAACGTAGAGAGCAAGCTCGCCGCATTGCTATCAACGTCATCCTTGTCTTGGTAGTATTTTTGATTGCAGGTCGGATCGTCCTGGAGTTCTTCGGTATTTCCCTGAATGTCCTGCGAATTGCTGGCGGCTTGCTAGTCGCTCAAGCCGCTTGGGAAATGGTGACGAGCAAGCATCGGTTGACTAATTCCGAACATCAGGCGGGATTAAAGCAAGAGGATATTTCGTTCGCACCGATGGCTGTGCCGCTGATTGCAGGGCCAGGATCGATCGGTGTAGTAATTGGATTAGCAACGAATATCACGCACTGGAGCGGGTATTTGGGCTGTTCCATTGGTATTGTCTGCTTCGGCGGGCTGCTTTATGCCTGTCTCGTACTCGGCGAGTCACTGTTTTCCATCTTTGGTAGTAATGGCTTTGGAGCTTTAAATCGAGTCCTGGGATTCTTTATTCTCGCAATCGCTGTTCAGTTAATTGCTGATGGTGTATTGTCGCTGTTACATACGGCAGCACCCACTTTATTTCGCTAGAATCTTGGAATATTAGAGATTGCGATCTTGAGGTTTAATCTGGAGATCGGCGGCTACTTCGATTGCTTAGTCGATGCCTTCAGTTTTGCGATCTGGTCGAATTTGATAAGACATTACCATCAAGGTAAATTCTCCAATTAGGTAATTATTAAAATTTTTTAGTCCGAGCCGATCGATAGAAATATAAAACTGCCTACATCTATCGATAGAATCATAGACTCAAATATTAATTACGCCGAAATAAAGTCCAATCACAAATAAGGATAAAGGTGTGAATATTAAGATGGCATTAATGACAGTACCGATCGATGGCGTGATATTTTCTGGCGGATTTAATTCAGAACGATACTGTGTTTCAGTTGATGGAGTAACAATTCCATGTAGATTTGATGCCGAGCGATATTGCGTTGATGTTGTCATGCTTTTGCTTTAACCTCTAAAATTGGCTATGATAACATCCTCTATTTGTTGATAGTAAATTGCATCTTTCAATCGGAAGATGATAATTCTCAGTAGTTCTACCAAGGTGAGTAGATATCGATCGATCCAGTTTGACAAAAATGGACAGTGAACCAATTTAGTTGAAGCTGGCGTTCGGCTCACTAATTTTTTTAATCTTTTTAATTGCAATTTGTATCGTAATCAACCAATTCATACACGAAATCGAACAGCGGTCTTTCACAGTAGAAAGTAGGCGAGATCGTTTACTCAATTCTGGTTTGAGAATGACCGGATTACCCTCGCTAGGTCTGGATCGATCGTCGTTGGCGGATTCGCCGCTGTGCAGAATCCAGGGTGGCAGTCACATAAAGGGGATAACTTTGGCAAGTTAATCGTTTGAGTTGGTGACGATCCCACTAACAACTAAATATTTTAAGGAAAATTTCTCATGAATGACATTGTAGATACGCTCATAAATGACGGTCGGTTCACAACCTTAGTTGCAGCAATTAATCGCGCTAGCTTACTACAAGGATTGATGGAACCTAACACCATTACCCTGTTTGCTCCGACCGATGAAGCATTTTCAAAACTACCTTCAGGTACGATGGGATTTTTTCTTGACAATCCGCCTGAATTAGAAAAGCTTTTAACCTACCATATTATCGCCCAACGCTTACAATCTAGCGAGTTGTGTGCTGCCGATTCAGACCCAACTGTCGAAGGTTCGATGCTAACTATCTATACCGATGATGGTGCGATTAAAGTGAATGGGATCGATATTATCCAAGCCGATATCCACGCTACTAACGGTATTATTCATGCGATCGATACCGTCCTTATACCCAAATCTATGAGTGAAAAGATCGCATCTGGTCAAGTAGCATCGATTAATTTAATTTATTAATTTGATTTATTAAGTAAGGTGGGCATTGTCAATCACATCAATTCGAGCTTATTTGGATTTTGTCAATACTTATACCAGCCTAATTAATCAATTTTTTTTGAAGGCTAAAAATTAACACATTAAAATTTAACTTAGGACTAAAAAATCATGGCAAAGGTAGTAGGAATAGATCTAGGCACAACTAACTCTTGTATTGCAGTCATGGAAGGCGGACAACCGATCGTCATTGCCAATGCGGAAGGACAACGGATCACGCCTTCAGTAGTTGCCTATACTAAAACAGGCGACAAATTAGTCGGACAAATTGCCCGCCGACAGGCGGTAATGAATCCAGAAAACACATTCTATTCAGTGAAACGATTTATCGGACGTAAATACGACGAGATTACCCACGAAGCTGGTCAAGTTTCTTACAAAATCCTTCGTGATGACAGTGGCAATGTCAAAATCGATTGCCCGACACTCAAAAAACAGTTTGCACCCGAAGAAATTTCCGTGCAAGTGCTGCGAAAACTAGTTGACGATGCCAGTAAATATCTGGGCGAAAAAGTCACCCAAGCTGTAATTACCGTACCTGCATATTTCAACGATTCGCAACGTCAAGCGACTAAAGATGCTGGTAAGATTGCTGGATTAGAAGTACTACGGATTATCAATGAACCGACAGCCGCAGCCCTGGCTTATGGTTTGAATAAAAAGGGGAATGAAACCATTCTGGTGTTTGACTTAGGTGGCGGTACGTTCGATGTTTCGGTACTCGAAGTAGGTGAGGGGATCTTTGAAGTCAAATCTACCAGTGGGGATACTCATCTGGGCGGCGATGATTTCGATAAAAAGATTGTCGATTGGATTGCGGGGGAATTTCAAAAGAATGAAGGTATCGATCTGCGGCAGGATAAACAAGCCTTTCAACGCTTAACTGAAGCCGCCGAAAAAGCGAAAATTGAACTCTCGAATACGACCCAAACAACGATTAATCTCCCCTTTATTACTGCTAATCCCGAAGGCCCCAAACACCTTGAGTTAACATTGACGCGAGTAGAATTTGAGAAGATGTGCGGGGATTTATTCGAGCGATGTCGCATTCCCGTCGAGCAAGCTTTAAAAGATGCCAATCTCATCAGTGCCAATCTCGATGAAGTCGTCCTCGTTGGCGGTTCGAGCCGGATTCCCGCCGTGCAGCAACTCGTCCGCCAGATTACCGGAAAAGATCCCAATCAGGGCGTAAATCCCGATGAAGTAGTCGCCATCGGAGCCGCAATTCAAGGTGGTGTGCTGGCTGGTGATGTCAAAGATGTCGTCTTGCTCGATGTCACGCCCCTGTCTCTGGGTGTCGCCACAATGGGCGACGTGATGACCACCGTTATTCCCCGTAACACCACGATTCCGGTGAAGAAGTCTGAGGTATTTTCCACCGCTGCTGACGCTCAACCAAGTGTTGAAATCCACGTGCTGCAAGGCGAACGGCAACTCGTCAGCGACAACAAAAGTTTGGGCACATTCCAGCTCAGTGGCATTCCTGCGGCTCCCCGTGGTGTGCCCCAAATCGAAGTGATGTTCGACATTGATGCGAATGGCTTGCTCTCAGTGACAGCCAAAGATAAAGCGAGTGGTAAAGAACAATCGATCGCCATTACTGGGGCTTCAACGTTGGATAAAGGCGATATCGAACGGATGGTGCGCGAGGCGGAAACTCATGCCGAAGCAGATCGCGAACGACGCGAACAAGTTGACACTAAAAACAATGCTGACTCGCTCGTTTATCAAGCCGAAAAACAACTGCAAGAGTTAAATGGGCAGGTGTCTGAGGAAGATAAAGATCGGGCGCGACAATTGGTTGGCGAACTAAAATCGGCGATCGAAAAATCAAACTACGATGGAATGAGATCGTTCACCACCGATCTTCAACAAGCTTTGATGCAGATCGGTAGTGCTGTTTATGCCCAAGCAAATGCGAAGACAGGCAATCCCAATCCACCAAATCCATCAGGGGGACAAGGCAGTGAAGATGTAGTTGATGCTGATTTTGTCAGTTAAGAATCTGTAGGGGTATTCACAAGTACTCCTACACAATTAATTGTTGAACCTAAAATCAGCAATTCTAAATTTAGCAAGGTGGATATTTACCAGCTTTGAG
>JBBRVB010000338.1:0-4927 GCA_038247275.1 Chroococcales cyanobacterium
ATGGAACTACGGTTTAGAGCGAGTTAACTCTGAATGGGTACTATCGTTAGATGCCGATTACGTGCTGACAGAAGCATTAATCGAGACATTCAGCGTGCTTGAAGATCCAACTATTAATGGTTACTCAATTCCATTTAAATATTGTGTGTTTGGTAAGCCATTAAAAGGAACTATTTTACCACCTCGATTGGCTTTATTTAAAAAAAATAGTGCCATATATATAGATGATGGTCATACCCAGCTTTTAAAACTTGAAGGTCGATCGAGTCAACTCGATCGCTCTATCCATCACGACGATCGCAAACCCCTCAGTCGCTGGTTGTGGGCACAAGATCGGTATATGGTTATCGAAGCTAAAAAACTGTTAGAAACACCCGATCGTGAGTTAAGTTGGGGCGATCGGATTCGTAAGCGAAAAATATTTGCGCCCTTGATTATTCTCGTCTACTGTCTGATTTTCAAAGGTGGGATTCTCGATGGTTGGCAGGGTTGGTATTATGCGTTTCAACGAACTTTAGCCGAACTATTACTCGCGATTCATATTATCGAAGCCGAACATCTGCGTTAGATCGATTTCGACTCAACCGAATTCAATAGACTTTCTGCGAAAGTCAGGGAATAGGGAATAGGGAATAGGGAATAGGGGGAACTTTAGATGAAAACAGTACTGGAAAAGATTGTATTTTTACTTTCGTAGGAGGTCTAATGTATCCAGGGAGACAGAATCGTCAGGGATCGATCGAATTTGCCGCTCTTTGATGGGCTGCGCGGGATTACCAGCATAAATCATCATCGGATCGAGCGATCGACCTGTCACGCTCCCTAGCCCCAGCACGGCACCTTTCCCGATCGAGATCCCAGGGCTAACCATTGCCCGTGCTGCAATCCAACAGCCCGCGTAGATATGAATCGGTGCCTTTTTCAATCGAAAATAAAGATACAATTGAAATATATAGCTAGATCTATATCGATCGGCATAAATAATGAAATTACAACAGTTATTACAAGATAAACGAGAGGATATTCTCGCTATTACAGAGCAACATGGGGCATTTAATGTCAGAGTGTTCGGCTCTGTAGTTCAAGGGCTGGAGACAGAAAATAGTGATATCGATCTTTTGGTGGATTACGATCTAAAGAAAATTTCGCCTTGGTTTCCAGGTGGGTTATTGATGGATTTACAGGACTTGCTAGGTTGTAAGGTCGATATTGTCACAGAACAGGGATTAAGCCATTTGATTAAAGATCGAGTTTTAGCAGAGGCGAAATCTCTATGACTATAGATGATTTGACCCCAGCTACTAAAGAAAAAATTAAGTCGATTGCCGCTCAACATGGAGCTTTTAACGTGCGGGTATTCGGTTCTGTCGCCAGAGGACAAGCCGATCGAAACAGCGACCTAGATCTTCTCGTAGATTACGATCTAGACAAAATTAGCCCCTGGTTTCCAGTGCGTCCGATCCGAGATTTGGAAGACTTGCTAGGTACCAAAGTAGATGTAATCACCCCCGCAGGAATCAAAGCCAGAATTTACAACGAAGTTTTGGCGGATGCTCTAGCCCTATGAGAAACGATCTAGAAAGAATGCGGGATATCCAAGAAGCAATCAATAAAATCGAAAAATATGCAACTCAGGGAAAAGAAGAATTCCTTACCAACGAACTGATTCAAAGCTGGATGCTTCTACAATTACAAATTATTGGCGAGGCAGCGCGTTCGATGAACTTTAGTACCCGTGAGCAACACCCAGAAATTAGTTGGCGAGACATTATCGATTTTCGGAATTTGCTAGTCCATGAATACTTTCGAGTAGATCTCAAACTTATTTGGCGGATAATCGAACAAGAATTACCAAAACTTAAAGCACAAGTGAATTTAATTATCACAGATCAATAATAAAAAAGTATCCTATGGATTCAGTATCTGTCTAGCTTTAATCGCCTGCGCTGGATTCCCCGCATAAATCGTCATCGGCTCCAATGATCGAGCAGCCACACTCCCAAGCCCCAGCACGGCACCTTTCCCGATCGTCACCCCTGGCCCAACAACTGCCTGCGCCGCAATCCAACAGCCCTCCTGGATATGAATCGGTGCCTCCTTCAATCGAAAATCTGGATCGCTCCAATCATGATTGCCAGTGCAAAGATATACGGCTTGTGACAGACAAGTATGACTGTCGATCGTCACCATCGCGACATTATCAATCCAGCAATCCTCACCCAGCCAGACAAAATCTCCGACTACCAGCCGCCACGGGAACTTAACCTTCAATCCGGGCTTAATTCGCACTCCCTCACCAATCCGCGCCCCAAACCAACGCAGTACCCGACACTTGAACTCAGAACCAACGATCCAGTAGCTCTTCACCACTGGCGATCCCAGATAGTACCATGCCAATTGCTGCCACAAGGCAGCACCTGGTGAATACTTACCCACAGTGTATTTATCCAAACGCATCTCAAATCACCCCGCTCTAAATTTACTAGGAAAATAGTTATTATCACCGATCGGATTTGATTCAGATCCAATCGATACCGTCATTGCAGGAATAATCTAGTAAGATGTCATAATCAGTGAAGTATGTCTAGCCACACTAATCAAACTGCTATTTTATTGCTCAAACCTATGCCTACTTTAAATAATCTAACTTTCAAAGCATAGCAGTAATTAAAAAAAAGTCCAGAATTTTAGTTGTTCAGTTGGATAATAAGGGTACTATATGTATAGATCTGTTGTGATGCCCAGAGTTTAGGGCTTGCTAACGATTGATGTATAAATTGATTCACTGATGTCTCTTTTTAGATCTGCCGTGTCATAAGACTGACCAAAAATAATGGCTTTATTTATTAAGCATTCCTCCTCACCAGTTAGTGATATGCCTTCTCCCCCCAAGATCGATTCCCCCAAAACCTGTCCGGTTCCTCGGAAAGATTATTCTACTGTTGAGGAACTCAATCCGCTTGCGCCCCTGAAAACTTACCCTCCGATCGATCTCAAGATTATCAATCAATTTTTTCCGCCGGATTATGCTGCAACAGGTCAATTAATTGAAGAATTAGCGCATAATCTCAAATCTTTTGGGCGGGTAGAAGTATTTACCAGTCAGCCTTCCTATGCCTTCGAGCGAGATGATTCGCCCCGCAAAGAGTCTCATCATTCTTTAAGTATTCGCCGTTCTCAAGCAACCAGCTTTTGGCCTCAGCGAATTCGGGGCAAAGCAGTCGCTGGGGCAATATTTTTTGTCCGCACTGCGCTCCATCTCCTCCGTCATGCCAAGGAGAACGGTTTGGTGGTGCTGACTACCGCACCACCATTTTTGCCCGTGCTGGGCTATCTACTCAGCCGCGTTTGCCGGATTCGATATGTTTGTTTGCTTTATGACTTGTATCCAGATATCGCCATCGAGTTAGGTGTGATTAAGCCACGTCATTGGCTAGTCAAATTATGGGATCGGTTGAACCGCCTAACTTGGAAACATGCTGAGGCAATTATTGTCCTGAGCGAAAACATGAAGGAGCGGGTTGTGGCTAAACAATCCGGGCTTGAGGGTAAAATTGCGATTATTCCGAGCTGGGTTGATTCCGAGCAGATCGTGCCTCGACTCAAACAGGACAACTGGTTCGCCAAGGAGCATGGACTAGTCGAACCATTTACGGTGCTGTACTCTGGCAATATGGGTCGTTGTCATGATATGGATACTCTGTTCGATGCTGTGACTTTGCTGCGAGATACACCGATCCGATTTGTGTTTATTGGGAGTGGGGAAAAGCGTAAACATTTCCAGCAGTCCGTAGTAGATCTGGGGCTGACTAATTGTCTATTTCTACCCTATCAATCTCGCGAGAATTTGCCTTATTCACTTACCGCTTGTGATGTATCGATCGTCAGTGTGAGCGAGGGAATGGAAGGTCTAGTTGCTCCTAGTAAGCTGTACTCGGCATTAGCATCCGGTCGCCCAATTGTGAGTATTTGCCCCGAAAATTCTTATCTAAATGATGTGTTCGATCGCGCTAATTGTGGTGCGACTGTGCGAAATGGTGATAGTCAAGGGCTAGCACAATACCTATACCGATTGAGTAGGAATCCTGGGTTGGCACATGAATTGGGTCGCTCTGGTCGTGAATATTGTCGTAATAACTACACATCTGAAAAAATCGCTCAAGATTATTTGGAGTTATTTCAACGTGTACAGCGGTAGTCCCTCGTTCATGAGCGCGTAGCGCGATTGAATAGGGTGGGGTAGTTTACTCTCTAGAATAGGTTAACAGTTGACAGTTGACAGTGATTCGCCCGCTCTAACGACGGTTTGCGACTGAAATCATGCGGAGAGTGGAGGAGCATGATTTCAGTCAGCGATTCGCGCTCCTTGGCTTTGCCGAGGGTTTAGCGAGACAAGACATTGCCCATTCTGTTATTCGATCGGATTTGATGCCAAATCTGCTCTCAATCTCGTCCACAGGTTCTACTCACTAGCCATTTGGACAAAATTAGCCAGCATCTGAAGACCAGTGGTGGACGACTTCTCAGGATGAAATTGGACTGCCATAATATTGTCTTGGCCGATCGCCGCGGTGACTGTTTGAGTACCATGTGTGACAGCAGCAGCCGTCATCGCTGCCAGACTTGGTTCGACATAATAGGAATGGTCGAAATATACCCACGCAGCGGTGTCTATTTGCCCCCACAGCGGGCAATTTGACTGAGTGAGCTGTAGTTGATTCCAACCCATTTGGGGGATAGTTAAATTGGGTTCTGGGTGGAATTTACGCACAATCCCCGGAATTATCCCCAAGCCAGATTCAGTCCCTTCTTCAGATCGATCGAATAAAATTTGTAAGCCCAGACAGATTCCCAAAAATGGTTTGCCACTGGCGATAATATCTTTAAGTGGTTGCTCCAAATCGCGATCGCGAATCTTCCTAACGGC
>JBBRVB010000339.1:0-4925 GCA_038247275.1 Chroococcales cyanobacterium
CTTTCGCCAGAGAAAGCAGCAAAGATCCCACCGTACAGCGGGAAAATCGGACGTTGCGCCGCAGTTCTCAAAATCTGCAATGTCACCTGAAAACAAGCCTTGGCGATCGCCTCCCGATGACTACTATTGATACTAACAGCGCGACCGACCCCATTTGCTAACTCGCACCAGATCGCGGCAAATGTAATCAACGTACTAAATGCCATCCGCTGACCCCAGACTCGATCGTACATCTGAGCGTCAAACCAAGCAATTAGCGCAGTCTGAATACTCTGCAACACGATCGCCAGTTCCGTCCACTCGCCCTCATCTCCACTCGCTTGTACGGCTGCAAGGTCGGAAATTGACTGCTGACGACCGATCGCTTGAAATAATGACTTAATCAATGGTTGGGAGATTTGCTTCGCCCACAGCGACCAGGGGCCACTCTCTGTGGCACCACCAAAGCCGATCTGTTGTCCGCTCTCATAAATCCAACTAACTAAGTGTGGCTCCAGAGCCGGAAGTGTCTTTAATCCTCGATCGAGTCCGAGCGATAATTGCCGTAGTTGCTCGAAATCTGCGGGTTGAAGCTGAATATTGGCAACCGACTGGAGCGACTTTATCATCAATTGTATCTGAGCGCGATCCAATTTGTGTTCCTGATTGGGATCGAGGGCTTGGAGCAGGATACTCAACCGGTCATTGGGTGCGGTTTTGACCACTCGATCGATCGTTGTATTGACGATAGCTACTGCTTGACGCTCATTTTGCAAAGTTCCCAACGATGTCTGAATCCAAGCCAGTGCATTGAGTTTATGCTTTAACTTCGCTTGCTTGACTTCATCGGGTTGGTTGGCAATTTCCCGCTCGATTCCCTGTACTGTCTCACTCAAACCACCTTCAAAAATTTCGCTCGTACCTAGTTCGATCCGCTCGACCAGGATTTGATAGATATACTCCTTAGAAATCACCTGTTTACCTGTCAGAATCCGAGTGGTAATGTCTTCGATCGTCTGGAGGTAGCGTTCGCGGAGTGTCTGAGTTTGAGGATTATTGTTAAAATTAGATCCAGCATCAGCAGAAGTCATAGTTATTTCATCCGCTCTATTGCAAATGTGCTTTTTGTTATCCTATCTCTTTCCCTGAGATCGTGGGTTACATCGTAAGTATGCGATGGACAACATTTATTCCATTGAACTACTCACAGCCCAGGCATTGCCCTCTTCATCAAAATCGCCTTACTACGTCTACTCATAAGCTCAATTTATGCCAACTGTCACAAAGCGATTGGCGTTGCTGAATCCAGGTATGGTTTTCTATTTGTGCAACACACAAATTTCTCTAACTCCCAACTCCCAACTCCCATCTCCCAACCCCATCACTATCTATTTCATCCTCCAATTCAGCAACGCCGGTTAATTATTATTCAAGCAGTAGTCTGATACAAACTCATCACATCCATAATCGACAACCGCGACTGCACTCCCAGATCCAGCCGCGACACATGCCCCCGACTCAAATGCGCCGCCGCCGCACACCCGATCATCGCCGCATTGTCCGTACAATACTCCAAGGGTGGAAACAACACCTTCATCCCGCGCTGACTCGCCGCTGCGGCTAAAGTCGATCTCAAGCCCCGATTGGCAGCGACCCCACCGCCGATAACAATCGTATCCAAACCATAATCACTCGCACAAGCGATCGCGCGTTTGGTGAGCGATCGTGCCACACTATGTTGAAAACTCGCCGCAATATCTGCCACTGGTAACTCCTGACCTTCAGCCTGCAATTTTTGCACCAACCTCAACACCGCCGTCTTGACTCCACTAAAACTCGAATCATAGGGATGAAAGCCACCACCTGGCAGCGAGATATTGCCCTCTGGCAAGGGGTAGAGCGTCGGATTACCCTCTGCTGCCAATCGATCGATCTGCGGGCCGCCAGGATAGCCCAGATCGAGTAATCTAGCGACTTTATCAAAAGCTTCTCCCGCTGCATCATCGCGAGTCGCGCCGAGTTCGGTATATACGCCGCAATCTTTGACATGAATCAGGCTCGTATGTCCGCCCGACACCAACAAACACAAAAATGGCGGCTCTAGTTCTGGCGCACTCAAATAAGATGCGTAAATATGCCCCTCCAGATGATGAACGCCCAAGAATGGCTTATCGTGCAAAATTGCCAAAGTCTTGGCTGCACTCATCCCGATCATCAGCGCACCCACCAATCCTGGCGCGACAGTTGCCGCAATTCCATCGATCTGCGACCAATCCAGATCGGCATCCTGAATGACTCGATCGATTAGATCGGTAATTATTAATAAATGTTGCCGCGACGCTACCTCTGGTACCACTCCTCCATATTGAGTATGAATTTCAATTTGAGAGGCGATGACACTGCTACAAACTTTACGATTGGTAACGATTGCCACCGCAGTTTCGTCACAACTTGTTTCAATTGATAAAACTGTCGTCATTAGCTGCTAATTTTAAAGATGAAAATAAAAATAAATAATTTGGCAATCATCGCGGTGTAGCTGTTATTTCAGATAATACACCGATTTGAATCGCCGACTTAGCAATCTCGATCGGTTGGCACAATACTGCCAATCTCCACCATTATCAGCGATCTTTCGCGATCGACTCGCCAGACCGCTGAGGACTGACCAAAAGACTATTATAGTTTTTTTACCAAAGCAGATCGTCAACCCGATCGGATGTTTTGTAAATAAAACTATTTGTTTTGTTATAAACGGAAACAATCACTATGAAAAAACTGTTGGCTTTTGTTGTTGCCATCTGTCTTTGGTTCAACTTTGCGCCCCTCGCATCGGCATCAGAAGTAGCTGGACTCGTCCGTTGTGGCGATTCTCCCGCTTTTCAGCAACGTGCGAAAATGGCGCGGAACACCACCAACGACCCCGAATCCGGCAAAAAACGCTTTGAACGTTACTCGCAAGCCTTGTGCGGCCCCGAAGGACTGCCCCACTTGATTGTAGACGGACGACTCGATCGTGCGGGTGATTTCCTGATTCCCGGTGTCCTATTTCTCTACATTGCTGGTTGGATTGGTTGGGTCGGTCGCGCCTATATCATCGCCATCAAGAAATTTGACAACACCGAAGAAAAAGAAATCGTCATCGACGTACCCTTGGCAGTTAGCTGCATGTTAAGCGGATTTGCTTGGCCGGCGGCTGCATTAGGTGAATTTACCTCTGGTAAATTAGTTGCTAAAGATAGTGAAATCACTGTTTCCCCTCGGTAAATTTTTTCAGCTTCACCGAACGTGCTAGCGATCGTCACGATCGTCACATGTCAATCCTAATTTCTGGAGATATTCCATGTCATCTTTTCTCAAATTTTTATCTACGGCACCAGTTCTGGCAACAGTTTGGATGTCATTTACTGCACTGATCTTGATTGAATTCAATCTCTTTTTCCCCGACTTACTATTTCATCCCTTGTAATATTTGGTATTGGGGAGCGGGGATGAGCGATGACTCTAAATCCGATCCCCTAATCCCAATCCCTCTATTTCCCTAATTATTTTGAGAGGTTTTCTATGGCTACTCGTATTCAAGCTGTTAGCAGTCCCAATCCTGAAGTTAGCAACTTAGCTACTCCAGTCAACTCTTCGGGCATTATCAAAGCTTTCATCGGCAATTTACCAATTTACAGAGCTGGTTTATCTCCTCAACGTCGGGGCTTAGAAGTTGGCATGGCTCATGGCTACTTCTTACTCGGTCCCTTCACCCTATTGGGGCCACTTCGTCATACAGACCAAGCTTACTTAGCAGGATTGCTCTCCACAATTGGATTAGTGGTCATTTTAAGTGCTTGTCTGGCGATCTATACTGCCGTCAGTCCACCAGCACCACTACCAAGCGTCGCCGCACCAACACCACCTGCTAATTTTGGTGGTGGGAAAGGCTGGGGTGACTTTACTTCTGCTTTCCTAGTCGGTGGCATTGGTGGGGCGGCATTTGCCTATCTATTGGTATCTAACATCCCTGTTTTAAGCACTTTTTCGATCCTGGCACAATAGGTTAAATAATTGATAATTGATAATTGCGGATGTAATCACGCGGAGGTTTCCTCCGCATGTGTTGCACCAAGAAGATAGTTGATAATTATTTAAAGCTCTATTGTCAGTTATTCAATATCAAATCTATTTTAGATTACCCGATTCTCACATTGAGGATTGGGTAATTTTATTTTTAGATGCTGCTAGGATTTGATAGGAGCGCGATCGACGGCTGTTGATACTTTCATAATAAGAGTCATAAAAATGAGATGACATCGTTAACTTGCACGCTCGTAGACAATCCGAAATCGTCGAGCTGGGATTGATTCTGATCGATCGATAAAATCTTCAAACGATCCTTCCGTCAGTCCAGTACTCGTAAATCGATTTAGCTCATCTTTTGTGAGTGGAAATGGTAAATTTTTACTGACAGCTTCGAGATCGCGACCGCGACAGACTACCATTAATTTACCGTTGGGTGCGACAAAATTACCGATACACTCGATCGCCTGTGGGCGAATATTAGCAGGTAAAGCTTGAATTGTATAAATCTCAATAACTAGATCGAAACCCCATTTCCACTCGGCTGGAGCACTAAATAGATCGACAGCTTGATAATTTACCTTTGAGTTTGGAAATCTAGTCTGACACCAATCGATCGCAGTTTGAGATAGATCGAATGCTGTGACTTGTGCACCGAGTCCAGCCAAATATTCGGCATCGTCTCCTAATCCGCAACCGACAACTAATACTCGGAGATCTTGTAAGTTTAATTGCGATATTTTAATCCAGTCTAGCAGCCAGGGATTTACCTTTCTGTCCGCCCAAGGAATTGCATCGAGATCGCCATCAGCTTCTGCATATAAAGTTTCAAACCAGCCAGTATAATCACCGCCAGCATAAGCTGCGGTGGCTAATTC
>JBBRVB010000340.1:0-4893 GCA_038247275.1 Chroococcales cyanobacterium
GTGGATAGTGGATAAAGCCAAAAAACAGGTGCCGGATCGTCTTAAGATCCAACACCTGTCAGGATATATTACTCGATCGAGCCTTGATGACCGATCGCTTATCCCCTATTCCCTAAACTAAGACTTAGCTTCGAGACGGGCGTAGAAGAGACCGCGAATCTTGACTTCCTTGGGATCTAGCGCACCTAAATCGGTATCGGAAGGTTGTTCGCTCTCGAAGATCCCGGCAATTTCACCAGTAGCACTGTTAACTTTGGCAACTTCAAAGGTGATTTTACCCTTGGAAGTTTGAGCGCGTTTGGTGTTTTTGCGATCGCCTTCGCGGACCTTGGCTTCGGCTTGGAGTGCATTAGCATCAATGTAACCACTGGCAACACCACGACCTTTAGGATCGAGGAAGACGTTCCCACGGTAGGATGGGACTTTGTATTCACCGGCAAAGTCAGTCGAAGTGTTAACACTCATTACACCAGGCTGACTTGTCGCGACTAACTCTTTGACAGTAAAGAGGAAGGGTACCAATTCGCCACCGGGCATTTTGACCGTGATTGCCTGGAAATCAATTCCGTCTTCTTCTTTGAAGGTCAACGTCCGATCTTCAGATAATGAAACCGTTCCTCTGATCTGGTCGAGGCTGGAAGTTGCGCGGGTGACGACTTTACCGGCAACGAATTCAGCTTCCTGGCGTTTGTTGAGCGGTTCCTCTTTGACAAAATAGTTAGTAGGCTGAATGCACATGTCCACTAACTGGTAGCTTTTGGCAGTATCCAACGGAATCGATCCGCGACTGGTATTGTCGATGACCGGACAGTTGTTGGCTAGTCCCGTGCCCCGAATATCTTCATAAGTAAGTACAGTTGTTGCTGATACAGGAGCATCACTGCAAGCCGTCAACAAGCCAATACAGATGGCTAGCAGAGCGGCGACTAATCCGCGAAATTTCATGATGAACCTCAAGCTTCGATATATTTTATGTTATTACAGTCTTTGTCTATGAGTGTACCCTGGCGCAAAATTAATCTTCAAGGTTGTGTTCGATCTTTACTATAGACACAGTAAGATAATTGTCTTGTCGATCGGTATTCTACAACGCGGGTGCCGCCGACATACCATCTCAGGACAAATGATTTGAGAATATTTGTGTTTAGATTTAGACGCAGATCTAAGAATATAAATATTGATTAAAATTACTTGACAAACTAAGTTAAATGAACTCAGACAAAGATATTGCTGCTAAACATCTCGGTAAAATAGTGGACGAAATTCACGCAATTGCCGATCTCGATCGCACCGACCCGTTGGCACTCCTGGCATTATTACGAACATTAGAGCAACTACATCGCGAAATTCAACAGGGCTATTTTCAATCAGCTTTGCCCAATAGTCGTCAAGCTTTATATGCTTTGCTGCGAGATATTGAAGAAAATGGTGGCTGGCCATATATTCAACGCTGGAAACTCCAGGAACTATTTGCCAACTTATCAGAGCAGGAAAAATCGAGTTAGCAGTGGTGGCGATGGAGATCGGTTCCTACTGAGATCGATAGTTGATGACCTCCACCAGCGATGTCGATATTTTTGACTTTTGGTATAACGAATGTACCCACTACTTAAGGCTTTGAGATATTTACAGGGATAAGATTAGGTAATTCGGCTGGACTTTTTGACCGAATTACCAACCAATTTGTTGAAACTGGTAGAATTTTGGGTGTAAACATTTTAGTCTTAACTGCATGATGGTTTCGGTTTGCCGATTAGCAGCAGTAGTCGATAACCGATCTTCACTAATTATTTAGCAGCTCTAAGCAGAAGTATTATTGCGTTGCGCCAGATCGATATGACATTGAAGTATGAAAATATGCGTGATAATCTAGATGACCAACCGGAGCTGCCGGTAGATGCTCATCCCGAACTCCAGCAATATCCTCAAGATGCCCGCGAATACTATAATCGAGGTCGGTTGCGGGATGTAGGTGGCGATCGAGAGGGGGCACTGGCGGGTTATAATTGTGCGATTCAGATCGATCCCAGTTATGCCAAAGCATATGTCAATCGGGGTCTGTTGCGCGATCGCATGGGCGATCGACAAGGAGCATTAGCCGATTACGATCGCGCGATCGAATTCGACGATCGCAGTAGTACTAATTATTATAATCGCGGCAATGTCCGCTATCGTCTCGAAGATCTTCACGGTGCCTTAGTTGACTTCGATCGCGCCATTGAATTGGATTGCAATCGTGCCAAAATTTATTATAACCGTGGTCTCACTCGGGTGTATTTGGGCGATCGCCAAGGCGGTGTTAACGATCTCCAGACTGCTGCTGAGTTATTTCGCCAGCAAGATCGGGATTGGGACTACCAACGCACTTTAGAAAAAATTCAGGAAGTCTAGGAAATTAGTGATTCAACGGTTGTTTCTTGAGTACTTACCCAGGCGATATTTGAGACACCACGCTCGATTGCAATTTGGCGAACTTTAGATCGATCTTCGTTATTAAGATACATTTCCACTCGCACTGGCTGGGATGTCGCTCTGAGCTGATGACTATAAATGAGTGCGGCGGCAGTTGCATCCGGGGTGATCGCGACGACTAACCAATCCGGATTGGCAGTATAACGGGGCATGGAGGGACTAGTTTGCAAGACTTGTTGTAAATCTTCAATACTCAAGGCAAAGCCGATCCCAGGGAAATTTTGACCCTGTGGGTGATAGAGTGCGAGTAAGCGATCGTACCGTCCGCCTTTGCCGAGAATATGGGCGCGATCCTCAGTGACACTCACGGCTTCAAACACGATCCCAGTGTAGTAATCAAAGGTTTGAATCAAACTTAAATCCAAAATCAGCGGTAGTGGCGTTGGAGTGGTAGTAGTTAATAGTGCGATTAAAGTTTGGAGATGGGCGATGGTGGCTTGACTGTGAGCATCTAATTCGAGCCGAGCCAATCGTGCCAATACTAGATCTGGATGACCGCGTAAGTCGAGTAGTGTAAGTGCTAGCTGTTGCTGCTGGGGGGCTAGTGGTAATTGTTCGAGGGTGACACGATCGAGATGTGCCAGACAATGCCGAATTTGGGTCTGAAATTCGATTGGAAATTGAGCGATCAGGGCGCGGCTCAACCCAGCTTCTCCCAAAATTATTTGCCAATTGGGGACACCCAAAGATTTCAAGCAATCCATCATTAACAGGATTGCTTCGACATCTGCCAAAATACCGCCAACACCCAATAATTCGATCCCAGCTTGATAAAATTCTTGTTGTCGCCCATGATGTTCGAGATCGGCACGGCGGAACACATTGGCATTGTAATACAGCCGCTGCGGATACATGTCTCCCATCCGCGCTACCGCCGCCCGCGCAATAGACGCGGTTAATTCTGGGCGCAACCCGAGCGTACCACCTTTGGCACCAGGAATTTGGATGACTGTCTCACGATCGACTGCGCCACCAGCCGTTAATGTTTCTAGGCGTTCTAGTGTCGAAGTAATAATGCGGTAATAGCCCCAGCGATGAAACACATCCTGAATGCCTCTTTCTACCCACAGCTTCTGAGCTACGTCTAATGGGAGTAGATCTCTGGCTCCTGGAGCATAGAAATTGATTGATGAATTGCGACTGTTAGCAAGTAGAGCTGATGCTGGCTCGATGGCGACATCAGCTCCCACAAGTTGAGGATTGGTATCATCGCTTGAAGTCGGCAGAAAAACAGCAGGATTGCGATCGGTCATGTGTTTGGAAGTGGCAACCTTCTAATTTTAATCGATCGCGTGCAGTGGCTCATCAAAGTTCGATCGAACTATTTTTTACCCCCAAATAAGCCACTAAACATCCCTTCATGAGCTTTTTCAGGGGCGTTCTTACCCTTGGCACCATTGTTACTCGGATTGGCTGCTCGATCGAATTCCTGCTTGGCTTGGAGCACTTGGGGATCTTTAGGCGCGAGTTGGATGGCTTTATTAATTGAAATTTTGGCCATTGTCATTTGCTGCTGATGGAGATAAACCAGTCCGAGTAAAGTGTGTGCGCGCGCATTATTTGGCTCGACGCTGATGACTTCTTTGATTTCTGGTACCGCCTTTACCCAATTTCTTTTGCTCACATAATCTTCAGCTCGTCGCAATGCACCCTCAATTGGAGATGGTTTAGTCGATTCTGTTGAGATGTCTTTAGCTACATTACTGCTGGGATTACTGGCACGTACTGGCGGTGCGGATCTGACTGACTGCAACTGTTTCCGTAACAGATACACCATGTTCAGTTCGCTGATTTGATTGATAATTATTTCGCTCTGGCTAGGCTCTGAATACTGTTTGGCTGCTAATTGTGTCAATAGTCGATCGTAAACTTGCTCCAAATCATTGCCACTTTGATAGAGCTGCTGGCAGACAGGATCGTTAATCTGGATTTGATTACCCTGTTCGACCAATCTTTTACCCAAGAGTTCTAACATAATTATCTGCTCTTGAAGCTGAGAGTGCCGCGATAGTTGACCGTAAGCATGGGTAATCAACCGTGAGAACAGTCTCACAGCCAAGTGTTTGTCTGTTTCCGTTTGCCACCGCGCACTATCGGGGTGTAATAGTCTGGCAATGACTTGATAGCGTTCTCTGATATTGATTTCTTCAGCATTCACGCCCACACCTAGAATAGCGTGTCGATCTATGAAGTCAAACTGAAATAGGCCTCGATCTAGTTGAAAACTCATATACTTCGATCCGCAGCAACAGGAGTCTCGGGGGTTTAATTGTGTATGCCCAAATCGGCGTTCACCGCCAGTTGAGTATGGTGCGATGCTATTGAGCCGATCCTTCCGCCGCCTGTGGTGGTTCGCAGGGTATGAAGGGGTACATTATTTATATATGCCCCAAATCGATCCCAATATTCACGTTGGCACAA
>JBBRVB010000341.1:0-4892 GCA_038247275.1 Chroococcales cyanobacterium
ACCCGCGATCGACCACCGCATTGTGCTTCGATTAACAATACCGCATCAGGCTGAGGTTCGTTATCTAAATCTAACCGTACCGTCGGCGCATCCCCAAGTGACACCCCTGGGGTCGCAATTTTGTAAGTCCACAACCAACCCATAATATTGCTATGAGGTTCGCCGTGACTTCTAAAACTCAGTGCGGCAGCCATGTAGACAACTCCTTCAATTAATTCGGCTTTGGTGAGGTGTGACATCGCATCGTAGCGTCGCTCGAATTCGTAACGAGTGAGCCTGTCACCATTTTCTAAGGGTGGAATTAGCCGAGGCTGAGAGGGTGTTTTAACCATTGCTGTTGCTGGGTTAAGAGTTGATAAAGCGTACCTCAATTATAGGTGAGAGTTGGGGCGTGGCTAACTTCTAATTTGCAACTGAGTTAAATCCTCGATCGCAAGATCGGCCATATCGATCGGCTGCATCAATCGACCCCAGGAGATACCGATACAGCCCGCTGCACCGGCTTGAGATCCCATGATCATATCCCAGGTACTATCGCCAACCATCAGGGTTCGATCGGGATTTACGCCCAATTCCTGGCAGGCAAATTGAAACAGACGCGGATCGGGTTTGGCAAACTGGAGATCGGAGCCTAAGAGCACCTGAAAATAGGGTTGTAACTTGTGATAATGTGCGAATTTGACAACTTGGCTAGTTGTCGCCGCTGAGACGATGCCCAATTTTAACCCCGCACTTGCCAAAGACGCGATTGCAGCTTGACAACCAGGAAACATGGCATTGGGTGTGGATTCCATCACGCGATCGACTTCGGTAAATGCACCCCGCACGATCTCTAGTGCCGCACTCCAACTTCTACCTGTTTCGGCAATATACGCCGCTGCGGCAATTTCGTTCTCGTGACGACTGCCGACAGCTTGCAATCCGGCTGGATCTAGGACATTGTCCTGGACACCAAATGCCATCAGCAGGGGTTCGCCAACGCCTGGGATTTGCGCGTCGATCAGTCGCGATCGTTTTTGGGCGAGATTGCGGAGATAGTTGCCGGAGTCTTCGAGAGTGCCATCTTTATCAAAAATAATGGCTTGAATATCTGTAAATTTGTGGCTGAGACAGTCGATCGAAATCATGGGAAGCTTTAAACAGTTGACGGTTGACAGCGAAAAGTGCGTTCTTGGGCTGTGCCGAAGTTAGAGCGAAATTGTGATTGAGACTAAGCTGTTCATCATTTAATTAATATCCATCGTTACCCCACATCCTACACCTTACACCCCTCTCCAAAAATCTCAAATGCGATCTAGATATCAAGACAGTTTACGATGAGTAAAAAGTATTAAAACAGAAGCGATCGTGCCATAATTGACACCGTTGGCGGAGCCGCTCCCAGGGAGAATCACCTCTTGAATTTCGATACCTTTACCGCATAGCGTCATGTCTACAGTCTCGGCTATTTGTGAAGTTCGGGGAATCGGACTGCATTCTGGAATCACTACCGCCGTCAAAATTATGCCGACAGATCCTGGCAAGGGTCGCTATTTTGTCAGGGTAGATTTGCCCGATGCTCCGGAGATTCCCGCGCACATTGACAATGTTAGTCAAACAACCCTGTCAACAGAATTGAGTGCTAATGGGGCATCCGTGCGGACTGTCGAACATCTCCTCGCTGCTTTAGCTGCACTCGGGATCGCCGATGCGCGGATCGAAATCGATGGTGCCGAATTGCCACTGCTAGACGGCTCGGCACAAGTTTGGGTCGCTGCACTCACTCGATCGCAACTAGAGCCATTGGCGGGCGATTTAGAGACCTCTGGGGTGCTAACTACTCCGATCTGGATTGGTGCTGAAGATCTGTTTGTGGCAGCGGTACCTTCCCCCGTACTGCGATTTACCTATGGTATCGATTTTGACGTGGCACCGATCGGCAATCAGTGGCATAGCTGGCAACCCGGTAAGGATGACTTTAGCAGCGAGGTTGCACCAGCACGCACCTTTGGATTGGCACATCAGATCGATCGATTGCGCTCGGCAGGTCTCATCAAAGGTGGTACTTTAGAAAATGCCCTCGTCTGTGACGATCTTCAGTGGTTGAATCCTCCATTGCGATTTCCCAATGAGCCATCTCGTCACAAACTGTTGGACTTAGTTGGCGATCTCAGTCTCTTGGGCAAATTTCCCCAGGCGCATTTTATCGCCTACAAAGCTAGCCACCAATTACATGTCCAATTGGCAAAAAGGTTACATGAAATGGGATATTAAATTCAGTTGACAGTTGACAGTTGCGACTGAAATCACGCGGAGGCTTCCTCCGCATGTGTTTCATTCAAGACAGCGGCTCGCGCTCTGGAGGTTCACTTCAGATCTCGCTGTGACAAGACAGACAGTTGACAGTTAATAGGGAGTAATTATTTCTTCTTCATCATCACAAAACCAATAAATAAATAAATACTAGGTCTAATGTCCACTACCCTCCATCGATCTCAAGATCCGATTACTACTATTGCTGAATCAGTGCCGCCAGAAACATCAGAATTAGAGCCAGTTAAGACTACTTTTAATATCCAAGAAATTCAGAAGCTACTGCCCCATCGTTATCCGTTCGCTTTGGTTGATAAAATCATTGACTATGTGCCTGGAGTGAAGGCAGTTGGATTGAAAAATGTCACTTTTAACGAACCTTTTTTTCAAGGTCACTTCCCCGGACATCCACTCATGCCAGGTGTGATGATTATCGAAGCGATGGCGCAAGTAGGTGGAATTGTCCTCACTCAACTACCAGAATATAATGAAGGATTATTTGTGTTTAGAGGCATCGATGGTGTCAAATTTCGCCAGCAAGTAGTTCCTGGAGACCAATTAATCATGACAGTGGAACTCCAAGCATTCAAACGTCGTCGATTTGCCAAGATGCACGCACGCGCTGAAGTCGATGGTCAACTAGTCACTTCTGGAGACTTGACGTTTGCTTTAGTAGAAATCTAAATTGCAAGGTTGACGCGATCGATCGCAACCGCAAGTGTAAGCCGCTTTCATGTGTGGGCATAATAGTGAGTAAGGAACTAGTCTACTGGTAACAACCGACTCACAACAGCCTAACTGCGAACGGGCTTGGACGATCGCCTAGCTAGATCGTGTCTCGACATCGTTCGGACGGGGCAAAAACTGAGAGCGGCAACCGGTTCATCTGAGTCTGTACGCTAACTCGGATGCTCGAAAATCCGCATCGGTACAGCCGACATGAGGCGAACGCAAATGCAAAGCATCCGACCGCGACAACCCGACTGTAGGAAAATGACAAGATGGCTGGAGTAGCAATGTTAATGACACGAATTCATCCTACCGCTGTGGTGCATCCCAGCGCGGAACTCGATCCAACCGTGCAGATCGGCCCCTACGCAATTATTGGCGAAAATGTCACGATCGGTGCTGGGACTACAATTGGTGCCCATGCCATCATTGAAGGGCCGACGACTATCGGTGTGGGTAATCAGATTTTTCCGGGAGCGGCGATCGGGTTAGATAGTCAGGATCTAAAATACAAAGGTGGCGAAACCTGGGTCAAAATTGGTAATTACAATCGGATTCGCGAATATGTCACCATCAACCGTGCAACCGGTATCGGTGAAGCTACGACAATTGGCGATCGCAATCTATTGATGGCTTATGTCCATGTTGCCCACAATTGCACGATCGAAGATAACGTCAAAATTGCCAATGCAACGTCTCTAGCTGGCGATGTCTATGTCGAATCAGAAGCGGTCATCAGTGGTGTTTTGGGCATCCATCAATTTGTCCGCGTCGGTAGACTATCGATGATTGGCGGGATGACTAGGGTGCAGCGAGATGTCCCCCCATTTACGATCGTCGAGGGTACCCCCGCCCGAGTCCGTGCGCTCAATTTTGTGGGGCTAGAACGTTCTGGCTATGCCCCTGAAGAAATTGCCATTCTCAAAAAAGCCTTTCGCACTCTCTATTACTCCCACAAAACCATCGGTCAAGCCCTGAATGATTTGGATTTATTTCCAGGTTATGAAAGCATTCAACATCTCCAACGTTTCCTGAGATTATCGATCGATGGTAAAAGGGATAACCAACGGCGAGGCCCGATTCCTGGTAAATCGATCGATAATAAAAGCGATTGATTTAGAGGGTAGAGGGTAGATGGTAGATGGTAGTAACATGGCACACTCGATCTAAAGTAGCTACCAATGTAACTATAATAATTTTGAATTAACAACATTCATCAAGTAAATGCGCCTTCGACTTGATGTTTAGTCGTACACACCGATCGAGATTTAATTTACCTACCCCCTACCTCCTACCCTCCACCCTCTACCCGCACCCACTACCCCCCACCCACGACCCGCAACCCACAACCCGGGGAAAACCAAAATAAAAAGCAAAGGGGGGAGTATAAAATGGTGGGGACAAATAAGTACCAAAGCATTTGGAAAAAAAACAATAGGATCAGCGGTAACACATTCTATATTGCTGTAGCTAGTATCCTGTCTTCTATAGAATTGATTAATTGGATTTTCAACGGCTCTTACGCAATAACAAAGTTGTTGCATACTTGTGCTGAATACGTTTTTATCTTCTACAACCACAATTGAAGGTGTCAATGAATTGACAATGTTCCACGGGGAACTTTTATTTGCATTTGGCGTGTTTATGAGCAATATTTCTTGTTTTTCTGTATTTTTCTTAAATAAACTATAATTATTCCAAGCTAAATCTTGATTTCCCAGGGATTGCATGTTCACTTTTAATAATATCGTTTTGCAAATTTGAGAACTGTCGAATATTAAGCCACTACAATTACCTTCTGTTGTAAAGTAATAAGAATAGTTTTTACTATGAACTTTAACTTGATTGTCAACTAGATTTAATGTACCTCC
>JBBRVB010000342.1:0-4886 GCA_038247275.1 Chroococcales cyanobacterium
AGTTTTCCCGAAAGTTATCAGGTGTGGTTGGCTGGCTGTCCCGCTCAAACTCGTCTGGCGCAGGTTTACACCGAAAGAATGCACATCAACGATCTGGAGACTTTCTTTACGCCGATATTTGAGTACTTTAAACGCGATCGTAAGCCTGATGAAGGTTTTGGTGATTTTTGTAACCGTGTTGGATTAGAATCTATTCGCGAAGTTTGTAACCATTAAGTTAATTATGGTTCGTAGAAATGGGGCTTTTGATTGCCCCACTTCTGCCCATCGCTCCACATATTTGCAATTTTGTCAGTACCGATCGTTTACCATCCCGATTATGTCGTACCTTTACCCGATAGTCATCGCTTTCCGATGTCCAAATTTCGGCTACTGTACGAATTATTGTTAGCAGATGGATTGGTTACACCAGAGCGAACATTTGCCCCCACATTACCACCGACGGAGTGGTTGGAATTAGTTCACGATCCGGCTTATATTCAGGCTTACTATACTGGCACATTAGATCCCAAAGCCCAACGGCGGATCGGTTTACCCTGGAGTCCCGAATTAGTCAATCGGACTTGTATTGCTCTAGGTGGATCGATCCTGACTGCGAAACTCGCGATCGAACATGGCATAGCTTGTAATACAGCAGGTGGAACTCATCATGCTTTTGCTACTATGGGATCGGGTTTTTGTATCTTCAACGATCTGGCGATTGCATCTCGTGTAATCCAAAAATTAGGATTAGCCAAAAAGATCCTCATCGTCGATCTCGATGTCCATCAAGGCGATGGTACGGCGGCTATTTTTCAACGAGATCCGAGTGTATTCACCTTCTCCATGCACTGTGAGATCAATTTTCCCAGCAAGAAACAAACCAGCGATCTCGATGTCCCGCTGCGGGAAGGGATGGAAGATGCAGAGTATTTAAAAACTCTTTCGCAATATTTACCGGATTTATTATCACAGGTAAAACCGAATTTAGTTTTATACGACGCAGGTGTAGATCCACATATTAGCGACAGGTTGGGTAAACTAGCTTTAACGAATATAGGGATCTTCGATCGAGATTTATATGTGTTAGATACTTGCGTATCCCAAGGCTATCCAATTGCCTGTGTCATCGGTGGTGGTTATGCTGAAGATATCCCCAGTCTCGTCTATCGACACTCATTACTGCATCGGGCTGCTAGCAAGGTTTATCATAAATATAAGTTGTGAATAAATAACGTTATGTTCTATTGATTCCTAATGTTAGGAATATTTAAGTAAACAATCGATAATTATTATAAATAATTTGCTAATTTATCCCAACTCTTAGTGGCAGTCGGCTGTAGCTGGATTGACCTATAGGTATTTTGTTATTGTTACTAGATATTAAGTTAAATTTTTACTCGATCGCGTCCTAAGCCCAAACTTGTTTGCGACAATCTAGACAGAATCGATTGGTAGACTGGGACTAAGGGATAAAGATATATGAAATTAGCTTATTGGATGTACGCTGCTCCCGCTCATATCGGGACTTTGCGGGTGGCGACTTCGTTTAAAAACGTTCATGCGATCATGCACGCGCCGATCGGGGATGATTACTTCAACGTGATGCGATCGATGCTATCGCGGGAACGAGACTTTACACCAGTGACTACCAGCGTAGTCGATCGCCACGTCCTCTCGCGCGGTTCTCAAGAGAAGGTGGTTGATAATATTACTCGCAAGGATGCGGAAGAGCATCCAGATTTGATCGTCCTCACGCCGACTTGTACTTCGAGTATCCTCCAAGAAGATCTCGCCAACTTTGTGCAACGTGCATCGCTAGAGGCTAAGGCTGATGTATTGCTAGCTGATGTCAATCATTATCGCTTCAACGAGATGCAGGCTGCCGATCGCACTCTCCAGCAGATCGTTCAGTTTTATATCGAGAAGGGGCGCAAGAAGGGCGATTTAGTCACCGAGAAGACGGCTAAACCTTCGGTAAATATCATCGGGATTTCTACCCTCGCCTTCCACAATAACCATGACTGCACCGAACTCAAAAAGTTGATGGGCGAGTTGGGAATTACGATCAATGCAGTTATCCCCGAAGGTGCGACAGTATCGGAACTCAAAAGTCTGCCCCAAGCCTGGTTTAACCTCGCTCCCTACCGCGAATTAGGACCGATGACTACAGATTACCTCGCGGCTGAGTTTGGGATGCCCTGCGTCGATATTACCCCGATGGGCGTAGTCGAAACCGCACGGTGTATTCGCAAGATTCAAACTATCCTGAATGCGGGTGGTGCGGATGTCAATTACGAAGACTTTATCAATGAGCAAACCATTCACGTTTCTCAAGCCGCCTGGTTCTCACGATCGATCGATTGCCAGAATTTAACAGGTAAAAAAGCAGTCGTCTATGGCGATGCTACTCACGCAGCGGCAATTACCAAGATTCTCACCCGCGAAATGGGGATTCATGTCGTGTGGGCGGGGACTTTTTGCAAGCCCGATGAAGAATGGTTCCGTAAGGAAGTTGAAGGATATTGTGATGAAGTAATTATCTCCGACGATCATGGCTTAATTGGCGATCGAATCGCTCAAAGTGAGCCTTCAGCAATCTTCGGTACCCAAATGGAACGCCATGTTGGTAAACGGTTGAATATTCCTACAGGCGTAATTTCAGCACCAATTCACGTCCAGAATTTCCCGATCGGTTATAAGCCATTTTTGGGTTATGAAGGTACGAATCAAGTTGTAGATTTGATCTATAATTCGTTTACTTTGGGCATGGAAGATCACTTATTAGAAATCTTCGGTGGACACGATACGAAGGAAGTAATTACTAAAGGTATCTCTGCTGATTCTGACTTAGGTTGGAATAAAGAAGCTCAAGCTGAATTGAATAAAGTTCCTGGTTTTGTGCGCGGTAAAGTTAAACGCAATACGGAGAAATTTGCACGCGATCGGGGTCAAGATATCATTACGCTAGAAGTCATGTATGCAGCGAAAGAAGCGGTTGGTGCATAAACATAGCTTTTAAACTAGACCCCCGACTTCTTGAAGAAGTCGGGGGTCTAGTTTTGCTATATTGTCTATAATTAAAATTGAAAATAAACACCATTATGGCGAGACAATTGTAGGAGAAGGTATTAAATTATGATTGATACAGATAGTTTTTCTGGCGATCGAACTATCACTAGATGTCGGATTGCTATATAATATATGTACATACTGTAAGTACATTGTTATGAGCAAGATCTACAATCTTCGCAGCACCAAAATTGGTAATAGCGCAGGATTCCGTCTGCCTGCGGATTTGTACCGAGAGCATCCGCAGTTTGTCAATGCAGATGGCTGGATCGAGGTATTGTCAGATAATACCGCAATTTTACATATCGAGCCGCTATTAATGGATGGAGAGTCAGAAGAGGATGAAGACTCTCTGATGATGCGGTTGTTTCTCGATTTTGCACTAACAGAATCCTTAAAAAATAACGATTTGCTGCCTTACACCATAGAAATGTCTACCGTAGCTAGAAAGCTAATTTCTGATGTGGTACTGGATACTGATGAGTAAGTTTGTTAAAAATGGCTGGGAAATTTACTTTCACCCGCAACTATTTGGTAGGCAATATCAGGAATTATTCGATCGAGTAATAGTTCTTCAAGAGCGACTTACTGAAGATGAATTTAAAACCCATGCAACAGTTAAACGTTTTGCCGCAATTACGATCGGTATCGAAGAGAAAATTCCGAGCGATCCATTTGCCAGCTATTTTTCACTAACTGGTGCTTTAAAGCAATACAGTCGCCTCAAGAAAATGGGCTTACCTAGCCGATATCGACTATTTTTTCGAGTTTTCGATACTGTCGATCGAAAGGCTATAATAATTTTGTGGCTGGGATTCCCACGAAAGGAGGGATCGAAGGACGATTGTTATAAAGTATTTAGTAAAATGGTGGAAAGGGGTAATTTTCCAGATAGTTTGATAGATTTATCGATCGATTTAACTGATGAATAAACTGTGGGGATATTTAATTATTGAAGAAATGGTGAGAAATGGTGTTGATTATTTTGTCATTTCTCCTGGTTCACGATCGACACCATTAACTGTCGCAGTAGCTAAAAATCAGCAAGCAAAAAAGATTATCTGCTTGGATGAGAGGGCTGGGGCATTTCATGCGATCGGGTATGCCCGCGCAACCGGAAATCCTGCTGTATTAATTTGTACTTCTGGCACGGCGGCGGCGAATTATTTACCTGCTGTAATTGAAGCATCGATCGATAACGTCCCTCTAATTATTTTATCTAGCGATCGACCGCCAGAGTTGCGCCAGACGGGGGCAAATCAGACCATTAACCAGGTGAATTTGTATGGGAATTATCCAACCTGGCAATTTGATTTACCTTGCCCTACAGCCGAAATTAACCCCAATGTGGTATTGACGACGATCGATCTGGCTGTATCCAGAGCGCGACAAGCTCCAGGTGGAGTCGTACATCTCAATTGCATGTTTCGGGAGCCTTTTGGATCTACAGATATACCGGTAGAAGTACCGGCGAGTTTGAGTAAGTGGAGTGAGAATCGATCGCCATATACTCGTTATGCAGGCAAATTAACGATTCCAACTCCTACCGAAATTGAGTCGCTAATTAAAATTATTAAATCAACCACTCAGGGGGTATTGGTTGTCGGACAATTAAAGTCGATCCGAGATATTAAGGCAGTAGTAGAATTAGCCCAGCGGTTAAATTGGGCGGTATTTGCAGATATTCAGTCAGGATTGAGATTGCGCCGAGATTTCCCGAATTTAATCCATTACTTCGATCGGTTGTTGCTGACGGATGTTGCTGTAGAGTTGGAGCAGATCGATACGATCGTCCAAATTGGCACTAGAATTGTTTCGTCGCAGTGGTTGAAATG
>JBBRVB010000343.1:0-4873 GCA_038247275.1 Chroococcales cyanobacterium
CCATAGCCGATCGCCCCGATCTGATTTCTAGACATCAGCAAAGTTCTCCAGATGGATACTTCTTAATGGTAACTACTAAAAATCTGCTAGTTTGTGATTGAGCAGACAAATGATATATCTTTGTTGCAAATCCTGACTCAAAAATTTACTCCCACTCGGGCGGTAACGCCGCGCCGGGAATGGTAGCCCAACCCCACACTGACACTCTCACTGGGGCTATAGGTAACACCGCCACCGACGACACCAGTGATACCGTATTATCTTACCCGATCGAGTTTGGATTGGGATCGATCGAGGTGTCGCTGGAGTCCGGTAGCCAGGATCGTTTTAATTAAATAGATGGGATCTATGAAGCTAATTGGGCTGAATGTTTACAGGTACGATGTTACATGATATTTACTTAGTTGAGGTAAATGCCAGTTCTCGCCGCATTACTTTTTAATTTTTCCATCTTGATACCACTTGTACCAACTTTGAGAGCTACGAATTGCCAACCATAACAGTAGCAGCGCAATTAAGCCACCGGAGTTGGGAGCTTTAAAAGCAAATAATACTAGCAGCACGCATAAGAGATCTTCGAGGAGTACCGCCCATGCTGGCAAGCCTTTGAGCCGATAAAACCAGCCCACTTTCACCAATTGCAGCACGAGTGCAACTAAGCCCCCAGTCACACCAAACAGCCAAGTCAATTGGGTTGGTTGGAGCGTGATTCTAGCTACTGCCATCGCCATCACCGCACCAACTAAGGGGCTAAATACCAGTGTGGCTATTTGCAGTAGTCGTTGTCCCCAGAGTTGTTTGGACACGAACAGTTCGAGTAGTGTCCAGGCTGTAAGCACCCCAATAATTACTTGCGGCTGGATCTGATTTAATAGCGGTACCTGTTGCCATAAGTCCCCCTGAGTCAACCCAATTACCAAGAGCGGGAGCGCGATTCGCATTCCCGCAGCAGCAGATACCGATAATACGGCTAAGATTCCAATCATGAATTTTTCTGCTATTGAAAACTTGTCGTCTAGCTAGTTGTGACCGAGTTAGCAGTCGGGGTGTGCCCTCGCTTTCGATTCTCCAAAGGAGAGGCTACGCCAACGAGTTGATGTTAGACTTAGCATCAATTATCTCAATGCTGACTTATGAAGTAGTTGTCTGGAGCTACCCATTGGGTCGAGATGAAACAATTTACCCGTCCTCAACTGTCGATCTCTATCGATCGTGTTACCATTTTCACCCAGATGGGCGACGATCTCTATCTCTGTTTGGCAGACTGTTCAACCAGTACAGCTTGTGTCAATGAGTAGCGTAAGATAGATATACCTACAGCTTGCAACAGCGGCTGCGAGACAAGACAGTACACAAAAACTAATGTGAGTATACCCGATCGAGTCCACCTTATCCCCCACACACCAACTATGCGCGATCGATCTCCTGTCCTTGATGTTCGTAATTTACAGGTAGCGTTTGGTGCCCAGCAGCCAGTAGTTGAGGGGATTAATTTTACCCTCCAGCCAGGTCAAACACTGGGAATCGTGGGTGAATCGGGTTCGGGTAAATCGATTACTTCGCTGGCTGTCATGGGTCTACTACCCAATCCTGGCAAGGTCGAGCGCGGTGAAGTGTGGTTTCACGGCAATGGGCGGGAAGATCGACCGGTAGATCTAGTTGAATTATTTAGATCGTCGCCCTCGAAACTAGCAAGTTATCGCGGCGAACAAATGGCGATGATTTTTCAAGAGCCGATGAGTTCGCTCAATCCAGTATTCACGATCGGTTATCAATTAATCGAAGCAATTGTTCAACATCAATCGGTATCGGCAGCAGAAGCCAGACGCAAAGCAATTTATCTATTACAAGAGGTGAAACTAGTTCCGAGTGATGACGATCTAAAAGCGCAATACTTAACAGATATTGCTGTCAAAGATCGCGAACTAGATCCGATTTCCCCGCCACCCGATCGCGAACTAAATCTGGTAATCAATCAGCAAAAGTTGAATTGGTTGGAACGTTATCCTCACCAGCTTTCAGGAGGACAATTACAACGGGTTACGATTGCGATGGCGATCTCATGCAATCCCACTTTATTAATCGCTGATGAACCCACCACGGCTCTAGATGTTACCGTTCAAGCCAAAATTCTAGAACTACTCCAAGAGTTACGCGATCGTCGCGAAATGGCGATGATTTTTATCACTCACGATCTCGGAATTATTGCTGAGATTGCAGATGTGGTCGCAGTGATGTACAAAGGTAAAATAGTTGAATACAAACCAATTTTAGAACTATTTCAAAACCCATCCCACCCTTATACTAAAAGCTTGCTGGCTTGTAGACCGCGACTCGATCTCAAGACTAAGATCTTACCGACGATTAAAGACTTCATGGAAGAACAAGTCCAGTCGGACGGTACGATTAAAATTATTGAAAAGCCACACCCGTCAGAGTTATTAAGTCAAGCTAATATCATCGAAAATAGTGATGTTAAGCTTCCTGACCCCAATAAATTATTGCAACCAGCCCTATCAGTTCGTAATTTAAAAGTTGGCTTTCCCGCTCAGGGGATCTTTGGTAAAAATCGACAAGCATACAAATGGGCAGTTGATGATATTTCTTTTGATGTTTATCCAGGCGAAACATTAGGTCTAGTTGGTGAATCTGGCTGTGGGAAGAGTACTCTTGCCCGCACAATTCTAAGATTGATCGAACCCCAACAAGGCTCAATTAAATTTAATAATACCGATATTACTCAACTTCGCGGTGAAGCCATGCAAATTCTCCGCAGAGAACTTCAAATTATCTTTCAAAATCCCTTTAGTGCCCTCAATCCTCGGATGAATATCGGCGACTTAATTGTCGAGCCATTAGTAATCCATCAAACAGTTAAAAGTAAAGCTAAACGCCAAGAGCGTGCCGAATATTATCTCCGGCGAGTGGGTTTAAGTCCAGACTATCTCAAATCTTATCCGCATCAGTTATCTGGCGGTCAACGTCAACGAGTCTGTATCGCTCGTGCTTTAGTACTCGATCCTCGGTTTATCATCTGCGATGAATCTGTATCTGCCCTCGATGTCTCCGTGCAGGCACAAGTCCTAAATTTGCTCAAAGAGCTACAAGCCGAATTTAATTTCACATACATTTTCATCTCCCATGACTTAGGTGTTGTCAAGTTTATGAGCGATCGAATTATGGTGATGAATCAAGGTAAGATCGAAGAAATCGATGATGCCAACACGATCTACACTTCACCCAAAACTGAATACACGCGCAAATTGATCGAGAGCATTCCCCTCGGCACGATCGATCGCATCATCCACCAGCAAAACAATCGAGGACTAATTAATAATTAATAATTGATAATTGATAATTATTAATACCAAAGCCTATCCCCTATCCCCTATCGCCTAAAGCCTAAAGCCCAAAGCCTAAAACCCAAAGCCTAATGCCTACCTCCTACCCTCTACCCTCTACCCCCTTTAAATGATTACCGTAGCCTTACCAAAAGGTGGTTTACTCAAAGATTGTATCCAGCTATTTCAGTCAGTTGGTTTAGATTTTAGTGCCTTTTTAGATAAAGATAACCGCCAACTTCAGATCGTCGATCCTACCAATCGCGCCAAAGCATTACTAGTTCGCAATCATGATGTCCCGGTTTATGTCGAATATGGACAAGCACAATTAGGTATTGTTGGCTATGATGTACTGCGCGAAAAAACACCTCAAGTCGCTCAGTTAGTCGATCTCAAATTTGGTGCTTGCCGATTGTCAGTCGCGGTAAAAGAGCATAGTCCATATCGGCATAGTTTGGATTTACCCGCACATGGTAGAGTTGCTTCGACCTTCGTGCATTGTGCGCGAGAATATTTTGATAGTATCGATTTACCAGTGGAAATCGTCCCCCTGTCCGGTTCGGTAGAATTAGGGCCGATTACAGGGATGTCCGAAGCTATTATCGATTTAGTCTCGACTGGTAAGACACTCAGAGAAAATGGTTTGATCGAGATTGAGACTCTATTTTACAGTAGTGCTAGGCTGATTTCACATCCACTTAGTTATCGACTCGATCGAGACTCGCTCAGTGATTTGGTCGATCGAATTCGCACTAATATTTGATTAGTTACCAGTCAATAGTTATCAATTATCGCTGATATGAAGTCCAAAACCACTATCCTCGCGATCGGGTTATTTTGGATCGTTGCGACAGTAATTAGTATATTACTACTCGATGGGATCGATCGCCAGCAATTGCAAGTGTGGTTGCTCAAGATGGGTGGATGGGCACCAGTTTTATACATCTTAATCTACTCGATCGCGACGATTTTTATATTACCATCGACTCCCCTAAATCTCACTGGTGGAGCAATTTTTGGTGCGGTTTGGGGAACTGTCTGGACGAGTATTGCTGCTATTTTCGCAGCAATTTTCTGCTTTGGATTCAGTCGCACGATCGGACGTAATTTAGTCTCTCAAAAGTTGGCTGGTAAGTGGGAGCAGATCGATCGGGAAATGGAGCGTGGTGGCTTATTTTATATGTTTGCAATTCGACTATTGCCGCTAATTCCCTACGGGCTAGTAAATTTCGCGGCTGGATTAACTTCGATAAAATTTCGCGATTATTGTTTGGGCACCTTCCTCGGTACTGTACCGGGGATTTTGCCGTTTGTGATGATGGGCGCAGGTTTGACTGCGCTCAAACAGGGTGATATGCTACCGCTACTAGTCGCATTGGCGTTGACGGGGCTATTAGTCGGTACTGCGACATGGTACCGCCGTCGTGCTGGATAGAGTGAATTAGTCTTGCTCATTAGCAGAATATAGATCGCGATCGAACTTGATGACGATCTCCAGTGAATGGGGAACAAATTAATTAGGGATTCGGTCG
>JBBRVB010000344.1:0-4851 GCA_038247275.1 Chroococcales cyanobacterium
CGCCAGTCTTAGCTTTATACGAGCAAGCGACAACTTTTTTGCAAGAAATCTTGCCCCAGCACCAGGGACAAACAATTTTGCTCGTCGCTCACAATGGCATCAATCGCGCCCTAATTAGTACCGCCTTGGGAATACCCGCGCAGATGTATCACAGCATCCAGCAATCCAATTGCGGCGTGACCGTCCTCAATTTCAGTGGCGGCTGGGGTCAGAGCGTGCAGTTAGAATCGCTCAATCAAACCAGTCATCTCGGTCAGCAACTCCCAACGCATCGTCCGCCAGATCGCGGCCCCCGCTTCTTGCTAATCCGTCATGGAGAGACTGACTGGAACCGGGCGGGCAAATTTCAAGGTCAAATTGATGTCCCTCTCAATGATAATGGACGCAATCAAGCCAGTCTAGCCGCTGAATTTTTAAAAACCATCCCCATCGACTTCGGATTCACCAGTCCGATGTTACGTCCCAAAGAGACAGCCCAAATTATCCTCGCCGAGCATCCGACTTTAACACTACACGAGGATGTCGATCTGCGCGAGATCGGACATGGACTCTGGGAAGGTAAATTTGAATCCGAAATCGAGGCTGGATATCCCGGTGAACTCACCCGCTGGCACACTCATCCCGAATCCGTCCAAATGCCTGAAGGTGAAAATCTTCAAGATGTCTGGACTCGTGCGACTGCGGCATGGCAGCGCATCCTCAAACAAACCGGAAACGTTACCCAAACGGGTATCGTCGTCGCCCATGATGCGACCAACAAAGTGTTACTGTGCTATTTGCTAGGACTAGATTTGGCAGATATCTGGAAGATCAAGCAAGGGAATGGCGCAGTCACCGTCATCGACTATCCAGATGGAATTGAGGGTCAACCAGTCATTCAAGCTCTGAATATTACCAGTCATCTAGCTGGGGGCATCCTCGATAAAACTGCCGCTGGGGCATTGTAGCAGCCCTCAAGCCCTCACCCTTGTCGAGCAGGGGCACTGGACTGTTTTCCTAGCTAGATAAAGAGCTGGGGAAAGGGTAAATCTTGCTTCAAAATCGGAAAAGATGAATCAATTATTTCAACAGGTTAGCATATTAGACTCGATCGGGCGTGACGATGGCAATCTATCGGCACGAGTGGCAGATATCTTGGTTGTGGATGGAGTCATCCGGGAAGTCTCCGACACCGCTCAACTGCCAACTGAGTTAGAGCGGCTGCCTGGGCAACACCTAGTTATCGCGCCCGGTTTAGTCGATCTGTACAGTCACAGTGGCACCCCCGGACATGAAGAACGCGAAACGCTGACATCATTACTCCAAGCGGCTCAAGCTGGTGGATTTGCCCATCTCAATATCCTCCCCGATACCTTGCCAGCACTCGATCGAGCCAGTAGTATCATCAGTATCGATCGAGCGTACCATCAAATTGCCGCCGAAATTACCAATTGTCCCCAACTCGGCTACTGGGGCGCACTGACGGTAGGTGTCGAAGGCGCAGCAATGACCGAACTCGCCGAACTTGCTACTACAAATATTACGGGCTGGGCAGATGGACGGGCAATTGCCAATCCCGCGCTGATTCGCCGCCTCCTCGAATATCTCCAGCCATTTAACCGCCCGATCGGATTATACGCGCTCGATCGACAATTACGCGGTCAGGGCATCGCTAGAGCAGGTGTCGCCGCCCTCAAATATGGATTACCTGTCGATCCCGTCAGTAGTGAAACCGCCGCTCTCGCAGCCATCATCGAAATTGTGGCCGATGTCGGTACCCCCGTCCATCTGATGCGGATTTCGACCCGCCGGGGCGTAGAACTCATTGCAGCGGCAAAACAACGTGGTGTACCGATTACCACTAGTACCACCTGGTTGCATCTAATTGCCAATACCACCGACTTAGCCACCTATGACCCCAATTTCAAGCTCACGCCACCGTTGGGCACTGTAGACGACCAAATTGCCCTGATTGAGGGGATTAAAACAGGTGTCCTAGATGCGATCGCCATCGACCATCATGCCTATACCTATGAGGAAAAAACAGTAGCGTTTGGTGAAGCTCCCCCTGGGGCGATCGGGTTAGAATTAGCGTTACCATTACTGTGGCAACATCTGGTTAGTACTGGTAAATTATCAGCGATCGAACTATGGTCTGCGCTGAGTACCAAACCAGCTCGGTGCCTACACCAATCTCCACCCACTCAGCTCATTTTATTCGACACCCAAACAGCTTGGATGGTTACCAAAGATCGTCTCAAATCACTCTCTCACAATACAGCATGGCTAGGCCGAGCAATAATTGGTAGAGTAAATTGCGATCGCGATTTTACCAATTTTTTACCAATCGATCGATAAACAGTTGACAGTTGCGATTGTATCCGCAACTATCAACTGTCAACTGAATGAGGCCGAGCTACTTAGTCTAGTTTGAAGTTAAATGGCAAGCGGACATAGATATCATGCGGATCGTTAAAGCTCTTGATGACACTCAATTCGGCCTTAACTTTGAGCAACTCAGTAGTCAAGGGATCTTGACTCTGAAGCGATCGGATTTCTTGGCTCCCAGCAAATTGCTTGAGTAATTTCTCTTCCCAATTTTCAACGACTGGATACTCTTCTAGTTCCCAATCTTTGCCGAGTTTAGCAGTTTGAGCGGCATAGGCGATCGCGTCATTAAGTCCGCCGATATCATCGACTAAACCGACTTTTTTAGCATCAATTCCCGACCAAACTCGCCCTTGGGCAATTTCAGCAACTTTTTGTTTGGATAACTTGCGAGATTCCGAAACTTTATTTAGAAAATTATCATAGACATCATCAACCATCTGTTGGGAAATCGCCAATTCTTGGGGGGTGCGCGGACGGGTGAGCGTAGTACTATCAGCTAACTTAGATGTTTTGACTACATCCCAGGTAATCCCATTCTTATTGGCTAATTTTTGATAGTTAAAGTTGATACCAATGACACCAATCGATCCGGTAATGGTATTTGATTCGGCAAAGATTTTGTTGGAGTAAGTCGAGATCCAGTAGCCACCTGATGCTGCGACATCACCCATCGAAATAATTACGGGTTTCTCCTTATGCAATAGTCGCACTTCACGTTGAATGATATCTGAGGCTAAAGCACTACCACCCGGACTATTGACGCGCAACACTACGGCTTTAACATCTTGATCCAATCGTAATTCACGAACCTGTCGCGCGAGACTATCGCCCCCAATTTGTCCGGGCAAACCCTCACCACTAACAATATTACCTTGAGCATAAATTACAGCAATTTTCTGACTAGAATTTGTCAAATTTTTACTGGCTACTGCTGCATAGTCATCGATCGTCATCTTCCGAAAGGAAGTTTTATCTTGCTCGTCTACACCACTAATTTTCTGGAGTTCTGCTAGAATTTCATCGGGATATGCGGTGCGATCGACTAGTTTATTTTGAATCGCTTGTGCTGCTGTCAACATCCCGCGATCGTCAGCAATCTTTTGGATGGTATCTGGAGTTAATTTCCGACTGCTACCGATTGAAGTTTTGAAATCACCCCAAAGATTATTTAATAACTGTTGAGTTTCCTGTCTGGCTGCTGGGCTAAATTTATCTAAAGACCAAGTTTCACCAAAAGATTTGTATTTACCAACCCGCACGACTTCGACACCAATGCCATACTTATCAAAAGCATTTTTGAAAAACATCGTCTCCGATCGAAAGCCATTGACATCGACTGAACCCATCGGATTGATAAAGATGCGATCGGCAACTGAGGATAGATAATAATCTCGTTTATCCATATTAATGTTGTAGGCAATAATCTGCTTCCCAGTTGCCCGAAATCGCTCTAGAGCGGCGCGGACTTCTTTGAGCGTCGCAAACCCCGTATTACTCATTCGTTTGCCGCTACTGCCATCTAAATAGATAGCCACAATTCGTTTGTCTTTGGTAGCAGCATCGATCGCATCCAATACCAATTTTAATTCAGTTACGGGACTAGATTCGCCAGCGATCGCTTCTTGGAAGCTTTTACCAGGATTGAGATCCACGATCGAGCGCGATAAGTCGATTGTCAAAATCGATTTATCAAGTACTTTAACTGTTTCATTATCAGTTGCACTCTGAATTAGCGAACCGATTGTAATGGTTACTAAAGTCAACGATACTGCCGAAAATAAACTTAGGCCGAGCAGACTACCAATAGTGCTAGCTAAGGCTTGCTTGATAAATTGACGCATACGAAATATTTAAGTAAAAGTGAGGTAGCGAGTTTCAATAATTAATACTTGATAATTAATAATTACCGATCCCTTACGGATAGAGGATTAAATCTATAAATAATCTTATTTGATTTTCCCGCGTCACTATGTCTCGGCAGATCCGAGCTGTAATGACGCGCCACGCCATCAAGGGGGAAGCTTGATACCTATTTATCTCATTAAAAATAAAGTTTTAGGTAGAAGCGATCGAGCAGATGGACTAAAATCGATCGAGTGGTTATGGTGTTTTTTGAGATTATTTACACATCATGATAATTTTTGGGACTCTCGATATTTAGATTGTAGATCGAGTGGATCGAGATAACGACGGTATCGTTAAGGTTTTTAAAAAGCAAGTTCTAAATATTTAAGATGAGTCTTAATTATGCCCAGATCCCCATTGAATCATCTCTATTTCCCGATCGATACCACTAAATTCTGGGCAGGTAAACTCAATTTGGCGATCTCCTCTGCAAACAGTCAGCTTGCCGGAGTGCTGATAGATTTTGATTGCCGGTACAAAATAATACTGTTTGAATTTCTGCCATTAAGATTTGGGCGAGTTCGGCGACGGCGGTAGTCGAGGTATCTGCCGCTTGCAGAAAGGGTAAAGCTAGCC
>JBBRVB010000345.1:0-4842 GCA_038247275.1 Chroococcales cyanobacterium
TAGTAGCCTTGTTGCACCTAGTCTTCGGGCTAGGTGAGGATTGGAACAAAGCCCAACGCAATAGAGCGTATTACGTTAACAAGTTGCACCTAGTCTTCGGGCTAGGTGAGGATTGGAACTGTGAGCATTCCGCCAGCTTCTCGAATCTTGTTGGTTGCACCTAGTCTTCGGGCTAGGTGAGGATTGGAACAGTGTAACTCTCGGGAATAAATGGTCGATTGATTTGGTTGCACCTAGCCTTCGGGCTATTTTAAATTAGCAGAACTTTGGATTATCCCTAATATCGTTATTTAACGATATTAGGGATAAAGCGATCGGAACGTTAGCATGGCGATGGAATTTAACTAATCTACTGCCAATAGGTCATCCGTACAAATTTTGTATCGGATCTAGCATTTATTCACTGGTTTGTCTAGTGGATAAACGACAGGGCAAGTCTTGATACACTTGCCCCCATAATTCATGATTTTTATTGTGACAATAGCGGCAAAGTTACGAATCTTAATGGCAACCCAATCGAGTTATCTTGGTTTGATGTCAGTTTATACTTTCTAGTAGCAATGCGAATCGATGGGATCGTTTGGCACCGCGCTTTAATCGTATTTCTTGCTGTGGTTATCGGTGGGCCGAAGTGGTAGCATTGACGATCGCTCTTTTTGTGCATTACACTTAAAAAGTAGTTTAAAAGAGCATCATGGGCAGACCAAAAAAAGATCCCACAATAATTCAAACTTACAGAGTCAAGCCAGAAGTAGCCGAAAAACTCAAAGAAACCGCTGTAGACTTGGGGTTTAAGTATGGAGACACAGCGGCTATGGGTGCATTTTTGGAGCGACTAGCTGAAATCGATAGAGAGTTGCTAAAATTAGTTTTCAAAAAGACTTAACAAGTAAGTGTATATCAGTTACTGTAGAAGAGTAGAGTAATTCAGCACTACTTCACTAGGAGCAAACGAATGTCAGACAGACTAGACCGATTAGAAAAAATAGTAGAATCCAATTCCAAAGCGATCGAGGCATGGGCAAATGAGTCAGCCGAATACAAACGGCAAACAACAGCAGCGATCGGACGGCTAACATCCATCGGTGAGCAGCTAACTGAACTTATCGCCACGCTACGCTAGCCGCCCGCCAACAAGACCAAGAAAATCGGATCGATCGACTCGAACAATAACATCTATAAACAACGATCGAGACTCCGCCTGGATAGCAAAAAGTCTCGATCGTTGGCTAATCAACCATCAACTTGTTCTGTTGAGCCGCTCAAGACTGCTTTCTTAACTGCCGCTTCATATTGAGCACAAAGAAGAACAAGCGCAGGGTTTATCTCGGTTGCACCTAGCCTTCGGACTGGGTGAGGATTGGAACTTCGGCATCTCCGATCGGCAGCCCACACCTACTCGTTCGCGAAGCGTTCTCGAAGGGTAGAGAGGTGTGTGGAGGATGTCACCCCAATTTACAGTGCGTCACGCCCCCCAGTTCGATCCAACCGCGAATCAAACCAGAAGTAGACTGCGCCGCCGCACAGCGTCCCGCCGCATCGATAACAATTGCCCCACCTTCACCATTCACCTTTGCCACCAAATAGTCGATCCCCGCTTGTGCCGCAGCTTGGGCATCCATGCCCCGAAACTGCACGAAATCAGAAATAGTCTTCGCAAACACCGTTCGCAGAAACTGTTCGCCATAGCCCGTTGCTGACACCGCACAGGTGTCATTATCAGCAAAGACTCCCGCGCCGACAATCGGTGTATCGCCAACTCTGCCCCAGCGTTTATTTACCAGCCCTCCCGTCGATGTCGCCGCTGCAAGATTGCCATGTAGATCCCGCGCTACCGCCCCGATGGTACCCAACTTTTGGGACGGCTTAATCCGCTGGTGATCTAGGGTCATGCCCCCGACTACCTGCACTTCGGCTAGCTGCTTAATTCGCGCCTCAGTAATAAAGTAATCATCGGGGTAAGTTTCGATCTGACAGAATTTTGCAAACTCCAACGCCCCATCGCCCATCAGCAGCACATGTTCGCCATGCTCCATCACCCGCCGTGCTAGCGAAATCGGATTTTTAATCCTTCGCAGACAAGCCACCGCCCCCGCCCGCAAATCGCGTCCGTCCATCAGAGCGGCATCCATCTCTACTTTACCATCGGCATTGAGTACCGAACCCTTGCCAGCGTTGTACAGCCTGTCGTCTTCGAGGAGACTAGCACAATATTCCACCACATCCAGGGCACTATCGCCACGTTCTAGGCGGTGGCGACCCCGTTCTAAAATCGCGGTGATACTCTCTTGAAATGTTGCTTCGCTGGCTTCATGTTTAAGATCTTCGAGCGCACCAGCACCACCGTGAATCATCAGGGAATAGGACATAAATTAGTGGGTAGGGGATGGTAAATAGTGAATAGATTACTGTTGCTCGATCGAGTGTTGTTCGCTATACTTGTACTATTAATTGTACGAGTATAGCATGAAAGTTGTATCCTTCAGTGAAGCCAGAAATAGCCTCAAGACGGTGCTCGATCGAGTTGTAGCAGATGCCGACTATACGATTGTCACCAGACGTGACGCTCAAGATGTTGTGGTAATGTCATTGGAATCATTTAACAGTCTGATGGAGACAGTGCATCTATTAAAATCCCCGGCAAATGCCGCTCATTTGGATCGATCGATCGCCCAGTTTAAGCAAGGAAAAGCGGTAGTGCGTGATTTGCTAGATGACTAGAAAATTGGCTTGGACAGATGAGGCTTGGGAAGATGATATTTATTGGCAAGGACAAGATCGAAAGACACTTAAAAGAATCAATAAACTAATCGAGGCAACGATGCGCGAACCATTTGAGGGTATCGGTAAGCCAGAACCTCTCCGCGAGAATTTAACTGGTTTTTGGTCGCGGCGGATTGACGATACCAATCGGTTAGTTTATGCAGTGGAAGATGAGTATTTAACGATTATTTCCTGTCGGTACCACTACAACGACTAGGAAGTTAGTCCCAGCGACTAAAATTGCCACCTCAGTCGCTGGGAATACAGCTCTTAATTTCAACAATCAATTGAAACATCACGGGTAATTTCGAGATCTCATTGGCACAAAATTAGGCGGCACTAAGATCTCCAGGAATTAGCTCATCCAAGATCCGAAAGCGAATGTGATTAATCGCGAGATCGCCCATCGAGAGATGCTCTGGCTTGTCGATTGCTTTCATTTTTTCAAACGAGATGCCCTTACCGATTTCGGTATGATACCAGGCTAAACCCATGAAAAACCGCTGGGGATAAGGGCCGCGTTCGATCGTGTCGTCCATATTTGATTCCATCGGCAGCCAGCCGATACCGGGCACATAGAACTCCAACCAGACATGGTTAAAATCGGGCTGAAGGGGCTGGTATAGTCGATCGGGATAGGGGGGACATTTGTATCGTCCGATCGTCCGACAGGCGATGCCATTGAGGCGGGCGAGGGCGAGTAAGACACCAACGTATTCACCACAGGAGCCAACGCCCCGCGCGAGGGCGACATCGGGGGTATCGATCCGAGGTTGGATACCGTAGGAAAGCCGGTCGTAGACGTAGTTGCGGATTTTGAGCATCTTTCGCAGCACGTTTGTCTCGGTTCCGGCTGCTTCCTGCGCCGCCTGAATTATCGTATCGGTATCCATCGCCAGATCGTCGTCATCGATGAGATATTGTCCTAGCTCAGTGGGGAGGGTCTGGCAAATATCGAGATCGTCGGGCGCGAGGGAGTACTTGAGTCCGTACATTTCGATGACTGCTTTCCAGCCGAGTAGCCCGCCTTGATTGGGATCGAGCCGGTCGAATTTAAATACTGCGACCTTTTGTCCTGCTTGTTCTTCGATCGTACATTCACACCCGACGGATTCAATGTGGCGCACGCGCTGGCGGAGAGTATTGGCGGGGAGGGCAATTCGCCACTCAACTTGGTTGAGGGTGACGGCTTCGAGGGGGAGGAGTTCTTCGACGTAGGATAGTTCGATCGCGAAGCCGTTGGAGAGGGTATAGTGTGCTTCGGGATTGTGGTGGATGTACAGCGGATGGATGAAGGTGCGATCGCGAAATGTTAATTGATAAGGCGATTTGGCATTGGGGTCATCCCGAATATAGGGTTCTTCATCGGCATAGACGACGTAGCAAGTTGGCTCGGCTCCGGCTGATGGATAAAAAGCAATCCCTGTCGGGGAGCTAAATGGCGTGAGTGCGCTTAATTGAATTGTGCCAGCGATCCGATCTAGACAGTAGACGGTTTGTTCGGCGCGATCGCATACCCAGAGGGCATCATTGTGAATGGTGAGTGTTTCACAACCGACTCCTGGCTGGGGGATGCGTCCGCTCGACTCACCGGTGGTGCGATCGAAAATATGAATATAGCCAGATTTTTGACAACTGACGTAGATGAGCGACTCCGAAACCGCGACACCAGTGACGGGATAGGGTAGCCGCGTGAATGTAGTTGGTGTCAGGGTTTGGCGGTTGCACCACATCACTTCCTGACCTTTGGCAAACCAAAATGTATCTTTCCAAATCGTCAATCCACTGACTCCAATCCAGTCGGAAACCTGGCGCGGATTGAGAATAATCGTATCGTTGGTGTGTGGATCGATACGCACCAGATAACCCCGCACGGTATCGACCGAGAGGAGACGGTCTCCATCTACCGCTAGTCCTGAGAGAGCATAAACACCGATCGGTCGAATGGTAGAATGCGGTAGTTGGGGATTGGAGGACACGCCTTCAGGCTGGGACATAGATCGATGGCTCAAGATATTTACGACTCAGTATATCTCTCAAGCTAGACACAGAATTTGGCTTGAACTTTTAGGTTAGCAA
>JBBRVB010000346.1:0-4841 GCA_038247275.1 Chroococcales cyanobacterium
ACTGGCTGTAGGAGCTGGTTTTAGCGATTTAACTTCGCCAAGTGTAGATCACGGATCTACACTTACAATTGGCTATGGAACGGAGTTTCAGCAATTTGAGTCCTCCAAGTGTAGATCCCGGATCTACACTTACTATTGGCTTGTAAAGCCAATTTCAGCCTAAGTGTAGAGGAAATTGCCTTTTTTGTACATTTCTATATTAAAAGCCATGAAAAATCTGGTCGATGAATTAGAACATGATATTTACGATCGATGGTTGAAGAAGTTCGACTACGGTGTCCAAGCATTACTCGATCGATGTGACTTTGTTATCTGTGGTCATGCGGGTGAGTTCAATGGTATTACGCTGCGGACTACCAACAAGTTAGTGGCAAGAGCTTTATCCAAAAAGCGGGCGGAATTGACGACTAGAGCTAAAACGTTGTTGGGTGACAATGCGGAGATTAAAATAATTTTCTGGCGCGAGGAGTTGCTGGGGCAGAAAGTTTGGACTCAAGCGGTAGAGGATGAAGATTTTTTAGTGGCTGTGCCAGTGGACGATCTGTATGGATGAAATGGAAGCCGCACAAAGGTCTAGGTAAGTGCCTTCGTGCCAACCTTAACCGCTTACTAGACGCGCTACGGTCAGGGTCAGGGGCAGCAGTGGCATCAGCGGAGCGGTTTGGGACATGAAAGCGATTGAAATGCTAGAGATTGTCGCTGTGGCAATCTCCGATCTACCGTTGGATGTGATGTTTACTATTAACTCTAGCCAGCCAGAGGTGAATACCCGCACACACAACCTCTGGGCGGAGCCAGCTAGCTTGAAACCCAGTGCGTGGTATTCGCCTCGGCGGTTGCGTCAACATCCTCGGTATCCACACAATGCACCTATCCTCCCAACTCTAACCCCCTAGACTTCTCAACCGCCTCTTCCCTCACAGTTCGCTCTTGAGGCTGAATTCGTACTAACTCTGCTTGCACTCTCAGCAAATAATTCCGTAAATCCTCACCCCAATTACCATGTTTGGGCTGATGTCGCTCCACCTTTGGTGATAAATTATGCAGTTCGGTTTGAGTCGCTACCACCATCTCCCCAACATCTTTTAATTGTTCTGGCACCCAGCCGCCATCATTCACGGCTAGATACAACATTCTTTCTTCAGAGGGATGGAGCGTCACATAAGCTAATACCTCAAGTGGTGAATCTAACAGCACCACTTTGTGAATATTTCCAGTACCTGGAGACTCCAAATAAAACCACCCCTGAGAACGGCGGGAATCATCAGCTAATTGTCTACTCAGATCGTCCCCTTCGGGATTAACCACAGTCGCTCCATTAACTTCCCCAGTTAAAGATCTATTCAAGCAAACCAAATGCTGTCGCCCATCAGCATAAATATGTCCCGCCGAATGCAACCTGTCGATTAGCTTAATCGGTAACTGCCGTTCCCTCATCAGTACCTCTCTGACTCCAGCCCAATGCTCTGTTACGGCAATGGGGGGGATAAACTGTTCTCTCGGTCGATCGACAACCATCTGTTGGGTTTGCTGGAGCGTCAACTGAAGAGCCGCAGCTTCGCCAAACCGATCGGTCAACCAGCTCACCGCCTGGTGAAAATCAGTCTGCCGAACAAACATCACCAGATCGATCGCCCCCAATCCACCCTTCATCGTCTGCCAATCATAGAAGCCCGCTCCAGCGATTTCTAGCTCTCGATTAGTCCCTGGCTGTCGCCATTTCTTTAGGTCTGGTAAATCGGGTTTCAGACCTAATTCGTAAGCGATTTGCGAGAGGGGAACTGGTGGAACTCGCTCGGTTAAAGTTTGATAGATTCGGTCTTGAGTCTCGGCTGTTTTTTTGGCATCTTGGAGTTGTTGAGTCAGTTGGGAATTTTGGTGGGTGAGGAGTTTGAGCGTCCGTTCTAGTTGCTGATTTTTGGCGGTCGTTAAGTTATACGCCGCAGCTTGGGTTTGCAATTGTTGAATCCGGTCGAGGTTGAGGTCGAGATCTAACTCTGTACCCTGATTGACAATGGTATAAAAATCTTTAATGTCCAGATGATTGGCTTGACTCCCAGAGACTCCTCGTTCCAGTCCTAGATGGTTGACAGCTTGGTGATAGTTATCCTGAAACGCTCGCAGCTTCTCTCGACCGCCAAAGATGCTTTTACAATTGAGTTGACCGCGATCGTCTAACGGAACTAAGTAAGCATGAATGTGGGGCGTGGCTTCATCGAGATGGAGTTCGGCTCTGACAATCCGGTCTTGATATTGTTGTTGCAACCAGCGAACGTTAGCTTCCACCCAGGGATCTAATTTTGCTGGTTCGTAGTATCCGTATCGATCGGAGGCATCAGGACGAAAGTAGTTAGGACTAGCAGTAAGTAAGAGTTCGACGCAGTAGACGGCATCAGTCCGAATTTTTCTCAATTGTGGAGTTTCATCGATCTTCCGATTGACGACATCGGTTAGAGACCGATCGCGATCGTCATGATGGATTAGGGTAATGTTGGCGACCTTTGGATTAGCATTGCTGGTTTTCCGCGATCGATCGACGTGCATTCCACTTCCGGCAATATTTCCTGCTTTGAGTTTGGCAATTCTGGCGATGGCGTAAGGCATAAATTTGAACCTGGAACAGGGCAAAGTAACTGACAGTTACGGGCGAGAGCGATTAAACCTCGATCGCACACTCGGTACATGGGGGGTAGGGGTGCAACCCCACGAACGCAACCTATATCTGAGCGCAGCGTCCCCGTAGGGGCAGATATAGGTGTAGTGAGTACCCTTACTCCCCGCAAGTTCAGTATTCCCAAGATTGACGGCTAGCTATCTAGGTACTGCCAGTCATCAAGGAGCTAGATGCAGTTGAATAATTGGGAGTGATTTGGCTATTGATGAAGACCGATAGCTATTTAAGGCTGGTTTGTGGGTATTTTTAATAGGTGGTGACTGGTGACTTTATTCGGATTGCAGTTAGATCTGAGGAGTCGCTCGGTTGGAAAAGTGTTAGAGGTGTCGAAGATGGCGGAGATTAAAAAGGCAAAGGTTAAAAAATCAAATATTACCCAAGCTGTGGATTTGCTGCAAGATTTACCCAAGAAAGTCAAAGAAGAGCATTCACTACGGGAGGCAGTTAAGGCGATGTATCCTACGATTCAAAATGTGCTCAAGAAAGGCTATAGCTATGACGAGGTAGCGACTATGCTCGAAAAGGCTGAAATTATGATTAGTGGAACGACGTTACGGCAGTATATACGAGAAATTGTCAAGCAGAAGAAGCCAAATCAAACAGCACAGAAAGATGTTCAAAGTAGTCAACAAAAAACATCTGAGGAAGTAGTACTGCAATCTCAAGCGATCGGTAACGATGAAGCTACTCCAGAACGAGATGTAGTTTTGGCTGTTGATGTGGTGGTAGATCGTGCTGAGATCGAGACAGATACCGAGCTAGAGACGGATGTGACCGATCTAACTTCTGAGGCGATCGAAGGTGCCGATCGGAACGTAATTAATCCGAATGTTGCTACTAATGCAAAATCAAAAAAATTACGTCAGTCAGGTCAGCCAGATCGGTCAAACATTGAAAATGAGTTTAACAAATAGTAGTAAATTTTAAATCTTAATTAAACTGAAATTTTAACGCTGCTAGATTAACGATAATTATTTATACATAGATATTTTTATGGCAACAGTGCATTTAGTTGACGGAGAGAAAGGCGGAACAGGAAAGTCTTGGTTTGCTTTTACACTGACGCAGTATTTACGCGAACATCACCCACTATTCTACCTAGTTGCTACAGATCGGAGTAATCCTACAACGACTAATCGATATCGAGATAAAGAGCATTATAGAGAATTTTACGACGATACAATTCGCTATGCAATTTTTAGTGAGAGCGAAAAGAAGATTGATTCGCCAGATGATATCTTCGAGTGGGCGATGGAGCGGACAACGCTTGTCGATCTACCATCTCAAGTTCATCGTTCGGTAGTGGCATGGATCGATGGTAAGGATGTAATTAAAATGGGTAAACAGCACGGAGTGAAGTTAGTCCGCTGGTTTGTCTGCGATGGAGAGGACGATTCGATTAATTTATTTGTTAAGTCGGCAGAATATTATCACAAAAAAGTAACCAACGTTTTAGTTAAGAATTGGGGGCGATGCGATGAGTGGGAGTATTTTGACGAGCACGAGCAGTTACAGGAGACGATTGCTAAATATAAGGTCAAGGTAATTGATTTTCCTAAACTCTCTGATGGCAAGCGGATTAAAATTAATGCCCGACGATGGACATTTGATGAGGCGATGGAATCAGGAGAGTTTAAGACTTTAGGTAAACAAGATATCCATCAGTATTTAAAAACCGCTTATCGGGCATTTGAATCGACTAAGTTATTCAAGCGGGAAGAGATGTAAAGCGAGTAAGGCTTTTATGCCATTCAAGTTACTAATTTATTGTCGATGGCGATCGCATTCACGGCTTGAATTTGTGACTCGATTCTCGTTTCGTTCGCGAAGGTCTGCCTCGTGCCGTGAGGCTATGCCAACAGTTATTTACGGCTATCAATTATTTGGTATAATAGTACTAAAGCAAGTGAGTAAACCGGATTTATAATGAGTAGCCTAAATCTACCGAATGGTAAACAGCCGATACCAGTGAAGGAAAAACAACTTCTAGATCTAGTTCTGGAAGGTAAGTCTAATGAGTTCAAAGTCAAAGTGTATGAAATTGTCCGCTTATCAAAAATGGATGCTAACGATCCATCTTTTCTCCTATTGGTAGCGACTGGGCGATTAGAGGTGTTGCTAGAACAATTTCCTCATGATTTATCGCAGATGTTACAGCAGGAGATGC
>JBBRVB010000347.1:0-4826 GCA_038247275.1 Chroococcales cyanobacterium
AGGTAGTCTTGTAGGGATTTTCAAACCGATTGAAGACAGGGATAATAATCGTGTTGGTTTTTGCCAAGCCATTAAAATGCCCGATGTTGGGCTTTGTCGCCATGTAGATGATGGTGTCGATGTTGCCCAGGGCTTGCTTTGCCTGATGGGAATTGGGATTGGCACCATAGAGATTACCACCGACACAGATCAGGCTATCTACTTTACCTGCGGCGGCGGCTTCGATCAGATCGCGGGTATGATAGCCTTTGGGGAGGTTCAGAGAGCGACCTAGCAGCCGCTCTAAGGCTTGCTTTAACTCCTCTTTGAGCTTGACCGTCACGCCCATCGATCCGAAGCCTTGGACGTTGGAATGTCCGCGTACTGGCATCACACCAGCTCCCATTTTGCCAGCATTACCGCTAACTAGAGCAGTGTTGGCGATACTGTAGACATTATCGACACCATTGAGCTGTTGGGTGAGTCCCATCGCCCAGGCAAAGACAACCCGTTTGGATGAGCCGACGATCGTGGCGGCGGTTTCGATTTCGGCTTGGGATACGCCGCAGGTAGATGTAATGGTTTCCCAGGAAGTCGTATGCGCCTGTTCGAGAATGGCTTCCCAACCTTCAGTATGCGCTTGCAAAAACTCGCGATCGATTCTGCCTTGTCCCATCAATGCTTTTTGAATGCCGACAAATAAGGCGACATCGCTACCAGGAATCGGCTGTAAATATAGATCGGCAATTTTCGATCCGGGAACTAGCGATTTAACCGGGAAAGCTGGGGAGCCAAATTTCACCAGCCCAATTTCCATCACCGGATTGATGACGATAACTTTGCCACCGTTATCGCGGATTTTAATTAACTCATTCATCAATCGCGGATGATTAGAGGGTGAATTTGCCCCCGCTAGTACCACACAATCCGCTTCCTTCAAGCTTTCGAGACTAACGATCGAAGTTTTGGTACCAAACATCTCACTCAGCGCGGTAGTCGATGGCGCATGACATAAGTCCGAACAATCTGCCAGATTATTAGAACCCAAAGTTCGCATCATTAGCTGCAATACAAACGCCGCCTCATTCGAGCCGCGCCCCGAACTGTAGGAAGCCACCCGTTCGGGATCTAGCTTAAATGCCGCAGTCGCGATCGAGTAGATCTCATCCCAAGAAATCCGCTGAAAGTGCGAACTCCCCGCCCGTAAAATCGCCGGAAAACTCAATCGCCCCAATCGATCGGCTTCATAAGAAGTAAGCTGTTGTAATCTGGCAATCGGATTGGTATCGAAAAAATGCCCAGATACTGGCGGCTGAATTTCGGCGATAATTGCTTCGACGCTTTTCATACAGCGTTGCAGCTTTTCACCATCTTCATTGGTAAAGCCCCCTTTTTGTCCGCCCGTTCCCCAAGAGCAAGATAAACACGCACTATGGTGCAGCAAAGTCTGCCAGAGTTTCGGCCCTTCTGGTGAAATCGTATGCTCTGCCCAATACTTAATTACTGGTAGCCCCCCGCCAATTTCCGGGGTATCCTCATTGGTTTCATCGAACGGTGGTTGGGACTGTGAAGTAGTTTCCATGCGATTTCACAATAAGGTGGCTAAGTTTAATTAAACTATCACAAATAACTCGACCGCTAAGTCTACCAATCGGTAGATTATCCTGACTCGGCTAAACCATTACTACTGCCGATCGAGAGCAGGGTTGGCTCTCGATCGATGCGATCCATATCTGCGCGTATATACCTGTGTGAACTCTGCCCCAAACAACATGATCTGGACAGAATAATAAATCCAAGCCAACACCGTGACTACCGAGCCAGCCGCACCATAAGCCGAACCAAAACTCCCATTACCTAGATAGAATCCGAGTAACTCCTTCCCGATACTAAATAGCAGCGAAGTAAAAAAGGCACCAACTAGGACATCTTTCCAAGCGATCTTGATATCAGGAATATACTTGTAAATCAGTGCAAACAACATCGTAAATACTCCCAATGAAATCCCGATATTGATAACTTTCCAGAAAATTTCCACCGCTGGAAATAGTTGGTTAGTGAACGTGCTTAATGCTGCCAAGACCGCACTGACTAATAACGAAACCATCAAAATAAACCCAATCGTAATCACCATTGCAAACGAAAAAATCCGCTTGCGAACCACGGATTTAACTCCAGTCTGTGGCGAAGATTTGACATTCCAGACGGTATTGAGCGAGTCTTGGAGTTGAATAAAAACTCCAGAAGCTCCAAATAGTAGCGCGATCGTGCTCACGATCGAAGGTACAATCCCATTTCCAGCCTGGGGATTTTGAGTATTTGCCAGAGCTGTCTGTACGACCTCCGCACCGGCTTTACCTAGTAAACCCTGGATCTGGACAACCACTTCACCTCTAGCTGCTTCTTCCCCGAATACAGCTCCAGCAACTGCCACCGCAATCACCAGCAACGGGGCGATCGAGAATAGTGTGTAGTATGCCAGTGCTGCCGCCATTTGGTCAACTCGATCGCGCTGCCACTCCTCGACAGCTTCCTTCAACAGGCTCCAGATTTTTCTCGCACTCATTTGGCTGCTTGATGATAATTTATCATCTATTTTTAGCAGATCGTCCCAAATTTACCCTCTCTCTAGAGGATGAAATATTAAACAGTTGACAGTTGACAGTTAACAGTTGACAGTTAACAGCGAAAAGGTGCGTGCTTGGGCTTTGCCCAAGAACGCACCTTTTCAAGAGAGCGAAGTTGTTGGTAGGGGTTTTAAACCCGTGCTGTTTGGTAACTCACCAGCTCAGACTAAAAATCGACACCTCTTCTAAGATCCACACCACGATCGGCATAATGTTTATGGCAGATCATTTCCGAGTGGACGCTGGCAATATTAAAGTAAGCGGGAGTATTAAAACATCGCCCGGTAATGATTACTTGGGTACCTTTAGGCTTATCGAGCAAGCTTTGGACGATCGGTTCTTGAGGCAAGAGATCGAGGTCTACAGTGGGGTTTAACTCGTCGAGAACGATCGTTTTGTACAATCCCGAGGCGATCGCACTACTGGCTATCTCCCAGCCCCGCTGGGCCTCAATGAAGTCGATTTCTTGCTGTTTACCCCGCCAAACGATCGCATCGCTACCACAGCGGTGGTGATCTACTAGTTGAGGATAGCTTTTTTTCAAGGCATCGATCGCGGCATCTTCTGTATAGCCAGTACCGCCTTTGAGCCATTGGACGATCAAGACGCGATGGGATTCATCTTGACCGATGCCCCGTCCGATCGCTTGTAATGCTTTGCCCAGGGCACTTGTAGACTTGCCTTTGCCCGCACCTGTATAGATTTCGATCCCTTCGATGCCTTGGGCGGCGGCTTCGGGATGATGGTGCGCTCTCATCTCGGAATGTAAATCCGCAATTTCGATCAGTGCGGCGGGTGCATCTCTTCCGGTGACAATTACTTCGAGATGATTGGGTTTGGCTTGGAGGATTTCGACGACTTCGGCGATCGGTAGTAAGCCCAAATCGAGAGTAGGACTGAGTTCGTCTAGAACTATCACTGAATACAAGTCCGAATAAATCGCCCCCTTAGCAACTGTCCAAGCCTGATGAGCTTGGGCGCGATCGAAATCGGTGACTTCATCCTTGCCAAAATATTCAGATCGCCCTGTCCGCACTCGATCGATCAAATGGGGGAAACTCTTTTGGAGTGCGGCGATCGCGGCATCTTCATCATAGTCCCGTTCCGACCCTTTGAGAAATTGCACTAACAAAATCCGGGTATCTGCACCTGCTTCAATTCCCAATCCGATCGATCTGAGTACCACCCCTAGAGCCGCTTGGGATTTGCCTTTGCCCGTACCGTCATAGACATGAATCTGTCCCGCTGCACGTTCTTTGCGTTTGGTTGCCGTGCGAATCCCAATCCCAACTCTACTCACCGCTCTCTAACTCCTAATTGATTAATCGTAGTGCGCTCAATGATTATAGACAACTTAGCGGAATCGTTGTTTATAATAGCCATAACATCTGCTCGTTCACAAAGTGTCGGCGGAAGCCGAATCCTCCATTATTTCACCATTATGAATCTCGCACTGTCACAAATCGGTAGCCAAATGTCCAACCTGACTGGCGTGCGCGCCATCATGAAAGACATTCAAGCAACTCTTTCTGCTAGCAAAGGTCAAGAGTTTATCAATCTCAGTGCTGGTAATCCCACGATCCTACCGGAAATCGAGCAGATGTGGCGGGACTACACTCATGAATTGTTAGATAGTCCCGATTATGGTGAGGTAGTGTGTCGGTATGGTTCGAGTCAGGGCTATCAACCGTTGATCGACGCGATCGTGAGTGATTTTAATCATCGCTACAGCCTCAATTTGACCGCTCGGAATGTCCTCATTACACCTGGTAGTCAAAGTTTGTATTTTTATGCAATTAATGCCTTTGGCGGTCAAACTAGAGGGGGACAGCAAAAGCAGGTAGTATTGCCGTTGAGTCCTGATTATACGGGTTATGGTGGCATGGCGATCGCGCCAGATTCGATCGTGGCTTACAAGCCAACTTTGGATATCGATGCTGCCAATCATAGTTTCAAATATCGTCCTGATTTTAGTCAGCTCCAGATTGGCGAAGATACTGGTTGCGTCCTGTTTTCGCGCCCTTGTAATCCGACTGGAAATGTGCTCACTGATGAAGAAGTCCAGAAAATTGCCGCGCTAGCAGGTAGCTACGATGCGCCAGTGCTGATCGATTCGGCGTATGCACCACCATTTCCGAGCTTAAATTTCACAGAAATGAACCCGATTTTTGGTGATAATATCTTGCACTGCATGAGTCTTTCCAAAGCTGGATTGCCAGG
>JBBRVB010000348.1:0-4821 GCA_038247275.1 Chroococcales cyanobacterium
CAATCGGTTACGAATTCTATCGATCCTGGCAACACAGGAAATGTGCGTCGGGGATTTAGCCGCACTCTTGGAGATGAATGAATCGGCTGTATCCCATCAGTTAAGAACGCTCAGAGCGATTCGATTGGTCAATTTTCGCAAACAGGGACGGCATGTATTCTACAGTTTGCAAGATCGTCAGATTCTCAACTTTTATCAAGCGGCGATTATCTTTCAGAGCGGCTGTGCCAACGGCAGGCTCGATGAAACAATCTAGCATTTAATTAATTTATCTTCTCTAATAGAGAATCGCTTATTTTAAGTTAATTCCATTAGGTAAATCAAACTTATTTAGCAGCAAAAGGTGTGTATTTACCACCCAATCCTTCAACGATCGCTTTAGTATTGGAAACTAACATTTTCTGATAAGTTCCACCTGGACTACTCACTTCACCCAAGCCATCAGCATAGATTTCTTGCGGTGATACCTTTACCTTAGCTTCTTAAGCGATCGTGTTAATTAACTTGGGATTGAGCGTCAATTCTGCAAAAATAGTCGGGACTTGAGCCTTTCTGATTTTACCAACAAGTTCTTTTGCTCTAGCGGCATTGGGCTTTTCTTCACTACTCAATCCTTCTAAAGCATCCACGGGAATTCCATAAGCTTTGGAGTAATATCCTAGTGCATCATGAGTGGTAAATAACACTTTTTTAGCAACCGGAATCGTACCGATTTGAGATTTTATCCAAGTATCAAGTTGTCCGACTTCTGTTGTTAATTTTTGCGTATTTTGCTTGTATGTTGCTGCTTGTGCGGGTACTAATTTCTCTAAATTAGCCTCGATCGTTTCAGCAATTTTAATCCCATTTTGGGCATTGTGCCAAACATGGGGATCTGTGGTACTTTTACCGTCTTCCTCAAACTGCTGGGGCTGGGGTACCGCTACTTCATGAACGGCGATTTTTGGAGCTGGGTTAGATGTTGCTTTAATCGCTTTAATTAGCTCTGGCTCAAAGTCATAGCCACCGTACAAGACTAGTTTAGCATCCTCGATCGATTGTCTGGCTGCTGGTGTCAATTTGTAGACGTGAGGATCGCTACCAGGAGCCAGCAGACACACTACATTTACAGTGCTAGCCGCAATTTGTTTGGTCAAGTCGCATAGTACAGTATTTGTTACAACTACTTTCGGGCTGCTATCTGTATTTGCGGCGGTGGTTGCGGCTGGAGTTTCACTAGCTGTGGGGCTAGCGGCATCTGTCGGCTGTTTATTCGGGGTGGTGCATCCAGTTAGCAGCCCTAATGTTAGTAGTGATGATACCAGCCAATTGTGGCGTAGTGGTTGGTTTGAATCTGAGCAACGAGGGCTAATTTTCACGATCTGTTGAATTGGTAAATTGTGGGCGGGTTTCTGGCGCAGTGGCGTGTGAGGGGCAAAATCCGTGCTGCAAATCTATGATAGAATGAGAATCATTATCGCTCCGAACAAAATCATCTTAAAGGGTGGAGTAGCTTGCTGTCAATTAGATCGGTAAGCTAGGATACAGGTGAATTCGGATCGCTGACATACCTGTGACACCCATTTACGACTTAATTTAACAATCTGCCTGAAGTTGCAATTGAGATTGCCAAATCACTTATAAGGTTAAAATACTCATGGTAAATACTTTAGATAATCCACAGCGCACAACCGTTCCAGTAACTGTCCTGACTGGATATTTAGGAGCAGGAAAAACCACGTTACTCAATCATATTCTGACCTACGAACATGGTAAAAAAGTAGCGGTTATTGTCAATGAATTTGGTGAGATCGGAATTGACAACCAATTAGTAGTCAGTACCGATGAAGAAATTTTTGAGATGAATAACGGCTGTATTTGTTGTACCGTGCGCGGTGACTTAGTGCGAATTATTGATAAATTAATGCGGCGGCGTGATAAGTTCGACCATTTAGTGATTGAAACGACTGGTCTAGCCGACCCCGCTCCAGTAATTCAGACCTTTTTTGTCGATGAAGATGTTCAACTACATACCCGCTTAGACGCAGTAGTGACAGTGGTAGATGCCAAGCATATCCAACTCCATTGGGATGCAGATGAGGCGCAAGAACAGATTGCTTTCGCCGATACAATTTTGCTCAACAAAACCGATCTAGTTACGGTTGCCGAGTTAGATGAACTCGAACGTAAAATTCGGAATATGAATGCGATGGCAAAGATTTATCGGACTGAAAATGCCCAGGTAAATATGGATGCAGTTCTAGAAGTTGGCGGCTTCGATCTATCTCATGCGCTGACGATCGATCCTGATTTTTTGGGTGAAGAAGCTCACGTCCATGACGAGTCAGTAAAATCGGTGGCACTAGTCCTATCGGGGGCGATGGATATCAATAAAATTAATGATTGGTTGAGCGATTTGTTACCAAATCAAGGCCCAAATATCTTTCGGATGAAAGGGATTTTAAATATTCAAGGGCAAAAAAATCGGTTTGTATTCCAAGGTGTACATATGCTATTTGATGGTAAACCCGATCGCGAATGGCGGGTTGATGAGCAGCGTAAAAATGAGTTGGTTTTTATCGGGCGAGATCTCGATGAAGCTAAATTACGCGCGGATTTTACTAAATGTTTGGCAACAGGTATTGGATTTGGGAAGAAATAATCGCGATGCTGTGTCGATCGAATTTGACGATCGGCACAAACTCAAGCACATTCCTAACATATATCCACGATCCACTGTCTTGAAAAGGTGCTTCACTTGGCGGAGTTCGTCCCGCCTTTGTCTCCCGACCATGAAACGAACCCAAGCGGGGAAACCCCTGTTCCCGCACTTTTCGCTAAAAAACTAGTAACTTTGTTTTGATGCAAGATGTGAGGATCGTGAGTAATGCGTCTCCCCGTCCCCTCGCTGAAAATAATCAGATCGACAGACAACTCCATTGTTATAATCTGAGAAAGTACGATCGGGATAAATTCGTGTTTATCCTGACTATCTTCATCACAATTCATTTGCAAGATTGTTTGCGTATTTAGCGATCGATGAGTATCCGACCCAAAAGTTACCGCCAAGATCGAGTTGGGGGCGTGCAAATAGGATCGATCGCCCTCGTCGCGCTCGTCCTTACTAGTTGCAATGCTGCGCCCAAGGATGGTGCCGACGCTCAGACTAGACCTGGTGGTGTCCAGGCACAGGTGACTGCTGTAGATGTTGCGATCGCGACTACAGCCCCCCTAACAGCCATCAGAGAATACACTGGGACGACTCAACCCCGCCAAGAAGTAGCGATCCGCGCTCAGGCAGAAGGGCAGTTGCGACAATTGAATGTAGATGTAGGCGATCGAGTCAAGCAGGGTCAAAAGTTGGCGCAGATCGATGACTCAATTTTGACAGCAGCCACAGCCGAAGCCGAAGCCGAATTAGCATCGCGCCGCACTGAAATCAGTCAATTTCAGATCCAAGTCAGCGATGCCAGAACTCAGGTAGAACAAAATCGATTGCAGCTTCAGCAAGCCCAGTCCGATGCGGTTCGATACAATAATCTTGCCAAATCGGGAGCTGTCTCGCAGCAGCAAGCAGAACAATTTCGCACCCAAGCCAAAACAGCAGCGCAAGTACTCCAATCGTCACAAGCCAAAGTCCGTGCCGCTCAACAAGCGATTGTGGTGGCAAATAGTCGGATTACCGCTCAACAAGCAGTAGTCGCTCAACAACGACAGCGGCGATCTTATGCTGTGGTCACAGCTCCGATCTCTGGCACAGTCCTGACTCGATCGACCGAACCAGGCAATCTGATCCAAGTAGGTAACGAACTGCTGCGGTTGGGCGACTTTAGTCAAGCTAAGGTGACAGTGCAAGTCTCCGAACTCGATTTGGCAAATGTCCGGCTCGGTAGCAGTGCCAAGATCGAGCTGGATGCCTTTCCCCAGGAACGATTTGTGGGTAAAGTTACTCAGATTTCGCCTGCTGCCAATCCGACATCCCGCCTCATCCCTGTCGAAATGACCATCCCCAATCCCAATGGCAAAGTTGGTAGCGGTTTGCTCGCACGGGCAACTTTTGTCCAAGCTAGCTCAAATCAAGTCGTCATCCCTTTGTCAGCTCTCCAAGACGATCGCGCTACCACTAAATCCACGCCATCAAGCAATGGAGCCAGGAGTCCAGCTCCAACCACAGATTCAGGTGGCTCTAAAGTGAATCGTACTAGTGGGACATTGTTTGCGATCGTCCGTCAAGGTGAACAAGCTAAGGTTACTGCTCGGGCGGTGACGCTGGGTCAACAAATCGATGGCAAGGTTCAAGTTCTCTCTGGTCTCAATTCTGGCGAACGCTTTGTTGCTCGTGCTAGTAAGCCGCTTAAGGATGGTGAGGTGGTGCGGTTGAGTATTTTATCTGCTAAGTAAAGCTCGATAAGTTTTTGTACTAAGCGAATCGGTAGGCGATATATACTTGTCAGTTGCAAATTTTGCTGGTGGGGGCAGAACCCGGATCTGGGGGTACCGACCCCCAGCCCCCCCGTTGAAAGGCGGAACGCTGTCTTGATTTGCTAAACCGTCGGGGAACCCGACGAGCGCAAATCGCCGCCTTCTCAAACTCTCCTGCGTAAGGTTCGTTGGCGAAGCCTCTCGGAACGAGAATCTGTATGATGCGGAGTGCGGCATTCGCTCCATTCTGGATTTTAGTTGGAAGTTACTAATTAACGTCATAAGTAGGGTGGACACTGCCCACCAGCTAGGTTTGAGACATAACTTGTTCTGTAATTAATTGCATCTACTTACTTATATATGTTGAGTAAATGGGACGATCGAAACGTCCATTCCTCGTAAATCTTGAGTGGGGAATTA
>JBBRVB010000349.1:0-4813 GCA_038247275.1 Chroococcales cyanobacterium
AAAAGTGCCCAACGCGCCAATTTTGTAGGTTTAGCCAATATGTCATTACACTACTCTGTAGCGTAAATTTAGCCGATCGCCTCAATGAGGTTCCTTTTTCATAGACTACTGGTGAGTGCGGAAAGTATATATCCAGAACTAGAGAATTATTTGTTGAGGTAGTTATAATTCTCCCAACTTATCCATTGATCGATATGGGTATTCCTCAGCTTTTTTAATTAGATTTCAGGGTATTGTACCGCCAAAGACCAGACTTTTTGACGAATTCGATCGAGCACCGCATCTGGTGCCACCACTACACAATCATCTCCGTAGGGTAAAATCTCCCGCAAGAACCAGAACGTACTGTTGATTTTACGAACTACCCGCTTAGTTGGTCGATCGGTTTCTAGATCCGTAACTTCCAGATCGTCTTCCTTCCGCTCGTAGCCAAAAGCTAGCCCCCCAGTCAAATGAAACTCCACTGGGATGCTTTCCAATCCCTTTTCCCACTTCTCCGCCATCGGCACGACTACCGCATTCTGAATCCGATCGAGCCTGAGAAACCAGTTGTGTTGTAGTCCAGGGACATCACTATTCCCCTCGGATTCGACACATTGACAGGTTAAATACTGCCGTTTTTCAATCGGGAGGACTTCCCCAAAAAGAACGGTAAAAGTGAATGGTCGATCGGCAGCATCGCGATAAGTCAGGCGAAAGGGACGATGTTGATAGATTAGTTCGTCGATTTTTTGTCGCCAGGGCGGAATAGGATTATCCAGATACTTAATAAGTTCAGCGCGGAGGGGAATAGTAAGTTCGGATCGATCGAGCAGCATCTGCGCGACGATCTCAGCTTCGGTGGTTTTCCCTGCATCGATTAGAGCTTTGATGGCAATGGTTAAAGCTTGAATCTTTGATGGTTGCCAATCGTTGTTATGGGCGATCGTTAGCTCTCGTTTAGCGATCGTTTCGATCAGTTTGGAAATATTCGGCTTGTCGCCCCACATCATGCCAAATTCTTGAGCCAGTTGGGTGAGGGCTGCTCGATCGGTTTCGTTGAGGGATAGGGTGAGAGCGCGTCCAGAACGAGTCATAAGATTTAAATTTGTCCGTACACTTTGCAATGACAAAGGCTTGTTAATTCATATTATAGCTGTTATTGTAGGATTAATTAGTTAACCATAGAGTAAGTGCATGGGTAAAATAGTTTTAGTGAGAAGCATATACGAGCATTAAAAAAGCCAGGATAGATCCTGGCAAGGAGTGAATGTATTGTCGATTTATCCCTGATAGGGCTTATTAGATTAAGCAATACGATGTACTTAACAGAAGCATTGTTTCAATCCTTGAAAAGGATTTGCCTGTATCTATTCTACTCATCTAAGTGTCAAAACTATGTGTGTCACTGAAACATTTTGAATTATAGCACTCTCACAACCTTTACTTGACAGAGCATTAACAATAATATATTCTTCTATGGAAGAAGCTAGGTCAGACCTAGTTCAATCAAAAATAATACTTGTCTCCCAGATTAACCTATAGCTGACCTAGTTGTACACAACCCACATACCTAAAACAATGGAAAATAACCTTCCTGACCGAATGATCGCGCTTATGTCTGATGGCTGTTGGCACCCTGCCAATGAGTTGGTTGAGAAGATTAGCCACCGTTTCTCTGCTACTAAGCATGTACTTGAGAAGCGAGGCTACCACTTTGAAAAACGCAAAGTAATCGCCCAGCAATATGAGTACAAGATGACTGTTAGAGTGGCGATATAGTACATTTGTTGGATACTCATCGAATCAGAGTTCATTTGCTCTGATTCGGTGAGTATCCTTAACCGATCGGATTGGGTTGAAAGACTTTAGTACAAAGAAAGTTGGTATACAAATGAACGAACAAGAACTACTCACACGAATTACTGTCAATCCTCAAATTTTTGCTGGCAAGCCGATTATTAGAGGTAGAAGACTAGCTGTAGAACAGGTATTAGGGATGTTAGCGGCGGGGGATACTGCGGAAACTTTACTAGCTGCCTACCCCTGGCTGGAAGCAGAGGATGTTCGAGCTTGTTTAGTCTACGCACATCGTCTAGTCGGACACGAGCGTGTCGAACCCCTGTTACTTGAAACTGCGTAATGAAGATATTACTTGATACTAATATGTCGTTTCGGGTGCGGGACGACCTAATTGCTGCGGGTTATGACGTAATCTGGACGGGCGATTGGGACGTAGATCCTGGCGATGAGGAAATTTTGGCAACTGCTCACCTTGAAAATCGCATTCTGATTACTCAAGACAAAGATTTTGGTGAATTGGCAATAGTTAAAGGTCAACCTCATTCGGGAATTGTCAGATTGTCTAATTTGGCAACGACGCAGCATTCTAAAGCCTGTCTAGAATTTTTGAATCGGTTTGAATCTGAGCTGATGACAGGTGCGATAATCACGATCGATTCTCGCAGAGTCAGAATTCGTCCGGCGGATACAGATTGAATAACCCTATCTTAAATACGCTATGCCAAGCCTATTATCTACAGCACCAACAATTATCGATCTCAAGATATTGATTAGTGCGATCGCGAGTCAAGTTGTTTCACCTACGCAAGATACGATCGACGCGCTAGCTCATCATCCAGAAGTTAAAAGTATCGCTCGATCTCTAGACGCTACTAATTTGATTCGTCGATTGAACTTAGCTAAGGCAAGTAGTAATAATGAAATACTGAATGTCAAGACTCAAGGAAATACTGCGATTTACGATCGAGCAATAATTGGAGAGATGAGAATTTTATATAAATCTCCATTACCTGGAGAGCTACAGGCTCGACTGGCTGTTGAGAGTACGATCGATAGGTTCATAGAATATCTTCAAAAAGTATATCGAATTATCTTACTCGATGAAAGCGATCGTCATGTCCGAGTTTTCATACCTGGGAATATAGAATCTGCCAATTTCTTTGAGATCTGGGGGAAATTTATTAAAGAAGTTATCTTCTCAGATTATGGTAACTATCAGCTTCCTGGATTGGTTCAGACATTCGCAATGATGCTTAATGCTGTCACTTTATCAGCCAGAGGCTTTAGTACTGTAGATGTACCGATTTTAACGCTAACACAAGCAAAGGTATTATCTGCTTGGTATTATGCGGTGATTCGTGATGTTAAGCGCAGACAAACCAAGCGGCAGCAAGACATAGACAAGCTACACCAAAGCATTAATGATGATGAGTTAAGCGAGAAAGATCTAAAATCTATACAAAAAGCACTCCAAGATAAGGAGGAGATGCAAGCCAAAGAAGCTAAAAAATATACCGAGTATTTTGAAAAATCTTTTATCGTTGAATTACAAAAACAATCCGATCTTTATCGAGAGATTGAATCGATCGAGCAACAGTTAAGTGTTGCTGGTATCACCAAGCCTCAACAGAAAAAACTTCAAACTCAGCAAACAAAGCTGATGGAGAAAATTGTATTTAGACGAAATTTTATTCAAGAGAAGTTAAAAACGATCGATACAACGGGAAACGACCCTTTTGGATTTGTTGAGTTGGATGAGAGGAATAATCCTGAGCAGTTTTCTAAAATCAAGGCAATCGCCAAAACCTTCACAAAAACTGCAACGGATCAAATTAACTCTACCCGTGGGGATATTTTCACTCAATGTATTTCGGAAATGTATCGTCTAATGGAGATGAAGGCTGAGGATTTAGAGCTTTTACCACCACCACTTTTAACCGAACAGCTAGTATTGCCAGAGTTACGATCGCCTGGAGATGATAGTAGGGAGTTTTGCTATGCTTGCGGCATGACAATCGATGCTAAGAAAGCACGTTGGCAGGTCTTACGATTTATATTTGAACGTCCGTCACAACGTCGGCAATCGGCACCTAGTGAAGGTAGACCGCATATTTGTGCATCCTGTGCAGCACTGGCATTCGCTTCACCCCTGAAGGTTACGGATGAGAGTATCGTTCTAAAATTATCTCCTAAAAATGATAGCGCGATCGCAGAATTTAAAGTCAAAGATTATATCCGAATGTTGACTAATAAAGAACTGCATTTGAGTGCAGGTCGTTATTTAGTCTTAGCATCTGAAAAAACTGGTGGAGGAGATGTTGCTTCTAAAAAGCTGGGGCAAGTTCAATATGCTTTAGCCAAAGTTGCTTCGATTTTTCCACTGGAGGTATTGAGTGATTTTAAGTTTTCACTCATTATTCAAGGTAGTCAGATTCAGCTTTCAGGAAGACATCTAGTTTTCCTGAAAGGATTGATGACCTGCTATCGGCAGTTTATGCTCATCTCTGGCAAAGATGTAAATATGCCTTTGGGTGATGCCATTCGGTATATACAGCAAGATTTACCGTATATTGCTGACTATCGACTAACGAGGGAATCCAGCCATAAGAGCGATATGGGCTTAGAACAAGTCCGCGCACTATACTGGGAAATTTTAACTAACGATTTAGGAGATCAAATGGAATCAGACAATCAAATACCAAAAAGGGCAAGACTTTATCGAGATGTCGCTGCTCTAACTGGTTTAACTTGTGCTTTTGCTCAATCTTTAGAAGGTACTGCTAAAAACTTAATGGATGCAGATGATGCAGAACGTGAGGTAAGTAAGTTAATTGAGAAAGTCGATGATGCGATTGCTTTTGGCTATTATGCAACTTTAGGTGATGAAAAGAAAACTAGCGTCCAGGCGAGACTATACCATAACCCAGACAGCGATTTTATCTATACTCAAGCCAAATGGCTTTTAGGTGAGTTAGCGATTATCGATCGCGAATGCAAAGATGAAAAAGGAAAACACTATTTACAACTTTAT
>JBBRVB010000350.1:0-4720 GCA_038247275.1 Chroococcales cyanobacterium
CGGGCGGATCGATAAAGATGGTAAATTTGCACTCTGGCGCGAGTTTGGTTATGAAGACTATCGATCGAGATTGGGATAATTATGCTCACATCTGGCATCAAAATAAAGTTACTAGTTTTTTAGCGAAAAGTGCAACAAGATCGGGAAAACTATTGTCTTGTCTCACTTTCATGGATGGGGGATCTAGTTTTTTCCTTGAGACTATTCACCCGCCTTCAATCGTTGTTTTGCTTGTTGCCACAGAGCTTCTAATTCAGTAATTGAATAATCAGTTAAGGGTCGATCGATATATCGTTCCATTTGGGCGATCCGATCGATAAACCGTTGATTCGTACCGCTTAATCCTCGCTCTGGATCGAGTTGACACCACCGCGCGAGATTGACAACAGTAAATAATAAATCGCCTAATTCAGTTTCTTGATGTGCTAGATCCGGTGTCGCGAGTGCTTCCTTTAACTCACCCAATTCCTCCTCAAACTTTTCCCACACACCATCGATACTTTCCCACTCAAATCCCATCGCCGCCGCCCGATTGGAGATTTTCATCGCCGCAGCTAGGGGCGGTAATTTTTCAGCATAACTACTCAATTTATCGCTGAGTAATTCGCTAGTCTGACCTTTTTCGATCGCTTTAATTTCTTCCCAGTTAGCTCGAACATCCTCTACCCCTGATACTTGTACATCCCCAAACACATGGGGATGACGGCGGATGAGTTTTTCACTAATACTTTGAGCGACATCTTCGAGCGTAAATTGCCCTGCTTCACTAGCTAGCTGCGATTGTAAAACTACCTGTAATAATAAGTCCCCTAATTCTGACACGATCGCATCTCGATCGCCACTCCGAATCGCATGTACCGCCTCATAAGCTTCCTCGACGATATAAGGTGTCAAACTCTCAGGTGTCTGCGCCAAATCCCAGGGACAACCCCCGTCGGGATCTCGCAATTTGGCGACAACATCGATTAAGGATTCGAGTGAGGCGAGGATTGGAGTAGAGTCGGGATTTGTCATACAGTGGCTCTAGTTAACTTGCAGAAAGCCGGACGATCGTGAGTTATCCGAACAGGATAGAAGTATCTTAAACCTTGATTGTGAGCAATCTCTATTTTATCGGCTTAGAACTGATAAATGCTACCTCTATCCAAGCAGTTAGGAACTGCGCCTCTGCACAGACAGACGCTCCACGAACTAGATCGATTTCACTTGTCAAAGCCGATGGTTCGATCTGGTGACTAATCAGGAGATTGAGGATGCGATCGTGTCAGAATTGGGCAAATTGAAATTTTTACTCTCTTCCCGCTTAAAGAGTAAAGAAAAGGGTCTAGTGAGGAAGAAGGGAGGAGAATACAAGTGAATCTGAGCCAAAGATTGCGAGCTGATTCCAAGTACGATTGAAGTTGCTAATATTTTCTGCATGATTAGATTTTGGTAAGTTGAATGAATAGTTAATTTGACAGTCGATAAAAAATAACTAGCTTACGACTCAAAAACTGGTTTAATCTTACTGATTTTCTGATAAGTATCAGCAGTCGTCATGATGTCAGCATTAAAATCGCAAGTCCCGTTTTGTTTGACAACTAAAGTTCCAGGTTTTGTAAATTTCATGGCGATCGAACATTTATCTCGATCCATATCATCGGGAGTAAAAGTAGCTAAATCGCCAACTATTCCGGCATAGCCTTTTAATGTACCTGTATTCCCTCTAACCTGTCCATCAGGGCCTTGTTTGATAGATACAGATATCTCAACCTGTAAATTGTAACCAGGTCGATCGAGTCCGCCCCTACCTACCGATAACACCTTAATTACTTTTGAGCCATCGGCTGTTGTAAATGTGCCATTAACTTCTTTGGCACTAACATTTTTGCGTTGAGCTAGTACTGAATTGTCGGTGAAGACTGATAATCCAGTTGTTATACCCAATCCTAAACAAATCCTAAACAAACTTAGTCCGATCTTACTCATTTTATACTTTATGTAGATTTGATTAGAAGAATTGTTGCTTGTTCTTACTTAGAGTCCACCCATGACCATCTTGATTTTTGCACGTCAAGCCAGTTGGTTTTGATACACAAGTAAATCCATTTCTGCGCCAAGTTTTGCCATAGCCTAAGATTGGATTAGAGAGTTAAACTCTGTCTGGTGGTGCGGCGGGTGAAGGCATTCCAAACATCTAATTCTGCGGCTGTACGCCCCAGGAGCCGAGCGCGAATATCGTCGCTGAGTCCCTGTACCTGACTGAAATCAGCCCCAGCAATGCTAGTTAAATGCTCCATCTCGACACCAGTAAGATCGGCGGCGCGGAGATCGGTTCCTTCGAGATTTACACCATTCAAACCAGCGTTCCGCAGGGAAGCACCCGTCAGGAAGGCTTTTTGAAGTGTCGCACCACTCAATCTGGCTCTTTGAAGGTTGGCACCTGTCAAATCGGCACCACTAAGGTAACTTCCCAGCAGATTGGCACCACTGAGATCGGCATTGCGGAGGTTGGCGGTATTGAGATAGGCACCGTTGAGGGCTGCGCCAGGGCCGATCGCGCCTGATGATTTGTAGGCAAATCCCGCACTCCAGATGGTACGATCGTCGTATCTAGCTACCTGTAATTTTGCGCCGGATAAATTTGCATCAGTCAGATTGGTATTGTAGAGTTGAGCGCGATTGAGATAAGCTTTTTCGAGATTGGCACCGCTGAGATTGGCATCGCGGAGATCGACTCCCCGTAAGTCAGCACCACTAAGATCGGCACCACTGAGATCGGCACCCCTAAAGTTAGCCCCGATCGAGTTTAACCCCTGGAGGTGGGCATTTTGGAGCTGGGCACCGCTAAAATCAAATCGATATAGATCCCATCGATCGATCGATGTTCCAGCATGGATGGCTGCTAAAATTTCTGAAGATGCGATCGCCGAATCGTTCAATGTTGCTTTATCTCACTCGTTACTAATAAACTCTATAGTGTGCAGGTAAGTTTAGGCAATCGATCTGTACAAATGTAAATCGAAACTATCAACTATCAATTAACCTCCCCATGTCACTAATTGCACCGATGACGATGATGGACTTCTTTCGCAAGAGCGAGGGTACTTGGCTGACGCTGCGTGCGGTACATCATTTCGATCTGGTGGATGATGAGTCGGGAGAGTCAAATTTGATCGTGGGAGTTATCGAACAAACCGATCCTAAAGTTGCCGCAATCTGTGAGCAGCAATCGATCGATCCCGCACGGGCGATGGGTGGTGGGCTATTTATGTGGCAAGCCAATCTCGATGATGAGCCGCCAAATGCCGATTATGGAGCGGTGCTCATTGATGTCCCCGACGATGATACCAAACTATCTGGCAAGTTGATTCGCGATCGCGGTTATGTCGAAAAGATTCCGGTGATCTCGCGATATTGGTTCGGGCAAGATGGGATTTTGACGATCGAGACTGAGTATGATAACAATCAAGGGCAAGAGCGGTGCTGGTTTATCACTGACGATTTTCGGGTGCGCGTTAGTAGTGTCAGGATGATGAATGGCGTAAACTTGACAACATACTGTTCGGAGCGACGCTGTATCGAGGATAATACTCTAGCTCAGATGATCGATCGAAATTTAGCTAGAGCATAGTCAAGATCGCAATCGTGAAGTTAGTTAGGTTGGCACAAACATAGATCGGATCGAACAAGTCTAAAATTTAGCTGGTAGGTAGCAGCTCTGATAAATAATGATTAATTATTAATTAATTACCAGAAAAAATTGGTTTAAAGCCTCTCCCCTAAAGGCGAGAAAATAGAATCAGACTATTCATCAATCCAATCCTCTTCCTTCTAAGTAGAGGTCGCTGTCAACTGTCAACTGTCAACTGAATGAATCCTACATACTATCAATTTTAGTTCTGAGTCGATCGACTAGATCGCTAACTGGCATATTTAACCAATTTTTATTGCGTTCGCGATCGAACTTTCGTAAAAAAGCCCCATAAGTTCGCAATTTAATCTGTGACTTGTGATTGAGATCGCGTTTGCGATTTTGTTTTTGGGGGTTGTGAAAGAACTCACGATCTTGACCGATAATTAATAATCCATGAACGGTGTCGGGATCTACTACTTCGCTCAATTGATTGGTCACTAAGATTTTAGCTAAATTACTAGTACAATAATTCAATCGATCGAATGATACTTTCGCCGCCGTTGTCAATTGGAGATTGTCATCCCAAGTTTGCGCTTGCGGTCCCGCTAGGACGATCGCATACCAGCTTATTCCTTTAGTTTCATGATAACAACCACAAATATAATCGGGACGATTGCCTTCATTTACAATGATATTAGTTGATATGAAATAGATTTCATGATAATCAAGATAAGATTTTAATAAATAAGCGCACAAAGAAATATTGAGATCGAGAGTGTTGTGAATTTCGCTAACTTTACTATTAATACTAACTCGACTGACTAATGTCGCGATCTCGTGACGATCGACTCGACGGGGATCTACTTGAAATGGTTGAAGGTGTTGGAGCAGCATATATCAATCGGGGTCTCAACAAAGCAAGGCTAATTTGGATCTGTTCGTCAGCAACTCTAACGGACAATAACGGATAGATTGGCTCCGCCAGCGATCCTCATTCCTAAATTATGCCCAGTTAATCAGCAGTTATTGAACTATATGCCTTGAGCGTAGTCACAGTAATAGTTGAATTGACAGGCTCGACAATGAGTACCAGGATGAGCTGGA